>CAVKOT010000100.1:0-9966 GCA_963658045.1 Opitutia bacterium UBA4654
GTCTGACAAGCCCCTCCATGCTGACAAGCTGGCTTCGCAAGTACGGCAGTGACGCTGGCTGTGCGCACCCCATTGATGCGGCGTGCGGGAGCCATGCGCTTCACTTGGCTCTCGGCGGGGAAGTGCACGGTCGCATAGTCAGAGCCCGCATGGTACACCAGGTAACCCTCGCCCGCGTTCAAGGTCTTCAAGTCACCCTCCCAGGCACTGCCGCTGTACTCCAGAAATCCTCCGTCCTTTGAGATGATGCGCGAGCCTGTGGGCAGGCTGCTCATCTGGGCCATGACTTCCTGGATGTCGTGGTCGAAGCAGTAGGGGTTGCCCATCCAGTTCCACCTCTCATGCAGCACGAGTTCCACCTCCTGGGTGGGGGCATAGAGGTCGTTCTCATATATGTAGGCACTCAGTTGCTCGCCCGACTTCACGTTCACCTTGTAGCACTTGCGTGCGTCCATCTTGTTCAGGTCGCCAAAGAAGCCATAGTTGGGGTCGTTGTAGGTCAGTTCATTCTGTGAGCGGACCTCCTGCGCGGCGTACATGTCCTTCATGAAATAGTCGGCCGAGTAGTTGCCTGCATAGATGCTCACCCAGTGCCAGCCCTCGTCCAGCGTCAGCCGCTGCGACACCTTCACCTCATTGGTGGCCGTGAGCTGGTCATAGTACAGTCCCAGCTTGCCCGTGCCCACCTGCAGGGGAGTGATGATCCACTCATTCTTCCCCTCCACACGCTGGAGCGAGAACAGGGGTTGCTGGGCCGCATTGGTGGGGATGTCAAACTTCAGCCGCGTCTCGTCCAGGACGTATCCCTGCGGTGTGGTCTCCACGCTGAGGCGGGCATTGGCATCGCCCATCGCGATATACTGGTTAGTGAAAGAGATGGAGGCCAGGCTCTGCACAACGTTCAGGGCAAACTCAAACTGGCAGGTCCTGCTCACATAGTAGTTGAACTGCCCCTGGCTGTCTATCTCGCACGCCTCGGTGCTATAGGTAAACCTGACCGTCGTGCTGCCATACTTGTTGGCCACCAGTTTGTCATCGTCCGTGCGGGACAGGATGGGTGTCGCGCCCGCATCCTCCACGCTGAATGACTTGAAGAGTTCCTCATAGTCACCGCTGGGGGTCACATTGTTCCTCAGAAGCGTCTCCACGTTTTCGCTTCCCAGGTCATCAGAGGCCACCTCGATGGAGAGCGGGTCGCTCAAGACCTTGAAGTCACTGGCCGAGGGGAGTTCCACCACCTGCACCATCACCGTGATGCTATTGTCGGGAATGTCAGAGTGTGTCACGCCCACGTACACGCCGCCAGCCTTGAGCGCGGTGATGGTGCCGTCGTCGTTGTACTGCACCACACCCTCACCAGAGTTGAATCCCTTGGCTGGCGAGTAGGTGATGCCCGCAGCCTTGACCGTGGCGTCAGCCGGCAGGATGTCATAGGTGAAGGCCAGGTACTGGCTCACCTCCTCCCCCTTCAGCACCCGTATCATCTGGTAAGTCTGCTTCAGTTCCGTCACACGCTGGATGACCCTTACCTTGATGTCCAGTTTCGCGCCACCCTCGGCCGTGGCCGTCATGGTGTATTCCCCGGCCTTGACGGGCAGCCAGTAGTCCCCCGTGTCTGACTCACTCTTCTGGATGCCCGTCTCATCCGAGGACACCCACTTGATGCTCTCCGTCGCGTCCTTGGGTGTTACCACCACCATCTGCGCCAGCATGGCGTTCAGTGTCTTGTCGTCATTCACATCCACCACGATGGTACCGTCTGGATGGTCGGGGTTCAGTGTCATGCCCGTGATGGGCTGGTGCACGATGACCAGGGTGCTGACCTCAATCGACTGCTTGCCCGTCTCGATGTTGGCTGTCACGGCATCGCCCTCCAGTGTGGGCTTGAGTGGTGTCACGATGTTGCCCTCCACCTTCACATGGTTCTCCGAGGCTGTCGTGCCAGTGCCCGACACCCGCCAGGGTATCTCGTCGGGCAGGTTGGCCCCCTCGGGCTGCACCTTGATGTGCTGGAGCAGGTCGGCCGTCTCGCCCATCTTCAGCGTGATGCGGTCGCCCATTGACACCTCCTCCAGCGGTGTGTAGGGCAACTGCAGGGGTGACGAGGGCTGGTAGGGAGTCTCGTCGCCGCCCTTCACGGTGATGGTCTTCTGCAGCGTGTATTCGCATGAGCCGTAGCTTAGCACAAACTGTACGGACTTGCCAGCGTCCTCGGCCTTCACGCCCAGCCTGAGCGTGTAGAGGTACACTCCCTGGTCGCCCACATTCTGCTCCACCCGGCAGTCGCGGCACTCGTCGCCGATGAAGGCACCCAGCAGCGTGTTGCCACCCACGCTGCCCACTTCCTTGCCATCGGCATTCACCAGTTGGGCATAGATGACGGCGTGATAGGGATAGTCACTGGATGACGGTGTGCTCCAGTCCCTCTTGGCCTGCACGCCCAGTGACGCGAGCATGCACAGCATAAGGAGTAATAATGATTTTCTCATGTCGTTTGTGTTTTGAAAAAGGTTGGATTATCGGGTTCTCTCTGATTTCAGTGCCAGGACTACCTGCCAGGTGAGGCCGGGACTCTCCTCGGTGCCTATCCTCAGGGTGGTCTGCTGTCCCCGCCTGAGTGACTTCAACAGCCGCTCATCTACAGTGACGAGGATCGAGTGGCGCGCCCCTGGCGGTAGGGTGGTGTCCTGGGGCGGCTGACGCACCGCGCTGCGTGGGCCATCGCATGCCGCTGCACCAGCCATCGCATGCCGCTGCGTTGGCCGATGCAGCGGCATGCCTTCGCGCACCCATGTGGGATGCAGCGGGACCAGGGTGTCATTGATGCAGGGGACCGACAGTGTGAACGTCCCCTTGCGCTGTGGTATCCACAGGGTGTCCAGCGCCACACGCAGGCCTCCGGCGCGGTGTGGATAGTCCCTGGCAATGCGCTTGCGCGACTCGGCCACCGTGCCCTTCACGAAGAGGTAGTTCGTGCGGTCCTCGGCCGTGGTGCGCACCGCCACCCGCTGGCTAAAGGTGCCTGGCTGGTTCCAGGGGTTGTAGCGCACCGTCACATGGGCTGTGTCGCCAGGCTGCAGTTCCCTGGTGCTGAAGGTGGCAGTGGTGCAGCGGCACCGCCCTGTGGCGGCTGTGATGCAGAACGGTTCCTGCCCCTTGTTGCGCAGGATGAAGGTGTGACTGGCTGTGCCGCCGTCCTCCTGAATAGTGCCGAAGTCATACACCGTGCCACCCAGCCACTCCATCTCACCCTGGGCCATGCCTGTCGTGCCCGCCAGCATGAGGCTGGTGGCTGCCAGGAGTAGGGCGCGGAGTAGCGGTTGCGTGTTCATCGTGCTCGTGCTTGAGTGGTTTGCAGTGTGCGGATTGCTTGATGTTTGCTGCAAAAGTAGGCATCGGGCAGGCAAACGGCTGGGATATATCGGACAGTGGCTTGCGCATTTAGGAAAAACATGTGCCTGTATCGGACAGTCGCCTGTCTGATTTGTGCAAGCCTTCCATTCGGCTGCTTGCCAATGCGCTGTCAGTGTGTGAGTTGCACTCTTCTTGCCCAATGCCCCTTCGCATTTCGCTGTTCCGTGCCTTTTTTGTAATTTTGTGGTGACTAATAAAACCACCTCGTATATGTGTATGGACGCTTTTCCTCCTCTTCCAACTCCGTTTCATGGCATGCGCTTGTGCCGTCCGCTTGTCCTTGTCCTGCTCCTGGTTGCATCGCTGGGGTGGGTATCCTGTGCCCATGGCGGTGGCTCGGTCAGCGATGAGGCGGCCTTGCGGGACAGTGTCGCACGCCTGCGGCAGGAGGGCAAGGAGATGAGGAACCAGAGCCGATATGACGATGCACTGCGACTGCACACGCGCGGACTGGATCTGGCCAAGGCCCTGCGGGACACCTCGGAGTGGGTGCAGGCTCTGAACAACATCGCCACCGACTACCGGCGCATGGGCATATTGGATGTGGCACAGGAGTACCACTACACGGCCTACCGCATGTGTGAGGAGTCGGCGCGCACGGACTCCGTCATGCGGAAGAACAGGGTGGTGTCGCTGAACGGGCTGGGCAACATCTATCTGAGTGTGGGCAACTATGAGCGGGCCGACAGTGCCTTCCGCCTGGCGCTGGCCGGCGAGCGGGCTCTGGGAAGTGCCACGGGGCAGGCCATCAACTATGCCAACCTGGGGGCGATATACAGTGCGCAGGGCAATGACGCGCGGGCACTGGAGTGCTACAGGCAGTCGATGAGGCTGAACCAGGAGTCAGGGAACACGCTGGGGCAGGCACTCTGCCACATCAGTTATGGCTCCCTGCATGAGAAACATGGGAGATACCGGGACGCGCTGGCCGACTATGAGCAGGCTTACCGCCTGATGAAGGGGTCGCCCGACAAATGGCACTCGCTGGAGGCCACCATCTCGCTGGCCTCGGTGAACTATGACCTGCACCGCGAGCAGCAGGCACTGGCCCTGCTGCAGGAGGCCGAGAGGGTGGCGCAGAGCATACACTCACTGGACCATCTGGTGACTGTGAACAAGCTGTACTACCGCATCTATGAGCGGGAGGGCCGCTTCCGCGAGGCATTGGACCACCATGTGATGGCCACGACACTGCAGGACAGCGTGCTGGACTCCAAGAAGCGTGACCGCATACACAACATGGGCATCAGCATCGACAGGGGACGACAGCAGCAGCGCATCGACCTGGCACAGGCCGAACTGCAGGTCGAGCGCAGGGCCAAGTCACGCAACACACTGGTGCTGCTGGCTATTGTGGCGGTGCTCCTGCTGGTCATCGGGGTCATGTACTATGTGCAGCGCATGCGCCGGAACAGCCATCGGCTACTCCAGCAGACAGCGAGCATGCGCGAGAACTTCTTCACCAACATCACGCATGAGTTCCGCACCCCGCTCACGGTCATACTGGGTCTGAGCCGTGACATCGAGGAGCATGCTGCCCAGGGAAGTGACTTGCGACATAAGGCGCACACCATACAGAGGCAGGGAGGGCACCTGCTCTCGCTCATCACACAGCTGCTCGACATCTCACGCGTGAAGTCGGTGGTGGGCGAGCCAGACTGGAGGCACGGCAACCTGGCAGCACAGGTGGCCATGGTGATAGACACTTACCAGGACTATGCACGCGAGAGGGGGATTGAACTCAGATACGTCTGCGGTGAGGAACTCTGCATGGACTTCGTGCCTGACTATGTGAACAAGGTCGTGGGCAACCTGGTGTCCAACTCGCTGAAGTTCACTCCACAGGGCGGGACGGTGACGGTCACGCTGCATGGGGATGGCAAGTGGGTGCGCATGGACTTTGCTGACACGGGCTGTGGCATCGAGGCCAACGTGCTGCCGCACATCTTCCAGCCGTTCTATACCAACAGCACGCACGTCTCGGCCCGGGGCACTGGGGTGGGGCTGGCACTGGTGAGCGAGATTGTGGCCACCGTCGGTGGAAGGATAGCGGTGGAGAGCGCACCTGGGCAGGGAACCACCTTCCACATAGATGTGCCTGTGCGCCACAAGGGCAAGCCCATCTCGACCGACGAGATGGCGGAAGTGCCTGGCATGGACAGCATGGAGGCTGACGAGGAGGCTCTGCCCGCAAGCATGGGCGAGGGACATGGGCTGAGACAGGTGCTGGTGGTGGAGGACAACAGGGATGTGGCGGGCTTTATCGCCGAGCAACTGGGCGGAACCTATGAGATACATTTCGCCTGCGATGGGCAGGAGGGACTGGAGCAGGCCAGGGCACTCGTGCCTGACATCATCGTGTCGGACGTGATGATGCCGCGTGTGGATGGGCTGGAGTTTTGCAGGATGGTGCGCTCCGATGAGCTCCTGAGCCACATACCTGTCATCATGGTGACGGCCAAGGTGACAGAGGAAGACCGCCTGCGCGGCCTGGAGGCGGGGGCTGATGCCTATCTGGCCAAGCCCTTCAACCAGGATGAGTTGCGGATACGGGTGGACAAGTTGCTCGAACAGCGTGAACTGTTACGCAGGAAGTATGCACAGAACATGGTGGAGGAGCGGCCGCAGCAGCCAGTGCCCGCACCCGTTGACCGCTTTATGGAGCGGGCCGAGCGGCTGGTGCTGGACATGACAGACAGGGGTGAGGAGGTGACGGTGGCCTCGCTGTCGGATGGCCTGGGCATCAATACGCGCCAGTTGCACCGCAAGGTGACAGGGCTCACAGGGCAGTCACCCAACACCTTCATACGCATCGTCAGAATCCACAAGGCCCAGCGGTTGCTCACCGAAGACCCTTCCGTGCCGCTCAAGAATGTGGCCTATGACTGCGGGTTCACCGAATACTCCCATTTCGCACGGGTGTTCAAGGCTGTCACAGGGCTGACACCCACGGCCTTCTGTGAGCGGGAGAGCGCGCGCCGGGGTGCTGGCTGACAGCATGTGGGGCTCTATAGACGACAATGGCGGGCTGCATCCTGTGTGGGGTGCAGCCCGCCATTGTCTGTATGGGATGGGGGTGGGTACTGCCCTATGGGGACAATCAGTACATCCAGGCAAAGTATATGACAGAAGCAGGAATGGCAAGCAGGCTGCTGTCGAAGCGGTCAAGCAGGCCGCCATGGCCAGGCAGGAGGCAACTGCTGTCCTTGATGCCCAGTTGGCGCTTCATCTGACTCTCGACCAGGTCACCCCAGGTGCCAAACACCACCACCACCAGGGCAAAGCCCAGCCATTGGTACAGGCCGAAGCCATTGGGTATCCACCACCACCAGGCATACGCGGCAATCAGGGTGGCGATGCCGCCTCCGATGGTGCCCACCCATGACTTGCCAGGCGACACGCTTGGGAACAGTTTCCAGGGCAGCCAGCGGTGCAGGGCACTGCCCAGCAGGTAGGCTCCCGTGTCGTTGACCCATATAAAGACGAACATGGCCAGAGGAATGTGCCAGTGGTACTCATAGTTCATGCTGTTCATTGTTGCCAGCAGGGACACCAGACCAAAGGGCACTGCCACATAAACCTGGGCAGCGAGCATGGCCATCCAGTCCAGCAGGGGATGGCCCGTGTGCCGGTACAGTCCCACGATGAGCATGGCCAGCTGGAGCATGCCATAGACGGCAAACCAATGGATGTATGTATCGCCACCGAGACACAACGCCCACATGGATGCCACGAGCATGAAACCCGCTATGCTTGTCAGTATGCTCACCGTGCCAAAGCCCACGCTGTCGTTAATCGCCATGCAGTACTCCAGGATGGTCACCCCAGCGGCGAAGGTGAAAAAGATAAATGCTGTGTCAGGGCCATACAACAGGCTGCCCGCCAGCAAGGCCACATAGGCCACGCCCACAATGGTTCTTAATAGGAAGTTCTTCATGCCTTATCGTCTTCTTTTTGCTGTTTCTCGGGGCTGTCCTGAGTGGCAGTGCCCTGTGTTCCTTGTGCCTTGGATTTCTCGTCAGCCTTCTCCTCGTCCAGCAGTTCCTCTGTGCGGCTCACCCAGGGACGCGGTCCGAAGATGCGCTCGACATCCTCGGCAAACACCACCTCGCGCTCAACCAGCTTTTGGGTCAGTTGAGCGTGGCCGTCGCTGTGCTCGCTGAGCAACTTCTTGGCGCGCGCGTACTGCTCCTCTATCATGCTCTGCACCTCCTGGTCAATGAGCTGTGCCGTGTGCTCGGAGTAGGGCTTCTGGAAGCTGTATTCCTGGCTGTCGTAGTAGCACAGGTTGGGGAGTTTCTCGCCCATGCCCATATAGGCTATCATGCCATAGGCCTGCTTGGTCACGCGCTCCAGGTCATTCATGGCTCCGCTGCTCACATGGCCGGTGAAGATTTCCTCGGCTGCGCGTCCGCCCAGCAGGGCGCACATCTCGTCGAGCATCTGCTCGCGCGTGCTTATCTGCCGCTCCTCGGGCAGGTACCAGGCTGCTCCCAGGGCTCGTCCGCGTGGCACGATGGTCACCTTGACCAGGGGATTGGCATACTGCAGCAGCCAACTGATGGTGGCGTGCCCGGCCTCGTGAAGCGCGATGGTGTGCTTCTCCTCCACGGTCATCACCTTGGTCTTCTTCTCCAGTCCGCCCACGATGCGATCGACAGCAGCCAGGAAATGGTCCTTGGTCACCACCGAGGCCCCGTTGCGGGCTGCTATCAGGGCTGCCTCGTTACACACATTGGCAATGTCAGCGCCACTGAACCCAGGGGTCTGGCGTGCCAGGAAGTCGATGTCAAGCGACTTGTCGGTCTTCAGAGGCTTGAGATGCACCTGGAAGATCTCCTTTCGCTCGTTCACGTCAGGCAGATCGACATGTATCTGTCGGTCAAATCGTCCGGCACGCAGGAGTGCCTTGTCCAGGATGTCGGCACGGTTGGTGGCTGCCAGGATGATGACACCGCTGTTGGTGCCGAAGCCGTCCATCTCGGTGAGCAACTGGTTGAGCGTGTTCTCGCGCTCGTCATTGGCACCCATCTGTGCGCCTCTGCTTCGCGCACGTCCCACGGCATCAATCTCGTCGATGAATATGATGCAGGGGGCCTTCTCCTTAGCCTGGCGGAAGAGGTCACGCACTCGGCTGGCACCCACACCCACAAACATCTCCACGAAGTCACTGCCTGACATGGAGAAGAAGGGCACGTCGGCCTCTCCTGCCACGGCCTTGGCCAGCAGTGTCTTACCCGTTCCTGGAGGGCCCACCAGCAGCGCGCCCTTGGGTATCTTGCCACCCAGTTGGGTGTACTTCTGCGGGTTGCGCAGGAAGTCAACTATCTCATGCACCTCCTGCTTGGCTCCTTCCAGTCCAGCCACATCCTTGAACGTGACCTTGGCGCGCTGGTCTTTCTCCACCAGTTTGGCACGGCTCTTGCCCACGTTGAATATGCCCATGGGCCCGCCGGAGCCACCTGCCCCGCCTGCTCCGCGCAGCATGAACACCCAGAAGAGGATGATGAGCAGCAGGGGCGCAAATGACCAGAACATGTTGTGCAGCATGTCATCGCCCTGCTCATAGGTCACATCCCCCTGGAAGTGTCCTGCCTCATGTTGCTGGTCCAGGAAGGTGTCCAGCTTGTCAGCCGACGGGAAGTCGGACTCCACAAAGGCCTCTGTGCCCGGCTGTACAGAACTCGTGGGGAACACGTCACGCACATGCTCGGGCCGCACATACATGCACAGCGAGCCATCGCGCTTGTTGGCCACGATGCGGGAGGCATATCCCTTGGTTACGTATGTCTTAAACTGGCTGTATGTCACCTCCTTGCCTGATGAGGGAAGCAGGGACGGCCCGCCGCTGTTGAGCACCAGGACACCCAGCAGGATGGCTATTCCCAGATATATCCACATGAGGCTGAAGCGTGGCCTGGGCGATTTGTTCTTGTCCATAAGAGTAATTGGTTACGTGTGTTATAAGGCTGGTGTCGCGTCAGTCCAGGTCGGGGATGATCACCAGATCAGCATCCTCCCACAGGTGCTCGATGTCATAGAACGCCCGCTCCTCGGGCAGCATGATGTGCACGATTACGTCGGCATAGTCCATTGCCACCCAGCGTGAGTTGCGCAGGCCATCCACGGCCAGGGGCTTGGCACCCTGCTCGGCACGCGCCTTGTCGGCAACAGAGCGTGTCAGTGCCTGTATCTGGGCCGGCGAACCACCCGTGCATATCACAAAATACTTGCATACGGCGTCTTCCATGCCAGTGAGGTCCACCACCACGATGCCCGTTCCTTTCTTGTCCTGCAGGCCATCCACGATGGCAGACACCAGTTTGTCTTTTATCTCCATTAAATATGTATAACTTGTATTATCTAAATCTGATGCAAAGGTAAATATACTTCTTCGAATAAACAAAGCATTAAATTTTTTTAGCAGAAAGATTTGCTGCGTCAGAAAAAGTCAGTACCTTTGCAGCGCAATTGAGAGATTGCGAAGGTTTATTGGGCTATGGTGTAATGGTAACACTGCAGATTCTGGTCCTGCCTTTCCTGGTTCGAGTC
>CAVKOT010000101.1:0-9957 GCA_963658045.1 Opitutia bacterium UBA4654
TTATAACACATTTATTGTTCCTAAATGTGTCTACCTATTCCAGGACAAGACACTTACTTTGCAACGTCAGTAGAACTGCGATGGAAAAGGAATGGGGCGTTGTGGTTTCTATGAACTTTCTTCTCTCGCCACCCCTGAAGCGTGCGAAAGACCGCATAGGAATTATTTTTCATTTCCCAGCCTGGAATAATGCCAGTTTCAAAACAATTTCCTAACTTTGTCCAGGGTTAACAGTTAGCCTGTTTGCAGAGGTGAACGGGCTGTTTTACGGAACCCATCTTGAAGTCTTAGACCAAAAGACGTACCCAAAGAACGGCCAAAGCCAATCATATCAACAAAAGAGACACATGGAACAACAAAAGGTGGACATGTTCATCATGTCTAACACGAGCAAACTTCCCGGTGATCGGATGATATTCCTGCGCGAACATCTTCTCACCATTGACGACAGCAAGTGGGGGCTACTCGCCACCATATCATTCAAGGACCCGATCACAGCCCTACTGCTATCACTTTTTGTAGGGGGTTTTGGGGCAGACAGATTCTACCTTGGAGATACGATGAAGGGCATTCTCAAACTCATCACCTGCGGAGGATTCGGCATTTGGACCATCATCGACTGGTTCCTTATCCTAAATGCCACGAAAGAGCACAACTTTGAGAAACTGCAAACATATCTCTACTGACCGCAACAAGCCCACCGTCGCAGTCTCAGCCGCAATCTATCTGCTGACTTGCCTGTGGATCTGGGCCACATCAGAGGGCTGGATGCACATTACAGTCTGCCCCTCAAAACTATTATACCACATCCCATGCCCTGGCTGTGGAACAAGCCGGGCGTGCGCGCGGATGTTTCAGGGGGACATCGCAGGTGCCCTGACGCTCAACCCCAACAGTCTGCTGGCTACCACTTACCTGGTGGCCTACCCTATCCTGCTGGCTGTAGAACTCGCCACCAGGCGACCGGTAATCAGCTCCACACTCGCCTGGCTTACAAAAACAGCAGGAGCAAAAGGCTGCTACATCCCCCTGCTCCTGCTGGAAATCCTCATTGGGGTGAGGAATATCAAATGTGGAATGTGACTGTGTCATCATCCCCCCCCTCCATCTCTCACTTACTACGGCAGACGGGCAGCACAAGCCGCCCGCCTCATCTGCTCAATATCTCGTGGCATCCATCTTCTGGTAGTCCTCGAAGAGGCGCAGGCAGGCTTCCCGGTCCATCTCGGTCATGTAGTCACCCAACTTGTCACGGCCTCCGAATATCTGGTCAAACTTATTGTCGCGGAAACCTATTATCTCGTTGTCGGCTATCGTGCAGCCGTAGTAAATCTTGCTGATGTTTGCCCACATACAGGCACACAGGCACATGTGGCATGGCTCGCCTGTGGTGTAGAGTTCGCAGCCCGACAGGTCATAGGTGCCCAGCCTCTTGCATGCCTTGCGTATGGCATCCACCTCGCCATGGCAAGTGGGGTCGTTATAGGCCAGCACATGATTGTGGCCCGAGGCAATGAGTACTCCGTCCCTCACGATGGCCGTGCCAAAGGGGCCGCCATCACCCCGTGTGATTCCCTCACGCGCCTCCCTGATGGCAACCCTCATAAACTCATTCCGCGCACTCACACACTCCCTGAGCCTGGGCGAACAGTCTGCCAGGGATGAAGTGGCAATATCTGATACCTTCATAAGCAATAAAATAGTAAGTATCTGTTCAAAATTAAATGATATAACCTATAAGCGGATTCTTATTTCGCCAGCCTAACCCAGTCCCTCATGCTGTCTGATGAGAGCCACGAAGCGCGCGCCGAAGTCCCGCTTCTTACGCTCGCCGATGCCGAAGACATCGCCAAAGGCATCCAGCGTGGTGGGCTTGTCGGTGGCCAGGGCATGCAGAGTCTTGTCGGACAGGACGATGTAGGCCGCCCAGTTGTTCTCGTCGGCTATTTGCCTGCGCAACATCCTGAGTTTCTCAAAGAGGTCGGCATCCTCTATCCCCTTGCTCAGCGACAGCTGCTGCATGGGCTTCACCTTCACCTTGTTCTCCTTCACACGGAAGTCCTTCTTCTCCACAACGGCCAGTTCCACCGCCCTGCGTCCATAGAGCACTTCCTCGCCCAGGGGAGTCACACGCAGGTGCTTGTCATCCTTGTAGTCCACCTCCAGGAACCCCATCTGCAACATCTGCAGCAGATAGTCCTGCCAGTCGCGGAAGGGCACGTCCCGTCCTGCGGCAAAGGTCTTCAGCATGTGATAGCCGTGTGACACCAGTTCAGCATTCATCGACCCGCGCAGGATGTGTATGGTCATCACGAAACCCACCTGCTCGCCCGTCCTCTTGATGGCTGACAGGGCCTTCTGCACAAGCACAGTGCCATCGAACCTCTGTGGCGGTGTGCGGCACACGTCACAATTGCCGCAGGCACAGTCGCTGGGCTCGCCAAAGTAGTTAAGCAGGATGCGCCGGCGACACACCTGAGCCTCGGCATACTCCTGCATGCGGTTGAGTTTCTCGTGGTTGATGTCCTTCTGCCCGCTCTCATCGGCAAAGTTGCGCAGGGTCATCAGGTCCTGCAGGTTGTAGAAGAGCAGTGTCTCGGTGGGCAGTCCATCCCTGCCTCCGCGCCCAATCTCCTGGTAAAAACTCTCGATGCTCTTGGGCATGTTGTAGTGGATGACATAGCGCACGTTGCTCTTGTCGATACCCATGCCGAAGGCTATGGTGGCACACACCAGGGAGATGCGGTCAGAGAGGAAGTCCTCCTGCACCCTGTCCCGCTCCCCAGCCGACATGCCCGCGTGATAGACACCCACACGGATGCCCTTCTGTCGCAGTTCCTCGGCCACCTTCTCGGTAGTCTTGCGCGAGAGGCAATACACAATGCCGCTCTCATCAGGATGCCTGGCCACCACCTGCAGGATGGTGCGCAACTTATCCTTGGCCGAGTAGCCGCGCCGCACATCCAGGCTGAGGTTGGGACGGTCAAACGAACTGATGAAAATGCGGGGCTCACGCAGGCGCAACTGGTCAAGTATGTCCTGGCGCGTGACCTTGTCGGCCGTGGCTGTGAGAGCCATGATGGGTGTGCCCGGGAAGTGCTCGTGCAAGTTGCCCAGTTGGGTATATTCGGGGCGGAAGTCATGTCCCCACTGGCTAATGCAGTGGGCCTCATCGATGGCAATAAGCGAGACGCGCACACGTTCCTGCAGCCACTGCTCCTCGGCCAGGAACCGCTCGGGGGAGGTGTAGAGCAGCCTAACCTCACCCCGCTCACAGCTCTGGCGTATGCTGTCGTTCTTGCTCTCCAGATTTCCGCTGTTGAGAGCCTCGGCCTGCACGCCATTGGCCTGCAGGGCATCCACTTGGTCCTTCATCAGCGAGATGAGCGGCGATATGACCACTGCCATGCCCTCCATGGCCAGCGCTGGCACCTGGAAACAGATAGACTTGCCCCCACCCGTGGGCATCAGCACCAGGGCATCTCCCCCACCGCACACATGCCGTATGATTTCCTCCTGCTGTGGGCGGAAGGAGTCATAGCCATAATAGGACTTGAGTATTTGTCTGAATTTGTCCATGTAAGTTGCTTTCTACGGTACTAAGGTACGATTTATTCTTCAGACGGGGTAGGATGCCTGCCTGTTTTCGCATCCTCTGCGAAGAAATGAAGAAAGCAGTGCAAGAGGTTCCTTTCCGCCGCATCTGCCAAGGAGACCCGTCATGCAGCCAAGGAGGAAATGCGCTTTTTCGCCCATTTCATCGAACTTCCCCATATTTCGTGACCGACCGCTCCAAAGTGTCATTCTAACAAAAACATGTGGTTTTGACGCATTGACACAAACGCAGACTGCTTTTCCTTGGCAGGCAGGAGAAGTTTCCCTTACTTTGCAAGAGACATTTCCGTCCGAGAACCCTAATCGACAACATAAACACTCAAACAACACAAAGGAATGAAGAGAACAGTTTATACCCTGCTGGCAGCCTTCTGTTGCTACTGTCTTGTCCCTTCGGTGCGTGCGCATGCACAGGAGTTCTGGAACGGAGGAGTTGACAAGAATCTATCTGGAACGGGCTCTGCCGACAATCCTTTCCTCATCAAGACAGCCGACCAACTGGCCGGCCTGGCCGAGAGGGTCAACGCAGGCGAGAACTTCCAAGGCAAACACATCCGCCTGGAAGCCGACCTGTACATGAGCGACGCATCCAAGCCCAGCGCGGAAAAGAAGCAGTGGACTCCCATCAGCGGCATCTTCTATGACCAGCAGGGAGCATGGGAGTGGACTTCGGACACACTGCGCTTCTGTGGGAACTTTGACGGAGGAGGCCACACCATATATAATCTGTATTACAACCAGGCTCCCGACTTCGGCGGGATAGACATCGATGACCCCACGAGCGACATACACCTCGACTTTACAGGATGGAACAAGGGACTGTTCGGATATGTCGAGGGAGGAACCATCACCAATCTGAAACTGGAGAACGACACCATCGTGGGGGCCGTGGCCATAGGCGGAATAGTGGCCATCAACGTGGGCGGAACCATCAGCCACTGCTCCATGACTGGCTTTGTGGGCTCGGTGGAGGACGGTCCCTGCGGAGGCATCGTGGGACAGAACACCAATGGCACGGTAGAGCATTGCACAGCCAACGCCACCTCCAAGGGTACGCGCAGCGCGGGAGTGCTGGTGGGCACAAGCACCGGAGCACAGGCCGTGATACGAGACAGCCATGCCGAGGGCAAGTGCCATGTGACCCAGTACAGGGCGGGAGGCTTCTGCGGCTCACAGTTTGACGGAGCGTTGATAGAGCAGTGCTCGGCCAACGTGGAGGTGTCCAACGCCTCCTACAAGTATGCCAACTTTGACTGCGCGGGCTTTGTGGCCAACAACGACGGCATCATACGCGAGTGTTACTCCACAGGCAACGTGACCTCGCCCAAGAGCGCGGCGGGCTTTGTGGCCAGCAATGTGGGACGTATCGAATCCTGCTACTGCACGGGCAACGTCACCGTGGGCGGCTATGGCTGCACGGCAGCCGCCTTTGTGGGCGAGAACGG
Source organism: Opitutia bacterium UBA4654 (assembly GCA_963658045.1). GTDB lineage: Bacteria > Bacteroidota > Bacteroidia > Bacteroidales > Bacteroidaceae > Physcousia. The sequence continues at coordinate 5,061 of CAVKOT010000101.1, forward strand.
CAATGGCGAGGTGTCATACGGAGAGGTCGTGGGCGACTACCCCGGTGTAACCATCAACTGTTTTGCCACGGGCAAGTGCTCAGGCTCTGACAGCCAGGCCGCCCTGCAGGGGTTCCAGGCCTCCTACTGGAACGAGACACAGAACTCCTCACGCACCGTCTTCTGCTCCTATGACAGCAGTATAAACTCTGGCATAGACACCTACAGGCGCACCCTGGGAGGTTCTATGGCCAAGACCACAGAGGAGATGCAGAGCCAGGAGTTTGTGGATACGCTCAACATGGTGGCCGCCTGGATGGGCACCAGCACCTGGACCTACCGCCCCGGGCAGTACCCCACACCCACAGGTGTGAAGGCCAGCAACCTGACCGACTATATCGGTGGAGGCGACGGCACGAAAGAGCATCCCTACATAATAAATAATAAGGAGCAACTGACCAACCTGGCCACCATGAGCAACCTGGGCTGGGACTTCCGCGACGAGTATATCCTGCAGACGGCCGACATCGACCTCAACCGCCCGCAGGAGGAATGGGGCGAGGAGATGCCCAGCGAGTGGACTCCCATCGGACAGGGTGCCAACCGCAACAACATGGGCGAGGACAACGCCTGCGCCTTCACCTTCCGTGGCCACTATGACGGTGGCTACCACGAGGTGCGCAACATGTACATCAACGGCAACTATGACAACCTGGGCTTCTTCGGAGTGCTCAACCATGGGGCCACCATCAGCAACCTGGGCATCACCAATGCCTGGGCAAAGACCGTGACAGGCAACATAGGCATCCTGGCGGGCTGCTCGTCACGCTACTCGCGGAATGTCAGCATCGTGCAGTGCTGGACATCGGGCCGTGTGGAGAGCACAGGCTGGGGTGTGGGTGGAATACTTGGCCAGATAGCCCTGGAGGGCAACACCAACATCCTCAACTGCGCATCCTCGGCCCACATCACAGGCTCGACTCATGTGTCGGCCGTCGTGGGCGACCAGAACTACATAGGCGGCGAGACCTACAGCAACGACACCATCGCCAACTTCATCTTCTCGGGCACCTTCGACAAGGAGGGCTACCGCGTGCCCATGATGGAGCGAGAGCGGCTCTTCAACGCGCTCTATGACTCCGACGTGTATAAACTCTCGGACAGCGAGGAGCAGGTGCGCCTCTACGGCGGGCACCCCACGGCTTACCTGCAGAGCAAGAACCTGGCCAACATCTTCAACTACTGGATTGACCAGTGGAATGCCACACACGCCCTGCAACTGGACTACTACAACCAGCACGACGGCAAGTACCTGGCCACGGAGAGCGGGTTCATCCCTCCCTACAAGGTCACGTTTGACAGCGAGGGCGGCTCCGCGCTCACAGCACAGAGCATACTGGAGGGAAGCCAGATAGAGGCACCTGCCAAGCCGACACAGGATGGCAAGGTGTTTGCGGGCTGGTATGCCGACGCCGGGCACACCCAGGTGTTCGACTTCGGCAGCAGCCTGAGCAGCGACATCACCCTGCATGCCAAGTGGCTGGACAACTTCACCTATGACCTGAAGCCTTTCCAGAACCCCTTTGCCACCAGTTATGTCATCAGGACCAAGGAGCAACTGCTGGGTCTGGCTGTAATGACCGCAGGAATTGAGGGCGTGCAGGACGCGACAGACTTCACTGGCAAGACCGTAAAACTGGGTGCCGACATCCTGCTCAACGACACCGCTGACTGGAAGCGGTGGGGCCAGGAGGTGTATGCGATACAGTGGTCTCCCATCGGACAGTACTATACAGGCACGTTCAACGGCACCTTCGATGGCCAGGGACACACCATATCGGGACTGTACCAATGTCTTGACCGCCCCGAGGACTACTCCAACTATGGGGGTGTGCAGCAGGGACTCTTCGGCAACCTGGGCACAGAGGCCAAGGTGAGCAACGTGCGCATCACCGCCTCGGCCATCCTGCGTCCCGGCAACTGCTCTGGGAGCAACACCTACGGATATGTGGGACTGCTGGCTGGCGTGAACAAGGGACAAGTGGAGAACTGCCACACAGAAGGATTGGTCGAGGTGCAGGGCTACTGCGACATGGGTGGACTCATAGGTCAGAACTGGGGGCAGGTGAGTGACTGCAGCAGCAAGGGCCGCGTCATCTCGCACGACACACAGTCGGAGATGGGTACTGGAGGACTGATAGGCTACTCCTCCCTACCCGCAGAGACGGACACCATACAGGGATGCCACTCATCGGCCGATGTGCAGGGACGCTACCGCGTGGGCGGGCTCATAGGCAACAGCGCACGCGGCGTGCTGAAGGACTGCCACGCGACTGGCAATGTGCGCAGCACACACGATGGCTGGAGTTGTGCGGGTGGACTGGCAGGTGAGGCCAGCAACGTCGTGGACTGCTCAGCCACAGGTAATGTGTCGGCTCCGCAGGGCTCTTATGTGGGCGGACTGGCAGGGCGCGGCCACAACCTCACCCGCTGCCATGCCACAGGACAGGTGACCGGCCGCGAGAATGTGGGCGGACTGGTGGGTGGCCCCATCGAATATGACCTCCAGGCCGACAGTTGTTATGCCACAGGCGAGGTCAGCGGCTCTGCCTATGTGGGCGGACTGGTAGGACAGGGCGGCCAGGCATCACACTGCCACGCCACCGGTCTGGTCAAGGGCACACAGTATGTGGGCGGACTGACAGGAGGTAACTGCAGCAACATCACCGACTGCCACAGTGAGGGCGATGTGGAGTACAATGGCGAGGATGCCGCTGGCCAGGATGTGTATATCGGCGGACTGGTAGGACAGGGATATTACCTCTCCCAGTCCTATGCCACAGGCAACGTGCGTGGTGCTGGCGGCAACTATGTGGGCGGACTGGCTGGCAAGGGCAGCGACGTGAGCGACTGCCACGCCACTGGCAATGTGTCAGGCGGTGACTGCGTAGGTGGGCTCGCTGGCGTACTGGAGCGCAAGACAGAGAACTCGTATGCCTCTGGCTCTGTCGAGGGAAAGAGCAAGGTGGGCGGACTTGCCGGCCTGGTGGCCGGCGACTGGAACAATGGCGCAAGCCTCAACCAGTGCATGGCCAGCGGACAGGTGACAGCCAGCAGCGACTTTGCTGGCGGGCTGGCTGGCATCCTCCAGTCGGCTACAGTCACGCAATGCTATGCCGAGGGGGATGTGACCGGTACGAGCAACGCAGGCGGACTTGTGGGCTATGGCACCAGCATCACCAACTGCTATGCACGAGGCAATGTGACTGGCGACGGAACTGGACTGGCTGGGCTGATAGGCGACCAGGGCATGAGTTCCGCTTACAGCAACTATGCCACAGGCCGTGTCACGGGGCCCGAGGGTAACACCCATGGCCTGCGCTGCAACGGCTACCCCACTTCGGAGGACAACAGAAACTACTACGACAAGCAAACCACAGGGCAGAGTGACGACACGCTGGACACTCCCTGCACCACCGAGGAGATGCGCCGCATGGCCACCTTCGTGGGATGGGACTTCGAGAAGGTATGGGGGCGTCGCGCCGACATCAATGATGGCTACCCCTATCTGCGCTGGACAATGAAGGAGTCCCTGCCCAATGATGCCGACCTCCCCCTGGGCATCGACAATGCCACAGAAAGCAGGCAGCAAGGCGTGCGCAAGGTGCTCAGGGATGGAGAGATTATCATCCAGGCACCGCAGGGGCACACCTATAGGACTGATGGAAAGAAACTGAGATAAGACTATTTGACTCCGGGCTCTCCCCCCCTGTGACAGGCATGAGAGCCCACTTTGATGAGAGTTCCCCACGCCCCCCTTTCTTCTCTGACAGAGGCGTGGGGTTCTTTTGTATGCCTTGCCCATAGACCCATTATGAGCATCAAGTCAAAATGAGACATTAACGGATATCCGACTTATCGGGATTTCCTGATTGCAGGTTAAAGATTGACTATTCTGATTCCATCAAAGCACGAAAAGAGGCGCAGAACTTCCCGTTCTTATAAAAAAGTTGTAACTTAGCACTATATAACTTATAAAATAAGTCAAATTCAGTTATAAAATCAAAACGGGTAACAAGTATGAGAATCGGAAGAGGACTACTGACCATGCTCGCTGTCGCATCGACAATGAGCGCATGGGCAGACCTTACCAAGGATGCCAAGGGCAACTACTTGATAGGTTCTGCCAAGGAACTCGCCGAGTTCACGCTGGTCGTGCGAAGTGGCGAGACAGGAGCCAACGCACTGCTGACAAATGACGTGGACATGAGCGGCGAAAGCAACTTTCAACCCATCGGACTCTACTCGGAGGACGATGACCACTCGAAGTTCAGTTACAGCGGAACATTTGATGGTTGCGGGCATGTGGTGCGTAACCTCACAGTCAAGCAGACCGACACTTACAAAGTAGGTCTCTTCGGACGCACGAGCGGCTGCACCATCAAGAACCTGGGCATCATCAACGCCACGATGACAAGCGAGGCTGGCGTGAGCACAGGTGTCATCGGTGGCGAGTTAAATAACAGTACCATCCTCAACTGCTTCACTGCCGGCACCATCACAGTGAGCACCGAGGAGGCTCCCAATGGTGGCATCGCGGGTGAGGTGACAGGATCCACCACCCTCTCCAACTGCTACACCACCTATGAGACACTGGCCTCAAACAACGAGGGAAACATCAACAACAGTTATGCTGGCGATGAACTGGCCTCCATGCAGCCCGGCGAATTGTGCTACACGCTCAATGGTGACCAGACCGACATCCATTATTACCAGGACATCACAAAGGATGCCTACCCCACCCAGGATGCCCGCCGGGGACGAGTGTATGCCAAGGGTGAACTGAGTTGTAACGGCATGCCCATCGGTGACGTGACCTATACAAACTCTGACGAGGGCATTGTGCTGCCGCCTCATG
>CAVKOT010000102.1:0-791 GCA_963658045.1 Opitutia bacterium UBA4654
ATACGTACACAGGCGTGGGGCTTTCGGCGTTGCTCGTTTCGACAACTTGGGCGATGCCAGAGCCTTTACTGCGTGGAACGAGTGACAACGGCTCCGCGCTTTTTCTTATGTATAGGACACTAAATGGTAATTTGCCAGACAGGGAGCCGTTTGGCGCAAATGTATTGTGTATGGATCCCAATGTTCTATATCATTATACATCTACAGAGGCTCTCTTGTCTATTCTTGGAAATGTGAATCCCGTCGGAGAGGGTGAAGAAGCACCGTTGTACATCAGACTGTGGGCAACCCATGCTGCATATCTGAATGACAAGACTGAGGGTACTTTGCTGCGGAGTGCCTTGAAGGCGAATGGACAGGAAGAGTCTATCCTCAATGTGCTTGAAAGTTGTGGGGGCTTCCCCTTTGTGCTCTCTTTTTCAGAGTTAGGTGATGACTTGAATATGTGGAGGTGCTATGCGGCTGGATCAACTGGCGTTGCCATAGGTTTTGGCTTTCGACAACTGCGACAGAAACTCTGTAACTCGGGAGCAGACCTGAAGAAATGTGAATATACAACGGTGAAAGCGCTTGCTGATAAATTCAAGTCTTTACAACCTATTGGCACAGGCGAAGACTGCACAGAACTTTCCCAAACTCTTTGGGAATGTTATAACTACAAAGACGAGTCATTTCGTGCGGAAAAAGAGTGGAGAGCCATTAAACGCCATGTTCCCCAAAAATATCGTATGTGCTCAAACGTGCTTGTTCCTTATGTGGAGATTCCCCTGCCTGTGTCTGCTATTGATAGT
>CAVKOT010000102.1:801-9874 GCA_963658045.1 Opitutia bacterium UBA4654
CTTTGGGACCGCTTGCAGACGGTGACAGAAATGAATTTGCACTAAGGCGGCTTCTTAAAGGCATAGCGGGCGCAAATAAGGTAGAGATAAAGAGGTCGTTAGTTCCGTTGAGGTAAAAACGACTCTCGTATATGGATAGTATAAACTAAAACCAATAAATGATGAATTACGTTTATAGTTCTTGTGTTTTGAACTCGATGTTCACCTTGCCATTCGAGTTGTTTCTCTCTTTCTTTTTAAGGGGAGTCGTGAGAAGAATGTTTGTGGCGTGTCTTTTCCTGCTTGCTACCAATGTTTCTTTGGCTAGTGGAATTTATACGTTTGATGGCATAACTTATTTTGTGGATACATACAATGGGGTGGCATCAGTTGTGTGCCCTGTGTCGAAAAAAACTTATTACTCAATACCAGAGTCGGTAACTATGGATGGAAGTGTTTATCCTGTTACGTCTTTGGATGACAGATGCTTTTATTGTTGCTTTAGCCTTCAGAGTGTGGAGATACCCTCTTCCGTGACCAGTTTGGGAAGTTCTTGCTTTTCTGATTGCAGCAACCTACAGAGTGTGGAGATTCCCTCTTCTGTGACCAGTTTGGGAAAGGCTTGCTTTTCTGGCTGCTGTAGCCTTCAGAGTGTGCAGATACCCTTTTCTGTGACCAGTTTGGGACGTTCTTGCTTTTCTGGGTGCCGCAGCCTGCAGAGTGTGGAGATACCCTCTTCCGTGACCAGTTTGGGAGAGTCTTGCTTTGAGTCTTGCAGTAGCCTTCAGAGTATAGAGATACCCTCTTTCGTGACCGGTTTGGGAAGTTCTTGCTTTCGTTATTGCGACAGCCTACAGAGTGTGGACATTTCCTCTTCCGTGACTGCTTTGGGAGATTATTGCTTTTCTGGTTGCAGCAGCTTACAGAGTGTGGAGATTCCCTTTTCTGTGACCAGTTTGGGAAGTTATTGCTTTTCTGGTTGCAGCAGTTTGCAGAGTGTGGAGATACCCTCTTCCGTGACCAGTTTGGGAGAGTCTTGCTTTGAGTCTTGCCGTAGCCTTCAGAGTATAGAGATACCCTCTTCCGTGACCAGTTTGGGAGAGTTTTGCTTTGAGTCTTGCCGTAGCCTTCGGAGTGCGGCCGCTCTTTGTTCTGTATCAGAATTGCCACTCTGTTGTTTTGCACATTGTTCAGAATTACAAAACTTGGTAATTCCTAAAACTGTAAAGTATGTTGGCGAATACTGTTTTGCTGGCTGTGACAATCTATATAATGTGACATGCTTGCCTGAAAATCCTCCAGCGGTGTTGTCTTCCAGCGGTTTAGGTTTTCCTTCACGTTGCCAGATACAGGTGCCAAAAGAGTCCGTTGATGTGTATAAATCGGTATCTCCATGGTGTGATTACGCGATTTATCCAATAAAAGAGACAGGGGTCTTTTCCGCTGATGAGCCGGACGTTACTGTTAGAGTACAAAATAACGAGATAGTTGTGTCGGGTCTTGGTGAGGAGGAACAGATTTCGTTCTTTTGTGTCGATGGCAAACAGATTGGGATGGAGAAGGTTTCTGGAGGAGTGGTAATCCAACCTTTATCTACATTGGATACGGCAGATGGTGTGGTGATGGTGAAAACCAGGAATCGTACATTCAAGATAAAAGTGAAATAATTACCCAATTTCATGTGCTTGGGTGATTGTTGATGAGATGATATAGAGGGAAGGACATTGAGGATGAAAACATGACATCTTGTGCCCTTCCCTCTGTAAGTCAATAATGTGTTGAGTGAAAGGTGATGGAATACTTGTATCATTATACAACAATGGAGTCCGCAGAAAAGATTGTCGTGTCTGGCGAGTTGCTGTTTAACCGATTAGAGCACATGAACGACATGGCAGAATTCTACAGACCATTGCTTATTGAACAGTTTAAGGACGAGAAAAAGATTAAGAAGTTGTTGGCACAATATTGGCAGGTAAGTTTGACAGAAGACCGAGAGGAGTGCCGGGGATTTGCAATCTCTGCCATGTGGGGCCACTATGCAAGTAAGGGCAGGGGCGTTTGCCTTGTGTTTGACAAGGGACGGTTGCTGGGCAACGCCCCGTCAGGGGCAACCTGCAAAAGGGTCTGTTATGAGAATGAATACGACAACAGCATCTTTGTGCCTAAAACAGAAGATGCCGGGGCATTCCTGGAACGGAACAGGGAGGCGCTATTCTTCACAAAAACGAATGATTGGTCATACGAACAAGAATTGCGCATACTGGCAAGGTCGTGTGAGGCTCAGCCCAGGCTACCCTTAGGTGATAGCCTTCTGGGCATTATCATGAATTTCTCGGATGACGTTCCTTTTCAGGAGTCTGTGTTCAACTCCGTCTCTGCAAAGATTCTTCGTGCGTTAGTTCCAGACACTCCATTGTTGGAGTTGGGCTATTGGGAGGGAAAAGCAAATGCAAGGACACAAGACGGAAGTGATTTCTTTGATACGCAATCCACATGCGATTTAGATGTGGATATTTAATAGAAGGAACATGTCAGATACTTGTGTCTGTTATTGAGAAGGCACTTTGACGCTTTCTGTATGTCTTATGGTATTTGCCCTCGTCACACTTTGATACCCCATCCTCTTCCCCATTTCCCCAATTCTTCCTACCTTTGTCCTGCACTCTAACGTTCAGTCAAGACAGAGGAAATGAAGATATTCGGAATAGGAATGAACTACCAGGAGCACAATAAAGAGCTCCATGACACGTTATTATATAAAGACCCTGTTGTCTTTACCAAGGCAGACTCCGCCCTGCTCACGGGAGGGAAACCCTTTTTCATCCCCGACTATACACAGCAGTGCGAGTACGAGACCGAACTCGTGGTGCGCATCAACCATCTGGGACGGAGCATCCCCGAGAGGTTTGCCCACAGGTATTACGACGAGGTGTCGGTGGGCATTGACTTCACGGCCCGTGACCTGCAGCGCAGGCTGCGCGAGGCCGGACTGCCCTGGGAACTCTGCAAGGGCTTTGATGGCAGTGCCGTGATAGGCACATGGGTGCCCCTGGCCGAGGTGGGCGAGGTGCAGAACCTGCATTTCCACCTTGACATCAACGGCCACACGGTTCAGAGCGGCTATACGGGTGACATGCTCCATAGTGTGGACCGGGTCATCAGTTACATAAGCCAGTTCTTCATGCTCAAGACAGGTGACATCATCTACACAGGTACGCCTGCTGGCGTAGGCCCCGTGCATATTGACGACCACCTGCAGGGATACCTTGAGGGACGGCCTCTGCTTGACTTCCATGTCAGGTGAGTGAGGGTCGCAGGCCGGATTATCTGCAAGGGTTGGAAGGCTCCGGCGGTTAAAGAAGAAAGGAAGGATAATGAACAGACACTTTTATATGACGTGCCTCACGCTCCTGCTCCTGGTGGCAGTGGCGGGCAGGGTAGTGGCCTCTCCTGTCCAGGGAGGGGCGAGGGACATCAGTGCCGACTTTACCCGTCTGGACTGGAATGAGTTGCGCATCGACTCTGTCTTGCCATACTATACCGAGGTAATTCCCCTGGAGTCCAACTACACACAGAATGACTACCAGGTGACCCTGGAATATCCTGAGTATGCACCGCTCACCCAGGCCGAGTCTGTCGTGGCCACGCGCTATGACTCTCTGGTTGGCGAGCAAATCCAGGTGAACACTTTCGTGGGCGTGCAGCGCAAGGTGGGCGTGCTTGACGTGTCCTTCATCCCGGTCATACGCCAGGGTGGCAAGTACCTGAAACTCGTCTCCACACGCATCACTATCACCCCCGTGCCCAAATCTGCGACTGCACGCAGGACTAAGGCCGCAGGCGGGCAGACAGTCCGCTATGCCAGCCACTCTGTGCTCAGCAGTGGCAAGTGGGTGAAGGTGAGCGTCACCGAGGATGGCATCTATGCCCTCACCAGAGCCAGGCTCCGCCGCATGGGCTTCACTAATCCCGACAAGGTGCGTCTCTTTGGCTATGGCGGCTATCGCCAGAAGGAACTCATCCAGGCCGATGCCGACTATGACGACCTCCAGGAGATACCCCTTTACAGGCAGGACAATGACACCTGGCTCTTCTGGGCCAACGGCCTTGTATATTGGGATGGGGACACCCGCATCACCAATGAGTATGCCACCCAGGCCTGCTATTTCCTCACCGAGGGCGGTGAGCCTGCCACCCTGGAGACCCTCCCCGCCCTCTCCTCGTCGGCCTCCAAGGCCGAGGTGAGCACCTTCACCGACCACACCCTCTATGAGAGAGACGAGTTTGCATGGTTTGCCGGAGGGCGCAACCTCTATGACGGCACCAACTATGCCAGCAACAACAGCCACACCTACAGCCTCTCCACCACCGATTCTGATGGCGGCGAGCGGCTCACCGTGGCCTTCACCGCAGGCTATAAGGGCACGACCCTCGTGCAGACCAACGTGAATGGCCAGGATGTGGGCACCCTCTCCCTGGGCAGCACGTCCAGGTATGTCTATGGCACCAGCGCGTCCGGCACCTACAGCCTGGGCGGGTATGCCACAGGCAACAGGTGGACTGTGCGGCTCACCAGCACGGCAGGCCATGACGCACGCCTCGACTACCTGGCCCTGCACTACCGCCGTCGCCTGAGCGTCCCCTCCTCGTCTGGCTATGTGGCCTTCTCTGCCCCAGCGGGCCAAAAGTCCCCCTCGACCTTTGTCATCAAGTGTGCCCCCGCCTCCACGCGCCTGCTTCGTGTGGATGCTCCACGCACTTGCGCGGCACTTGTGGGGCTGAGTGCCACTGATGCCGAGACCGCAACGGCCATCGTCGATGACCCTACCGCACGGTATGTGGCCTTTGATGCCACCCACTCCTTCCCCGAGCCCACCTATGTGGGCGAGGTGGCCTGCCAGGACCTGCATGCCGCCGACAGCCTGGACATGGTCATCATCATCCCCGCCAGCGGCAAACTCCAGGCCGAGGCACAGCGGCTGGCCGATGCCCATGCCCAGTATGACGGCCTGCGTGTGGGCGTGTTCCGTGCTGACCAGATCTACAATGAGTTCTCCAGCGGAACTCCCGATGCCACGGCTTATCGCCGCTTCATGAAGATGCTTTATGACCGTGCCCGCACGGATGCCGAGGCTCCCCGTTACCTCCTCCTTATGGGTGACTGCGCCTGGGACAACCGCATGCTCTCCACCGCCTGGCGGGCCTACTCCCCCGACGACTACCTGCTCTGCTATGAGAGCGATGACAGTTTCAGCGACATCAAGTGCTATGTGATGGAGGACTACTTCGGTCTGCTTGATGACGGTGAGGGTGCGTCACCCCTGCTGGAGAAGCCCGACCTGGGCATTGGCCGCTTCCCCGTCACCACCCAGGCCGAGGCCAAGGTGATGGTGGACAAGTGCATCACCTTCATGAGCCAGTCTAATGCCGGGGCCTGGAAGAACCTCATCTGCGTGCTGGGCGATGATGGTGACGAGAACAGCCACATGGATGGTGCCGACCAGGTGGCCGAGCAGTTGCGCCAGGCCAATCCCAAGGCCGAGGTGCGCAAGGTCTATTGGGATGCCTACCAGCGTGTGAGCACCATCAAGAGCAACACCTATCCCGAGGTCACCAGCCTGCTGCGCCGCCAGATGCAGGATGGCGCGCTTGTGATGAACTACACCGGGCACGGTGCCACCTATACCCTCAGCCACGAGTTTGTGCTCCAGGCCGAGGACTTCACCAGCGCGCGCAGCCAGAACCTCCCCCTGTGGGTCACCGCCGCCTGTGATGTGATGCCCTTTGACGGGCAGACGGCCAACATCGGCGAGCAGGCCGTGCTCAATGCCCAGGGCGGTGCGCTGGCCTTCTATGGCACTGCCCGCACCGTGTTCTCGACCCAGAACCTGACCATGAACAGGCACTTCATGCGCTATCTCCTCTCCCGCGATGCCCAGGGAAATCCCCTGCGCGTGGGCGATGCCATACGCCTGGCCAAGACGAACATCGTGTCGAATGAGAACAGCGGGAGCCAATACCTGGAGAACAAGGTACACTATGCCCTCCTGGGCGACCCCGCGCTGGCCATCACCCTGCCTGCCAACAGCGTGGTGCTTGACAGCATAGCCGGCACGGCACTCGCCCCAGGCACCGAGGTGCGCTTGCGTGCGGGACAGCGTGTGAGGCTGGCGGGACATGTGCAGGATGCCTCTGGCAGCACGTTGCCAGACTTCCAGGGCGTGCTCAACGCGCGGCTCTTTGACAGCCAGGTGACCGTCACCTGCCGCAACAATGACGGGGCCAGCAAGGCCTTCACCTACAAGGACCGCACCTCTGTGCTCTATGACTCCCAGGACAGCGTGCGCTCGGGCCGCTTTGTCATGGAGTTTGTCGTGCCTGTGGATATCCGTTATAGCGATGCCTCGGGCCGCCTCGTCTTCTACGCCATCAGCGACGACGGCCACCGGGAGGCCAATGGCTACAGCGAGCAGTTTACCCTGGGCGGCGTGGAGGACGGCCTGGATGCCGACACCATCGGCCCGAGCATCACGGCCTGGCTCAATGATGAGGATTTCCAGGACGGCGGCGTGGTCAATGCCACCCCCTACTTTGTGGCCCAGCTCGAGGACGCGAGCGGAGTGAACGTGAGCGGGACAGGCGTGGGGCACAACCTCTCGCTCGTCATCGACGGGCGTGCCGACATGACCTATGACCTCAATGACTATTACGTGCGCGAGTTTGGCGACTTCACGCGCGGCTCGGTGGCCTTCACCCTCCCCACCCTTGATGCGGGCGAGCACACCCTCACCTTCCGTGCCTGGGACATGCTCAACAACATGGGCAGCACCACACTCGCCTTCCGTGTCAACCCCGCCCTCAAGCCCGATGTGCTCAGCCTCTCGGCCAGCCAGAATCCCGCCGTCACCAGCACCAACTTCCTGGTCTCCTATGACCTGCCAGGCTCTGAGTGCCAGTTCACTATCGATGTCTATGACTTTGCTGGGCAGCGGCTGTGGAGCACCACCCAGACGGGCAGCAGCCCCACTGGCCTCTACTCCATTCCCTGGAACCTCGTGAGCGGCAGTGGCGGCCGCCTCTCCACCGGAGTCTATTTCTACCGCTGCAGGGTGCGCTGTGGCGGAAGCTCCTATGTGTCGAAGACACAAAAAATAGTGGTCATAAACAATAAATGAGCCCGCTGCGAAGTTTATATAAGTGTATGAAGGTGAAGTTTCCATATAGATTATGTGTGCTGGGCCTGTGTGCCGCAGTGGCTCTTCCCGCCCTGTCCGATGGGGGGAACAGTTACAAGAACAACATGTTCAACCCCGTGCGCACCAGCGTCACGTCACTCTCCATTGCCCCCGACGCGCGTGCGGGAGCCATGGGCGATGTGGGTGCCGCCACCGAGGCAGATGTCAATGCCCAGTACTGGAACCCAGCCAAGTATCCCTTCAACATCGCCCGTGCGGGTGTGGGAGTGAGTTACACCCCCTGGCTGCGCAAGTTGGTCAATGACATCAACCTGGCCAATCTCACCGGCTTCTACCGCATCGGTGACTACTCAGCCGTGAGCGCGTCGCTCCGCTTCTTCAGCCTGGGCGAGGTGTTCCTTGAGGGAAATGACGACATGACCATCAACCCCTATGAGTTTGCTGTCGATGCCGGCTACAGCCGCATGCTCAGCGAGCGTTTCTCGATGGCTGTCAACATGCGCTTCATCTTCTCCGACATCCGCTACGACTACACCGCCGAGAGCAGTCCAGGCAAGGCATTTGCCGCCGACATCGCCCTCTACCGCCTGGGCTACTTCATGATGGGCAGCCGCGAGTGCAGTTTCGGCTGGGGACTGAACATCAACAACATCGGCAGCAAGATTTCCTACGGAGGCGATGACAACTCCGAGTTCATCCCCACCAACCTGCGCCTGGGCCTGAACATGACCGTCCCCTTCAACGAGTATAACAAGTTCAGCATCGCCGCAGATGCCAACAAACTCCTCGTGCCTACCTATCCCAAGCAGGACACCGAGCATGGCGAGACTGACAACGACTACACCGACCGCGTGCAGAAGGAGTACTATGACGTGTCGCCCATTGCCGGTATCTTCAAGAGTTTCCACGATGCCCCCAATGGGTTCAAGGAGGAGATGCAGGAGATACAGTGGAGCGTGGGCTGTGAGTACACTTACAACGACCGCTTCATGCTGCGTGGCGGCTATCACCACGAGGCCGCCAACAAGGGCAACCGCAAGTACTTCACCGTGGGTGCCGGTTTCCACATGAGTGTGTTCACGGTGGATGCCGCCTATGTGTTCAGCACCAGCCAGACCAACCCCCTTGACCAGACCATGCGCTTCTCGCTGGGCTTTGACCTCGATGGCATGAGGGACCTCTTTGGCAAGAGGAGAAGGTAAGGGAGAGAAGTAAAAGCCCCCTCCCGACCTCCCCCAGGGGGAGGGGCGTGTCCCCCTTCCTGTCCTCATGGCCATGCTGAAACAGCCTTGGCATAGCCAGCACGCTCCTTGCTCCCCTGACTGTAGATTTCTCCCCCAGAAAACGCACCGCGCGGTATTCGTCAACGCATGCCGCTGCATCCGCCCACGCATGCCGCTGCGTCTGCCCACGCATGCGCCTGCATCTGCCCACGCACCGCGCTGCATCTTTCCACACACTTTGTACGCCGAATGTCCCCTCCCCCTTGGGGGAGGTTGGGAGGGGGCTTCCCCATACCACAGAAAATCCGTAACTTTGCAGCCCGTAAGCGTAAGCCAAGGCGTGGCGCACGCCTGTGGGCATGCCGTGCCACCAGATTGAAGTCGGATAACTATGACGAAAGACATGACCGTGGGGCGTCCCGCGCCCCTTATCCTATCCTTTGCGTTGCCCCTGCTTGGCGGCAACCTCCTGCAGCAGTTCTACTCCCTGGTCGATGCCGCCATCGTGGGGCGTTTCCTGGGCACTACCGCTCTGGCGGGCGTGGGAGCCAGCAGTTCGGTGCTGTTCCTCATCCTGGGCTTCTGCACAGGGCTGGCCGGCGGCATGGGCATACCCGTTGCCCAGTCGTTTGGCGCGCACGACTATGCGCGCATGTGTTCCTATGTATATAATGC
>CAVKOT010000103.1:0-9844 GCA_963658045.1 Opitutia bacterium UBA4654
CGGGTACATAATTATGTGTCGTGCGGCAGTGTTGTGGTTATCCATGCTGGACTGCCAGCAATCGGCGTGCCTGGGGTATGGCAGGGGCGGCACAGGCCGTCTTGCCCTGCCGGTCTGCCTTTCCCGGGACAGCCTTGGGGATGGACTCGCCCTGCTCCAGGATGTCCACTGCCTTGAGCACGGTGGGGTCATTCTCGTTGAGGAACTGGATGTACTCACTCATGTCGAGGGCATTGTAGATGATGTTGCCGTAGATGGCACGCTCAAAGAGCGGACGGCTCTTGTAGAGCATGAGGTTGCGGCGGCGCAGGGAGTGCTGCTCGGCAAAGCGGGCAAACTGCTCGAGCAGCCCCTGGCCACGCAGGTATTTCTCCATCTGTGCGGCAGTGGGGTAGGCGGCGAGCTTCTCGCGGTTGGTGTCGGTATAGGTAAATGCGAACTGGCGGATAAGCCCCGTGAAGAGTGCCTCGCGGTAATATGAGGTCACTGCGGTGGTGTCCTCGGGGATGAACACATCGGGTACGATGCCGCCACCACCATATACGGTGCGTCCGAGACGAGTCTTGTAGGACGGCCCATCCTGGTGGATGCTGTCCTGGGAGAAGAACTCGCCGCGCTCATAGCGTGCCAGCAACTCGTTTTCGTAGTCCTCGTCATGTCCCTTGACATAGGGCTTCTGTATGCAACGTCCGCTGGGCGTGTAATAGCGGGCTATAGTGAGGCGCACGACGCTGCCGTCACGGAACTCCACAGGTTGCTGCACCAGTCCCTTGCCAAAGGTGCGTCGGCCCACGATGGTGCCACGGTCATTGTCCTGGATGGCACCTGCGAATATCTCGCTCGAACTGGCACTGCCCTCATCCACGAGCACCACCAGTGGCATGGTCTGGAAGGTGCCGCGCCCATCGCTGGTAAACTCCTCGCGTGGGCTCTTGCGTCCCTGGGTATATACGATGAGGCGTCCCTTGGGCAGGAACTCGTTGGCCATCTGTATGGCGATGTGCATATAGCCTCCTGTGTTGCCGCGCAGGTCGATGACCAGGCCCTTCATGCCCTTCACGCTCAGCTCGGCAAGAGCCACCAGCATCTCGGCATAGGTCTGTTCCCCGAAGTTCTTCACACGTATGTAACCCGTGTCGTCATTGAGCATGTAGTAGGCATCCACGCTCACCACGGGGATGTCTCCACGCACGACGGTGAAGGTGGTGACTCCCTTGGTGCCGTGTCGCACGACTCCCAGGCGCACCTTGCTGTCCTTGGGCCCCTTCAGATGCTTCATCACGTCCTGTGACTCCATCCCCACGAGGGACTTGCCGTTGGCGCTTACGATGCGGTCACCTGCCAGCAGGCCCACCTTCTCGGCAGGTCCTCCGTGGATGACCGACATCACGTTCACCGTGTCCTTCTGCACCACAAAGCTGACACCGATGCCGCTGAACGAGCCGCGCAGGTCATCATCGGCCTCCTTGGCATCCTGCACACTTAGGTAACTGCTGTGCGGGTCAAGTTCCTTCAGTATCTCCGGCATGGCGTCCTCCACCAGTTGTGACATATCTACGGTATCAACATAATTGTTGTCGATAATCTGCAGCAGATAACTCAACTTGTTGGTACCTGTGTTGATGATGCTCAGTCGGTTGCCCGAGAAGTGGCTGGTGCAGAACGTGCCTATGAGTATGCCTGCAATGACACCCAGCGAGATGAGCAGCGGTGTGAAACGTCCTTTGATGTTATTGTCCATATCCTTATGAATTGGTTTTACTGTTTCTGTCAATGCTTCTCCTACCTGGTCTCCTTGGTTGGGAGAGGGAGGTGGTTGCGGGAATTATTGTCCCTCAGTGTCTCCTTCCCTTGTCGGTGGCAGGCTCAGCAGTTCCACCTCAATGCCAGCCCTGTGTAGGAGTTCCAGGCCGTCGGCCAGTCTGTAGTCGCGTGCATAGACTACCCTGCGTATGCCAGCCTGGATGATAAGTTTCGCGCATTCCACACAGGGCGAGTCGGTGACGTATAGCGTGCTCCCGTCGCTGTTGTTGTTGCTGCGTGCTATCTTGGTGATGGCATTGGCCTCGGCGTGCAGCACGTATGGCTTGGTGAGGTTGTTCTCATCCTCGCACACGTTTTCAAATCCTGATGGCGTGCCGTTATAACCGTCGCTGATGATGCGCTTGTCCTTCACGATGAGCGCGCCCACCTGTCGGCGTTTGCAGTAGCTGTTCTCGCTCCAGATGCGTGCCATGCGCAGGTAGCGGCTGTCCAGTTCCCTTTGCTTGGCGGTCATCTCTGTTTCCGCTGAATGCCTCTCTCCCTTGGTAGAGGTCGGAATGGGGCTTATCCCATTCCTCCTCAGCAGCGCGTCAATGGTGGGCTTCTGTCCACGGAAACGCTCGTAGAGCACCATGGGAGGTTCTGTACCCCCGCGCTCAAGTATCTCGCGGCGGAAGCGTGTGGCGGTGGCACGGTCGAAGATGCCGTTTTGGAGGAAGACGCTGAAGGCATCGGCATCCAGCACCTCGGCCCACTTGTAACTGTAGTAACCGGCCGCATAACCACCGCTCATGATATGGCCAAACTGTACCGACATGCAGGCCTGTGGCAACTGTGGCAGCAGTTGTGCCTTGGCCCATGCCTTCTTCTCAAAGGCGGGCACATCCTCGTGGAACTCCTCACGGCGGTCATAGTAGGCCATGTCCAGCATGCAGAAACTCAGTTGTCTGATGCACTGGTAGCCGCACTGGAAGTTGGCACTGTCCTTGACACGCAGAATCAGCTCGGCAGGCAAGGGCTCGCCGGTCTGGTAGTGGAATGCAAAGGTGCGCAGAAACTCCTCCTGGGTGGCGTAGTTCTCCATGAACTGTGAGGGGAGTTCCACAAAGTCCCAATAGACATTGGTGCCACTGAGCGACATGAAGCGCACACGCGAGAAGATGCCGTGCAGGGCATGCCCAAACTCGTGCAGGAAGGTCTCCACCTCGCCCAGGGTGAGCAGCGAGGGCTTGTCCTCTGTTGGTTTGGTCAGATTCATCGTGATGCTCACATGCGGGCGGTGGTCTTCTCCATCGCGGTCCACATATTGCTCTGAATAACTGGTCATCCAGGCACCGCTCTGCTTGTTTTCACGTGGGTAGAAGTCAGCATAGAGAACCGCCAGATAGGCATTGTTCTCATCGCGCACCTCGTAGGCCTCCACGTCAGGATGATACACAGGTATGTCCTCACGGCGGTGGAAGGTGATGCCATAGAGGCGTGTGGCCAGACCGAATATGCCCTTCTTGACATTCTCCAGGCGGAAGTAAGGACGCAGCATCTCGGAGTCCAGGTCGAAGCGTTCCTTCTTTAGCTTCTGCCCATAGTAGGAGTAGTCCCACGGCTCGAGCTTGAAGTCCTCGCCCTCAAGCCGCTTGGCCAGTGCCTCCACCTCGGCCACCTCGCTGCGTGCCTTGGGCATGTAGGCTTCCATCAACTGGTCAATGAGTGCATACACGTTGCCTGTGTTCTCGGCCATGCGCCGCTTGAGCACATAGTCGGCATAGGTGTCGTTGCCCAGCAGTTGGGCTATTTCCCGCTTGAGATTTACTATGCGGCTCACAATCTGCCTGTTGTCATGCTCTCCCCCCTTGCAGCAGATGGTGTTCTTGGCGGTATATATCTGCCTGCGCAACTCACGGTTGTCAGCATAGGTCATGAATGGGCCATAACTGGGCTGGTGCAGAGTGAAGAGCCATCCCGTCATCCCCTTTTGCTTGGCAGCCAGTGCGGCGGCCTCCATGGCCGTGTCAGGCAGCCCCGACAGTTGTGCCTTGTCCTCCACATGCAGGCTGTAGGCATTAGTTTCCTTCAGATAGTTCTGGCTGAACTGGAGGGTCAGCCCCGACAGTTCCACCCGCATGCGTGTGAGCCGCTCCTTGTCCTCGTTGCCGAGGCAGGCACCCCCTCGCTGAAAGCCGTCAAAGGCGTTGTCCAGCACTTTCTGCTCCTCGGCATCCAGTCCTGTCGCATGCTCCTTGACATACTTGATGCGTTCAAAGAGTTTCTCGTTGAGCAGAATCTTGTTGGAGTGCTCGGTGAGGAGTGGTGACAACTTCTCTGCCAGGTGGTCGGCCTCGTCAGAGGTGCAACTGCTGAGCAGGTTGAAGAATATGGTGGTGGCTCGGTTGAGCAGTTCGTCAGTGGGCGGCAGGATGGTGTTCTCAAAGGTGGGCTCGTCCGTGCAGTCCGTAATCTCCTGTATGGCGGATTCCTCCTGTCGCATGCCCTCCATGATGGCCTCCTCGAAGTCATCCAGGGTAATCTGGCCAAATGGCGCGGTGTTATGGGGCGTGCCATAGTCTCCGCTGAGCAGGGGATTCTTTCTCGTTGTGTCAGTCATTATCTATACTTTGCTTGTGTGGTGTGTGCTTACCTTATTTATATATGTCTTCCCGGTCACTCTCTTCTGCGCCTTGTGTGCTTTGGATGTGTTCTCTGAGCGACAGCAGGGAGGGGATGGTGATGGTTGAGCGCGAGATGTGGATGGCCTGCTGGCTGGCCAGCGTGTTGAGCATGCGCGACACGGTGAGTCGTGTCTCCTCAATATAAAGGGCCAGGTCGGTCATCTTGACTCTCAGGGTGATGTCGGTGTCGTCCTCACGGCAGAGGGTCTCCAGCAGGTGCAGGAACTTCTGGGCCACGGGACGTGGAGGTGTGGGAGCCATCAGGAGGCACTGCTTGTGTGACACGGCAGCGAGGTAGTTGAGTAGGTTGTAGCGGAAGATGGGGATGTCCATAAGGAATTTTCCCACGTCCGTCTTCCTGATGCTGATGATTTGCAGTTCCGTGTTGGCGTAGTATGAGTCGCGGTAATGGCAGTGCAGTCCATACAGGCTCTCTGGCTCGATGGCAACTGGCGGGTGAAGGCAGGCCGAGATGCAGAGCCGGCTGTCCCTGGTGACATGCTTTCGGAGTAGCGTCCCGTTGGCCACCAGGATGAGGTGCGTGCAGGCATTTCCCTGGTTGAGCAGGGGCAGGCGGCTGGGCGGGATGGACTCCATCTCCAGCCCATGCGACTCCTCCAGCCGTGCAAGGTCTTGCCCGCTGAGTCCCTGCAACAGGGGCATTCGTGTCAAGAACCTGTATTTTGTCCCGATGTCCATTGTGCTTCCTCCTGTTTTCTGTGGTGCGTTGCCTTGCTACTTGTTTCCCGAGAGCAGTTTCTCAATGCCGGGCGTGCACCAGGTGGCATACTTGCCCTCGGGTGTGGAGAGGATGAAGTAAGCCTGCAGCTCTGGATGCTTCCGCAACACAGCCTGTGCGCTGTCGAGTCCCAGCACCATGAAGGCTGTGGCAAAGCCGTCGGCCATGGCGCATGTGGGAGCCATCACAGTGCTGCTCAGGATGCTGTGCTGCACGGGGTAGCCGCTGTGTGGGTCTATTGTGTGGGCCACGCGTTTGCCGTCGTGCATGTAGTAGTTGCGGTAATTGCCGCTGGTGGCAATGGCGCAGTCATGCAGCTCGATGATGTCCTGCAGCTCGTTGCTCGTGCTCGTGGAGTCCTCGTCGGGCTTGTTGATGCCTATGCGCCAGGCCTCTCCCTTGGGGTTCTGTCCGTGTGACACAATCTCTCCGCCTATCTCCACCATGAAGTTCTCAATGCCACGGCTGCGGAGCAGGGAGGCCACCTGGTCAACCCCGAAGCCTTTGGCCACTGCACTGAAGTCCAGTACCATGCGGGGGTCTTGCTTATGCACCTGGTGGTCCTGGATGCTGACCTTGCGCCAGCCGACAAACTGCCGGAGGCTATCTACAGTGGTGGAGTCGGGCCATTGGCCATGCTTGAAGCCAAAGCCCCAGGCATTCACCAGGGGGGCAACGGTCACGTCAAAGGCTCCGCCTGTGGCCTCGCTGATGGAGGTGGAGAACTGGAACACCATCTCCAGCAGGGAGTCGGCCTGCATGCTCTCACCAGAGTTGATGCGGCTCACGGTGCTCTGCTTGTTAAACATTGAGAGTGAGGAATCAACGGCATGCAGACGGTCCAGGATGTCAGCCTGCAGGCTGCTGCCATACTGGTACTTCACATGATATACGGTGCCAAAGATGGCTCCCTCCTCACTCTGGTAGGGAACTTGTGACAGACTCTTATGCCTCAGTATATATATGGCTGCCACGGTGAGTATGACCAGCACCGGGATGTTCCATAGCCTGAATCTGTTGTTCTGTTTCATGACAAATGTTCTATGAGTATCTTGATTCCTATAATCACCAGCACGGCTCCGCCTATCACCTCGGCATGCCAGTTTACCTTGCGGCCCACGGTGATGCCGACCGCCAGCCCGATTATGCTCATGGCTGTGGAGCAGAGGCCGATGACTCCCACGATGTAGCCCATGCCCAGCAGCCTGCCTGCGGGCAGACAGGCAAACGAGATGCCCACGGCCAGAGCGTCGATGCTGGTGGCCACTGACAGGGTGAGGATATTGCGCGCGCTGAGCAGCGGAGCCGATCCTGAGTTCTCTTCCTCCTCTATGTGAAGCCCTTCCCATATCATCCTGCCGCCCGTGTAGGCCAGCAGGGCAAAGGCTATCCAGTGGTCCACCTGTTCCAGCAGGTGGGCGAAGAGGGACAGCCCCATGTAGCCAAGCCAGGTCATGCCTGCCTGGAAGATGCCGAAGGAGAGGGCCATGAGGGCCATGGGCAGGGCCTTGACGTGGCGTGCCTGCAGTCCGGCCGCTATGCTTACTGTGAAGCAGTCGATGGCCAGTGCGAGTCCGATAAGCCAGATTTCTATTGCGTTCATTCTTTCTGTTCTGTTTCTTGTGGTTTTGTGGGAGCGGGGGTGCTCTCGGACGGGATGGGCGTGTTGCCCACTTTCTTCTTGCCAGCGTTGCGCCGTGCCGACTTCCCGATGTCAAACATCAGGTTGACGGTGCCTCCCCAGGTGCTGGTTCCGTTCTTGCCAAAGCCCGGTGCATACCAGGGCTCGCCATAGGTGGGGGTGTTGTTCTTCAGCCTTATCTTGTACCGCAGGCTCCAACCCATGCGCACGATGCTCCACAACTTGCATTCCACACCCAGGCACACCTCCATCCATTGCTTCTTGGCACTGAGGTCCTTGAACTTCATGGGGGTGCTTGTGCCATAGACTGGGTCGGCAAAGTCGGGGTTCTCAAAGTCGAACTTGTATGACGAGAAGGCGTAGCGCAGGCCACCAAAGAAGCGGTTGCCGTTGACCTTCTTGTTGAAGTTGTAGTCCATGCCCACGCGGTAGTAGGGGGCAGTGGTGCTGAACTTGTTGCTGTTCTCACCGCCTTCACGCGTGCAGTCACCGATGCCCAGTTCGACTATGGGATAGTACTTTTCCTTGAAATTGAGCCTTCCGCACACCTCCATGTTGGCAAACTTCAGCCCCATGCCCTTCATGGCCAGTCCCACCAGGTCGGCTCCCACGGCTACGCCGCCAAACAGGGGGGCTTTCTCCTCCTCGGGGGCTTGCGTGGGGCGTGCCTTCCCCTGGGCCCGTGCCGGCAGGGTGAGGGCAACTGCCATGAGCAGGCTACAGGTGAATGCGAAGGTTCTCTGTCTGGTCATAATCTACAAGGCTTCTGGTTATGGTGACGGAATCGATGAATGTGCCTGAGTGCCGCACCGACCGTATCTGGTGGAACATGTTGGTGGGGCAGTCGGGCGACTCGAAGTGGGGGGTGTTGCTCTTCTCCACCCACAGCGTGTCGCGCGCGTCAAACTCGGGGCCATACACGTGCAGCACCAGCGTGTCCGTGTCCTGGGTGTAACTCAGCGGGAGGTCCAGCGTCGATGCTCCCACCATCCTGTTGACCAGGATGGAGTCGGTGCCTGGCGCGCTCACCGTGAGTGTGTCGCTCAGTTTCACGGTTTTCCCCTCGGAGTAGAACGAGCAGGTGAGCGTCACGGTGTTGTAGAGCGTGCAGTCAATGCTGTCGCAGGCAGTGAGTGCCGCCACCCCCGCGACGAGCGTGCCCAGTGAGTGTAATGCGTGTCTCTTGCTCATGCCTGTTCAGAATTCCTGCTCTATCTGGTACTTGTTGCGCTCCTGGGAGTTCCTGCTCACCAGTTCACCCAGGAAGCCCGCCACGAAGAGTTGCGTGCCCAGTATCATCATCGTGAGGGCTATGTAGAAGTAGGGGTTGTCGGTCACCAGCGGGTGTGCCGCGCCGGTGGACAGGTAGTAGAGTTTCGTGGCTCCCACGATGACCACTGCCACGAATCCGAGCAGGAACATCAGCGTGCCGATGAAGCCAAACACATGCATGGGCTTCAGACCGAAGTTGTTGAGAAACCACAGCGACATCAGGTCAAGATAGCCGTTCACAAAGCGGTTCCAGCCCATGAACTTTGACTTGCCGAACTTCCTCGCCTGGTGGTGCACGGGCTTCTCGCCGATGCGTGCGAAGCCCGCATTCTTGGCCAGGTAGGGGATATAGCGGTGCATCTCGCCATACACCTCGATGTTCTTCACCACCTCGCGGCGGTAGGCCTTCAGCCCGCAGTTGAAGTCATGCAGGTTGTGGATGCCGCTCACCCAGCGCGCTGTGGCGTTGAACAGTTTGGTGGGGATGGTCTTTGACAGGGGGTCACCCTGGCTGCGGTTCATCTTGTAGCCGCTCACCAGGTCATATCCCTCCTCGCGTATCATGCGGTAGAGCTCGGGAATCTCGTCGGGCGAGTCCTGCAGGTCAGCGTCCATGGTGATGACCACGTCTCCCTGGGCCTTGGCAAATCCGCAGTACAGGGCGGGGCTCTTGCCGTAGTTGCGGCGGAACTTGATGCCGCGCACCACGTCGGGGTTCTCCTCCCTCAGCCGCTCTATCACCTTCCAGGAGTGGTCTGTGCTGCCGTCATCCACAAATATCACCTCGTGGCTGAGGCCGTTGGCTTTGGTCACGCGCTCAATCCACGCGAAGAGTTCGGGCAGGGATTCTTCCTCATTGAAGAGGGGTATAACAACAGATATGTTCATAGTTTCTCTTTTCCTTGACTTTGGGTGTTTATTGCTTTTGCTGGTACTTGCCCACATTCTTCAGCGCACCGAAGATGCCGGCTATCAGTGACAGGGGCAGGGAGATGAAGATGTTGAACATCCACAGGTTCAGGGTCATCTCGCCCACCTTGATGGCGCTGAGCATGCTCTTCATGTCACTGGGGTTCACCTGTGGCATCACCTCCTTCATGGCCTGGCGGTACTGCTCATTGTCCAGGAGTCTCGTCATGGACTCCACCAGGTGGCCTCCATCGATGAAGCGGAAGTAGAGGTACTGGGCCAGGGTGGTCAGCAGCCCGGCAAACAGACAGATGCGCCAGGCCATCCTGAAGCATCCGGGAAAGCGCAGCGGGGCCACAAACGCGCGGTAGCGCACAACCATCAGGTACAGTGCATAGAGTGAGAGCAGGGCCACCGTGTTGCCCACATAGCCCAGCAGGGGATAGTCCAGGGAATAAATGGAGCAGAGGAAGGATGCTGTCCACATGCCACCTGCCAGCACACCGCACCTGCCGGCATACTCCATCCTGTAACGGGGAGAGTCCATCTCCGTGTAATTTTGTTCCATGCTTTTTCTTTATTTGTGCAAAATTACCACATATTCTCCAATAATATGCGCGCGTGTGGGAGAAAAGTTCCTTCGGCAAAAACTTGCCCTAATATTTGGCCATAAGGCAGGAAATGCCTACCTTTGCACTCCGAAATGGGGAAGTCCCATACGGCATGCTCCCTCTGAATCCCCCAGGGCTTGATCGCAGCAAGGGCAGGAGGTTGTAGCGGCGCGATATGGTAAGCTTCCCCACCCGCCTCTTTAGCTCAGTTGGCCAGAGCACGTGATTTGTAATCTCGGGG
>CAVKOT010000104.1:0-9837 GCA_963658045.1 Opitutia bacterium UBA4654
ATTAAACACCATTATATTTCGCCCAGACTGCGAGATATATTTCCATGTCCGAAGAAGGAGCGCAGCGGGCTGCGTGACTGATGAGACATGGGAATAGAGCCGCAGTATGAGCGGAAGACGATGGTGAAATAAGAACAAGACATCTGCTTATGGATTATATCATTTAATTTTGAACAGCTACTTATCATCACAATGACTATCGCAGTAGATTTTGACGGAACGATTGTGGAACACCGCTACCCCAAGATTGGCAACGAGATTCCCTTTGCCACACAGACTCTCAAGATGCTCATCCAGGACCGGCACAAACTCATCCTGTGGAGCGTGCGCGAAGGCCAGCTGCTGGACGAGGCGGTGGAATGGTGTCGCCAGAGGGGCGTGGAGTTCTATGCGGTCAACAAGGACTTCCCTGAAGAGGACGTGGAGAAAAACATTCACTTCAGCCGCAAACTCAAGGTGGACTTGTGGATAGATGACCGCAACGTGGGAGGACTGCCCGACTGGGGCACCATCTACCGCATGATTACAGAGCACAAGACATACGAGGAGATTATGCGCGAGGAGTACAGCAGCGTGGAGGAGAAGCCCAAGAAGAAGTGGTGGCAGATATAATCCCACGACACGCGAAAGCATAAGAAGAGGTACGCACGCACGCGTGTACCATATATAACAGGCTGCCCCTGGCGAACAGGGAGCGGAACGAAACAGGCAGGGGAGGCAAGCACCATGATTGGTCTTGCCTCCCCTGTCTGTGTTCCCAGTCCGCCACGAGGGGCGGGAGAGAGTTATTTGGCGTAGGACACCGAGCGTGTCTCGCGGATGACCGTAATCTTCACCTGTCCGGGATAGGTCATCTCGTTTTGGATCTTGGTGGCTATCTCGTTGCTCAGTTCCTCGGTCTGCTTGTCGTCTATCTTGTCCGCGCCCACGATGACACGCAGTTCGCGTCCTGCCTGTATGGCGTAGGTCTTCACCACGCCAGGGTAACTCATGGCGATGTTCTCCAAGTCCTTGAGTCGCTTGATGTAGGCCTCCACTATCTCGCGGCGTGCTCCGGGACGCGCTCCACTGATGGCATCACACACCTGCACGATGGGAGCCAGCAGCGTGGTCATCTCCATCTCGTCATGGTGAGCGCCGATAGCGTTGCAGATGTCGGGCTTCTCCTTATACTTCTCAGCCAGTTTGGCACCATACAGGGCGTGGGGCAGTTCGGGCTCCTCATCGGGCACCTTGCCTATGTCATGCAGCAGTCCGGCACGCTTGGCCTTCTTGGGGTTCAGTCCCAGCTCGCTGGCCATCACAGCACAGAGGTTGGCGGTCTCGCGCGCATGCTGCAGGAGGTTCTGTCCATAACTGCTGCGGTACTTCATCTTGCCTATGATGCGGATGAGCTCGGGGTGCAGTCCGTGTATGCCCAGGTCGATGGTGGTGCGCTTGCCAGTCTCGATGATTTCCTCCTCGACCTGCTTCTTCACCTTGGCCACGACCTCCTCAATGCGTGCGGGATGTATCCTGCCATCGGCCACCAACTGGTGCATGGCCAGGCGGCATATCTCCCTGCGCACGGGGTCAAATGCGCTTATCACGATGGCCTCGGGGGTGTCATCGACCACAATCTCCACTCCTGTGGCAGCCTCCAGCGCACGTATGTTGCGTCCCTCACGGCCTATGATGCGTCCCTTGACCTCGTCGTTGTCGATATGGAACACCGTCACGCTGTTCTCGACAGCCGTCTCGGTGGCCACTCGCTGTATGGTCTGTATGATGATGCGCTTGGCCTCCTTGTTGGCCGTCATCTTGGCGTCATCCATTATCTCGTTGATGTAAGCCTGGGCGTTGGTCTTTGCCTCGTCCTTCAGAGCCTCCACCAACCTCTCCTTGGCCTCCTCGGCACTGATGCCGGATATTTCCTCCAGTTTGGTGCGTTCCTGCTCCAGCAGGTTGTTCTTGCGCTCATCCAATTCCTCCTCACGCTTCTGCAGCAGGGCCTGCTGTGTCTCCACACGCTGGCGCAGTGACTCGGTCTCCTGCTTGCGGCGTGTGAGTTCGTCCTGCTTCTGGTTGAGCGAGAGCTCACGCTGCTTGGCACGGTTCTCGGCCTGCTGGATTTGCTGGTTGCGCTGGCGCACCTCCTTCTCCAGTTCCGCCTTCTTACTCAGGAACTTGTCCTTTACCTCCAGCAGTTTCTTCTGCTTGATCACCTCTGCTTCCTTCTCGGCGGCCTCCTTGGCTTCGCGCGTCAGGGCCGCCCGCTTAGAAGGTATGATGAGGAAGTACCATGCGGCGGTCAGTGCCAGGAAGAGCACCAGGCCGGCCGCCAATCCGATAATTATATCCATCTGTCAAATACTTTGTTTGGTTATTGGGGTCATTTCTTCTCTCTGTTCGCTCAGCGTGCCCGCGCATGGCCTCGCGGCCTGCGCTGTCACGCATTAGTTATTCGGAACTGAGTGCGGACTCCAACTCGCCGATTAGGGGTGCCAGTCTCTCGGCCACAGGAGTGATGTCCAGGGCCAGTTCCTTCTGCTTCGCCTGCACCGCCATGTCCACCATGGTCATGACGAGATACATGTTCTCGCTCTGCCCCGGGTACTTGCTCGTGTAGAAGCCGTACCTTTCCTTAATCAGCTTTTCGGCTTGCCTGTAGGCATACTCTTGCTCCCTGGGGATATTCAGCGGTATGCTCATAGTGCCGAAGTGGATAGTTATTGATAATGTGTCGCTTGCCATGCCTTTATTCAACCTTTAGCATTGCCACACACTGGTCAATGTCACGCACCATTTTCCGTATCCGGCCGCGCAGGTCCTTGGTGCTGCTGTCGGCCATGTCGATGTATTTGGCCATCTTCAGATGGTCATACTTCAGCTGGAGCTGTCTGTTGCTCTCCCTCAGGCTCTCTATCTCCTGGTGGAGTGCATCGATGTC
Source organism: Opitutia bacterium UBA4654 (assembly GCA_963658045.1). Taxonomy (GTDB): domain Bacteria; phylum Bacteroidota; class Bacteroidia; order Bacteroidales; family Bacteroidaceae; genus Physcousia. The sequence goes on from CAVKOT010000104.1 coordinate 2,930, forward strand.
CGCCTCCAGGCTTTTCTTCTCGGCCTGGAGTTCCCGGTGCTTGAGGATGAGCTGTCGCACGCGTGTCTCCACCCTCATCAGCAGGTCATCCATCTCTGCGTTCATGTGTGTCAGTTGCTCCTTTGGTACAAAGTTACCTGTTTTTTCTGTGGTTCACAAGTTATTCCTCCACGTTTTTGCGCGGTTCCTTCTTCGCAAGCATGACCAGCGTATATACATATTCGGTCATCCACTGCTCGCTGTAGTCCAGCATGGACTGGTATTTGCGGATGGAGACACATGCCTTGCGCACGCCCTCATCCTTCCAGTCGATGCGTGTCAAGACCTGGTGCACCTGCTTGGCCACCATCTCGCGCAGGGCCTTGTGCAGGAATGAGGGCATGCGGAATTTCCACTGCATGAGGTTGCTCATGAGCATCATGAGGTCCTGGCTGAAGCCCTGGAAGGCGGCCAGATAGGACTGCACGTCCTGCAGCCTGCGACAGTGTTTCTTGAGGCTGCCGTCTATCTCACGGAAGAAATCGTCAGAGACGTGGTAGATGTCCTGCATCATGTGCTTGCAGTGCTTCTTTTCTCCCAGCCCGAGACGGTTATTGACGGTCGCCACATGGTAGGTCTGCTTGAAGACGCGCAGGTCTGGCAGGGCGGCCAGATTGCTGATGCCCAACTGGGCGGCCATGCTGGACTGGTAGTAAACGCGAATGAGCAGCATGAAGTCCTCCATGCCGCCCACTATGTTCTCGGCCTCCTTCTTACGGCCGAAGAGTTTGCTGAAAATTGACATTTCTTTTTCTATATTATATATGTGTGTCCGCATGCCTGCCACGCGGCAGATATGCGGGGCGGTTGTTCAATATGCGTTCTCCTCCTTGTGGAGCAGTGTCTGGAAGAAGGTGGATGCGATGATGCGTATGTCAAGCCAGAAGCTCCAGTTCTCCACATACCAGATGTCGGCGTGCACGCGGTTCTCCATCTGGCTCAGGTAACGGGTCTCCCCACGGAAGCCCTGCACCTGTGCCCAGCCCGTGATGCCAGGCTTCACCCAGTGACGCACCATATAGCGGTTGACTATCTTGCGGTACTCCTCGGTGTGGGCAAGCATGTGGGGGCGTGGTCCCACCAGGGACATGGTGCCCAGGAAGACGTTGATAAACTGCGGGAGTTCGTCGATGTTGGCCCTGCGCATGAAGTCACCGAAGGGGAACTTGCGCGGGTCGTGCTCGGTGGCCTGCACCTTGTCGGCATCAGCGTTGACGTGCATGGAGCGGAACTTGATGCAGTAGAAGTCCTTGCCATACAGGCCGGTGCGCTTCTGGCGGAAGAATACGGGGCCGGGGCTCTGGCACTTGATGACCACAGCCACGATGACATAGATGACGGGGAAGAGCGTCAGCAGGAAGATGCTGCTCACCAGCAAGTCGAGGCTCCGCTTCAAGGCCCGGTTGCCCATACTGCGCAGGGGCTCCTCACGAGGCGCGAGCACAAAGGAGTTCCCCACCTGGGTGGTGACCATGTGGCGGCGTGTGAGGTTCACGAAGACAGGCACCATGAAGAAACGTATGATGTTGTTCTCGCAATAGGAGTACAGTTCCTGCGCCTCCTCCTTGCTCAGCGAGGCCATCGAGCAATACACCGCGTCGATGTGGCTGGCGTTTTCCTTGAGATAGTCAATGGCCTGCGAGGGCTTGCCCTTGATCACCACGCCCTCGGGCAGGGCGCGCTCAGTGGGGTTGGCAAACAGCCCCTCGATGTCCAGGCCATAGACTGTGGCCTTGAGGTCATGGTACAGCTCGCGCACCTCCTCGCCGTTGCCCACCAGGATGACACGTGCCAGGTTGACACCGCTGCGCCGCTTGCTGGTCATGTACTTGAACATCGAGATGCGCTCGATGAGCAGCAGCAGAGTACATATCGCATAGATGCTCAAGAAATATATGCGCGGCATATAATTGACCTTGAGCAGGTACACCACCAGCAGGAAGAGGACAAAGTGAGCAGTGGAGGTAAAGAACACGTTGCTTGCTATCTTGTCTGTGCTGCACACGCGCCTAAGTGCGATGGGAGGGAAAAACGCTGCCACGGGCACATAGCACAGGATGGCTATAATCAGATAACGCTGCGCGAAGGCCGTGGACACGAAGTCCTGACCAGAGAGCATGAGCACGAAGTGTGTCAAGAAGAAAGCGACACACAGGAGCACAATGTCAATCACATTGACAAGAAGGCGTGAGGAGATGGAGTCCTCGAAATGCTTGTTGTTCATACCTTATAGCATGTAAGTCGTTAGGCGCAGCGACGCGCGTGGTACAGCATGAAGTCGTGCAAATTACTTCATTGGACAAAAATACGATACTTATCCCGAATATACCGCCTCCAGAGCCAGAAAATGCACATAACGCATAAAAATTCTCAGAAAATCCTTGCGTATTATTATTTATTAGGTACTTTTGTAACTTGTGATAGTAAAAACGTAAACAACAAAGACCAAAGCAACAGAAATGGCCGAGTTTATAGCAAACGAAGAAAACAGAGACGAGGAGCAGGGGGGATTTGACCTGGCGGCCTTGTGGAAGATTGTAGTCCTGTACTGGTACTGGATTGTACTGTCTGCCATCGTGGGAGTGGGCATCGCGTTCTGCTACCTGAGGTACACGCGACCTGTGTATGCCTCCAGCATGAAGATCCTGGTGAAGGACGAGGACTCACGCTCACGCATGTACCGTGGCGGACAGTTGGCTCTGGAGAGCATGGGAGTGATTTCCAACTCCAACGGATTCGACAACGAGCTGGAGATCCTGGCCAGCTCCAACATCAGCGGACGCGTAGTGAAGTCCCTGAAACTCTATGTGAACTATGAGTTGGAGGGACACATACGAAAGCGCGAGCTGTACAAGGACAACCCCTACATCGTGGACATGCCCGAGAGCCAGCTCGAGGACCTGGAGTCCATCATCAAGATGCGCGTGAGCCGCAGGGGCAGCGGGCTGCATGTCGAGGGCAAGATTTATGTGCCCATGGACAAGGAGCCCATGGAGTTCGAGCGCGACGTGAAGGCCCTGCCAGGCTCCTTCAGCACCCCGGTGGGCACCATCACCCTGCAGCGCAACCCCGGTGTGAAACTCACCAAGCGTGACATGTATGCCACCATCATGCCGCTCGACATCGCGGCGAAGGCCTATGGCTCACAACTCTCGGCCACAGCCACCAGCAAGACGACCACGGTGGCCGAACTGAGATACCTGGACACACAGCGCGAGCGAGCCATTGACTACCTGAACGAACTCTTCAAGAGTTACAACGAGGATGCCAATGAGGACAAGAATGAGGTGGCTCTCAAGACCGAGGAATTCCTGAAGAACCGCATCAGTGCCATACGTGAGGAACTGGACGTGACGGAGAACAGCCTTGAGTCATACAAGAAGAAGAACGAGCTCATCAACCTGACCAACGACGCGAGCAACTCCCTCACCAAGAGCACAGAGTACCAGAAGGAGCAGGTGGAGCTGGAGACACAGCTCAACCTGGTCACCGCACTGCTGGACTACATGGACGACCCACGCAACGCACTCAGCGTCATCCCCTCCAACCTGGGGCTGAAGGATGCCGACATGAGCCAGATGCTGGACAAGTACAACGACTATGTGCTGCAGCGCAACCGCCTGCTCAAGTCATCGAGCGCCGACAATCCCTATGTGAAGCGCATCACCTCGCAACTGGAGGAGATGTGGCCCAGCATACGCCTCAGCCTCAAGAACGTGCGCGACAACATCCTCACGCAGAAGCGCAGTGCCGACAGCCAGTTCCGCCTCTTCAGCCAGCGCGTGAGCGAGGTGCCTACCCAGGAGCACAACCTGAACAACATCACACGCCAACAGGAAATCAAGGCTGAGCTGTACCTGATGCTTCTGCAGAAGCGCGAGGAGAACTACATCTCCCTGGCCAGCACCGCTGCCAAGGCACGCGTGATAGACGCACCGCGCTATGAGGGCAAGGTGTCGCCCAAGGGCAAGATAATCATGCTGGGCGCGCTGGTACTGGGACTGGCCTTCCCGGTGGGACTGATATACCTGATGGGCCTGCTGCGATACAAGATTGAGGGGCGCGAGGATGTCGAGAAACTGACCAAGATACCGGTACTGGCCGACATACCTATGGCACCAAAGTCGCTTGACGGCGAGCACAAACTGGCTGTGCGCGAGAACTCCAACGACATGATGGAGGAGTCCTTCCGTGGACTGCGCACCAACCTGCGCTTTGTGCTGTCCGACAATGAACGCGTCATCGCCTGCACGAGCTGCATCCCCGGCGAGGGCAAGACGTTTGTCAGCACCAACCTCGCCATGTCACTCGCCCTGCTGGGCAAGCGTGTCGTCATCATAGGACTGGACATCCGCAAGCCCCGACTGGTGAAACTCTTTGGCCTCCCAGCGGACAAGCGAGGCATCACCACATTCCTCTCCAGCAACGACGAGTCCTATGACCTGCTCGACAGACAAATCATCCACCAGGTGGGCAACCCCAACCTGGATGTCCTGCCCGCAGGTATCATCCCGCCCAATCCAGGCGAACTCATCTCCCGCGCACAACTGGACCGTGCCGTGCAGATGCTGCGTGAGCACTATGACTATGTGCTGCTCGACACACCTCCCGTGGGTCTGGTGAGCGACACACTGTCCATCGCCCGTGTGGCCGACATGACCCTCGTAGTGTGCCGTGCCGACTACTCGCCCAAGGCCAACTTCAAGCTCGTCAACGAGCTCAAGGAAGAGAACAAGATGCCCAAGATGTCACTCGTGCTCAATGGCGTGGACCTGCGCAAGCGCAAGTATGGTTATTACTATGGCTATGGCAAGTATGGTCATTACGGCAAGTACGGGCACTATGGCCACTATGGTGTGTATGGCAATTATGGCAACCGTCCCGACGCGGGCACACACACCGAGAAGTAAGTGAGACGACTCCTGTTTCTGATATGCATTCTCCCCCTGGCGGCACAAGCGCAACTGAGCCGCCTGGGGGAGAATGTGCGTTATGGGGGCAGCATGAGCGGCATGGCATCCAGCGGTGACTATGCCCCATTCTGGATGACAGCCAACCGCTACGGCCTCGCGACCCCCAACACCGAGAGTTTCCTCGTGCGTGCCGCTGCCTGCCGCAGCACGATGGCCGACAGCGCGCGCCACTGGCGTGTGGGCTACGGAGCCGACCTGGCCGTGGCCGCCGGCATGGACAGCCACCTCATCCTGCAGCAACTCTATGCCGAGGTGCAGTGGAAGGCCCTGCGCCTGAGCCTGGGACAGAAGGAGCGTCCGCTGGAACTGCTCGACGACCAACTCAGCTCGGGCGGGATGACCACAGGCATCAACACACGTCCGCTGCCCCAGGTGCGACTGGAACTGCCCGACTTCTGGGTGGTGCCAGGCACCCGCCGCTGGCTCTCGCTCAAGGCACACTTTGCCTTCGGAGCCTACACCGACAATGGCTGGCAACGCTCCTTCGCCGGCAGCCACGGCAACACCTACACCCAGGGCTCGCTCTACCACAGCAAGGAACTCCTGCTGCGGATAGGCAACCTGGAGCGGTTCCCGCTCACGCTCACAGGCGGCCTGGAGATGGAGACGCAGTTTGGAGGCGAGGGATGGAACATGGGCAAGCGGCTGGACGACGGCACACAACTGGACTCGCACCGCAAACTCTTCCACGGCTTCAGTTCGCTCTGGCATGCCGTCATCCCTGGCGGAGGCGACGCTGACGATGGCGACTTTGCCAATGCAGAGGGCAACATGCTGGGCTCGTGGCACCTGCGTGCCGACTGGCAGGGCAAGGGCTGGAGCGTGGGAGCCTACCTGGAGCACTACTTCGAGGACGAGAGCCAACTCTTCTGGCAATATGGCTGGAAGGACTATCTGCTGGGCATCGAGGCTCATCTGCCGCGCAACCCCTTCCTGTCAGCAGTCGTGTATGAGCACCTGGGCACGATGGACCAGAGCGGCCCTGTGTATCACGACGCACGCGAAAACCTGCCCGTGCAGATAAGCGCCATAGACGAATACTACAACCACCACATCTACGGAGCACGGCAACATGCAGGCTTCGTGACGGGCAACCCGCTCATCCTGTCGCCCATCTACAACAGGGACGGGCGCATCTACTGCTACTACAACCGCGTGAATGCCCACCACCTGGGGCTGCAGGGGCAACCCGCCCGCTGGCTGCAGTGGCGCGTGCTCTACACCCACCTGCGCACGCTGGGCACCTACCACACCCCTGTCATCGACCCCAAGCGTGCCGACTATCTGCTCGCCGAGCTCACCTGGCACCCGCAATGGGTGCGCGGGCTGTCGGTGACGGGTGCCTACGGCTACAACGGCGGCTCGCTGCTGGGACGCAGCCACGGCGGTATGCTCACGCTCTCGTATGAGGGCATATTCAACAAAAGACCTCGATGATGTCACACACACCTTTCCCCCACCACTCCCCCCTGTCCATGCGCAGGACCGTGCTGCTCATGGGCATGCTCGCGCTGTTCCTGTCTGCCACGCTGTGCTCATGCGAGAACAAGCGTGACCACAACGGTGACCTGGGCGGCATGTGGCAACTGACCGAGTGGCGCGACGCGCAGAACCGGGTTGTGAAGGACAAGTACAGCCGCATCTTCTACAGCGTGCAACTGCAACTCATACGCCTGCGTGACTATCACGACCAGGGTGACTATTACCAGTGCTACTTCCGCCACACCCATGACAGCCTGGTCATCTACCGCCCCACACTCTACTCGGCCAAGGACAGCCTGGTCAGCATCAGCGACCTGGCGCGCTATGGGGTGCCAGCCGACGGCGGTTTCCGCATCCTGGTGCTCAACTCTGACCACATGGTGCTCACCAGTGCCGACACGCTCACACTGACCT
>CAVKOT010000105.1:0-9816 GCA_963658045.1 Opitutia bacterium UBA4654
TTCTAACTCTCAAATTCCGTTTGGTTAATTCTCAAACCATTTCTTTTTGACTATATATGCAAGAATGGCTCAGTTTGCATGGAGTAGGTCTTTAGTTTTGCGTATGCCCAATGCTGAGGCAAGCACAGATTGTCATCATACACCACATGCACGGCAGTATAGGGCAAGTGGAGTTTCTTTATAAGTACATCATATCCGCGCTGGTCGGTGTAGAGTTCAACTTGGTTATAGTATTTGCGTAAGGAAAGACAACTGAGTGCCCATGACATCAGGTTGTACTCGGCGTGAAGCCATCCGTAGGAATACTCTGTGGGATCTTTTCCGCCACTCCAAAAGGTCTGTACTATCTTCATTTTATTATTGCGTAGTTTCGTAGTCGCTGGTAAAAAATATTGCTGGCAGCAAATGTACGTTTATTCTCGCTCATAACCAAGCGTTTTTTGTGTTTTGTTTGTCTGTCATGAAAATATGTCATTCAATTCTCTGCCACAACGCCTGGCAAGTTTAGGGCGATGCCTTCTCTCTGTGCCACATTGTTTTTGGCATGGCATCTTGTGAGGTGACTGCGATTTACTTGCTCCACAACAGTGTCCCATCCTGTGTCTGTCTCTGCGCGTCCACGCTGTTGGCTGTATGGCGACCGCAGTTGTGGAAACTCACCTCGGCCTCGCCCTTTTCCCGTCAGCGTGCAGTCGGCTTCCTTTCGTGCCCCATGTTGCCATCCTTGAAACACCGCGCTTCGTTTCATTTTTTCATCCCGCTGGTGTGCCCAACGCTTGCGGGTTTCACGGAAAGGTCGTAAATTTGCTCGTCATAGGGGACAAGTATTCCTGGACTAAGCGAAAATGTACAAAACATTAGATATGAAGAACAGACTATGGGCGGTTGCCCTGCTGGCCATAGGGCTGGCACTGGCTTGGGCCAGTTCACCGCTGCAGGCCAAGGTGGAGCAGAAGCCAGTGTATATCTGCGGCTATGCGATTAACTTCACCGACTCTACGGTCTTCCTGACCGAGGTGCAGTGCATCGACACAGCATACGTCGAGAGCAAGAACGGCTTTCTGATGGACCGCAACCAGTACTCCTCCCAGCTCAACCACTACATGAAGAAGCATTCGGGCGGGAAGAACTACACCTGCATGGTGCTCTTTGACCGGAAGCAGTCACGGCTGCAGAAGCGGGTGGAGAAGATACGCAAGCGTAACGGCAAGGACTACGGCACACATCTCAAGACTCTCTCGACAGCGGAGTTCCAATTTATAGGGGAGCAGTATGTTGACCCCAATATGACCATGCTGGACGAGGAGACGGACGGGGCGGATGCCACAGAGGCCCCTGCTGCCACCGAGACCTCCAAGCCCAAGGGCGGGAAGGCTGCCAAGGCCGGGAAAGGGGGACGGCGCTGATGGCCGTTCCTGCCGAGGTGCGCTATCGCGTGGGCGGACACCTGCTGTCCGTAGAGCCTGCTGATGGCACTGACGTGGAGGGACTGCTTCCCTCCTATGCCCCCTTCAAGGTCGATTTCGGGGCCGAGGTGCCCCTCCTGCGTGCCGTCGTGGACTCCTCCTTCGTGATGGACGAGCCCGAGCGCGAGGTGGGGCAGTTTGACTGTGGAGGTTGCGTGCATGGCGTGTTCCTCATGCCTGATGGTGGCTACCAGTTTCATCTGCGCGATATTGATGGTGTGGTATGCTGCCTCATGCAGGCATCACCTGACTTCCGCTTCTGCCATGTACGGCTGTGTGGCGAGCGTGATGACCAGCAGGCCTATGGGCTCAACAATGCCATGATGATGGCCTATGCCTTCTCAGCCGCCACCCTGGGCACCCTGCTGGTGCATGCCTCGGTCATCCGCTGTGAGGGGCATGCCTATATGATGACTGCCCCCAGCGGCACTGGCAAGAGCACCCACACACGCCTGTGGTATGACAATATCCCTGGCTGTGACTTGATGAATGACGATAACCCGGTGCTGCGCATTGTGGATGGGAAGCCCATCGTGTATGGGTCACCCTGGAGCGGGAAGACCCCCTGCTACCGCAACGTGCAGGCCCCCCTGGGCGCAATGGTGCGCATACGGCAGAGGCCGGAGAACAGCATACGGCGGCTTGGGCCTGTGGAGGCACTGGCTACATTGCTTCCCGCCATGAGCAGTATGAAGTGGGACAGGCGCGTGTATGGCGGTGTCTATGACACGGTGACGCGCCTAATAGCCCTGTGTGACATATACGAGTTGGGTTGCCTGCCCAATGCCCAGGCGGCCATACTCTGCCATGATACCGTGACAGGATGCGCGGGCTGAGGGATGTCGTGTGGCACTTGCTGCGCTGGATGCTTGCCCCGCTGAGGCACAGGCGTGCCCAGCGTGACGGCACGGTGGATGCCGCTGGGCGGATGAGCCTGCCCAATGATCAGTTGCTCCCCGTCGTGGCCGATGCCCTGGCCCAGGGACACACGGCCACCATCTGGGTCCGGGGCTATAGTATGCGCCCCTTCCTGGAGCACGAGCGTGACCGCGTGAAACTTGCCTACCCACAACGTGTGGAGGTGGGAGATGCCGTGCTGGCACAGGTGGCATGGGGACACTATGTCCTGCATCGTGTCCTGCACAGGGAGGGGAACCTGCTCACCCTGCAGGGAGATGGCAATCTGAGGGGCGTGGAACGATGCCGTATGGACGATGTGTGCGGTGTGGTCATCGAGTATATGCGTCCGGGACGCACCATACAGGCTAGTGACCCTGGTCTGCGCAGGCGCATACGCCTGTGGCGCATGCTGCGCCCTGTGCGCCGTCCGCTGCTTCTCCTGTATCGTGCCACGCTTCCCTGAGTGGGCATGGATGCGGGAACCAAACAAAAGCGCGTGCAGAATAATGTGATGAGACAGGACTGCCAGAACACGAGACCAGTGCCGCCCCATGGCGGTAAGCCTGTGAGAGTCGAAGCGCAGTTGCCTGCCTATTAAGTTATAAAGGAATTAACAGCAAACAGTTACCTGATGAGAAAGAAAAAGGGATTTGAACTCCGCGATGTGTGTGGTGAGCATGTCATCATGGCCTATGGCATGGAGAATATTGACTTCAGCAAGATTATCAGTCTCAACGAGACGGCCGCCTTCCTGTGGCAGGCCGTGGGTGATGGTGAGTTCACGGCAGAGGCCATGGCCAGCTTCCTCTGTGGTGAGTATGAGGTGGAGCGTGACCGCGCGCTGGCTGACTCTGCGGCCATCCTGGCACAGTGGACTCAGGAGGGACTGCTGGAGTGATCCGCTCACGGGGTCTGTTACTCCAACGTACAATCACACACACACATGAATTGGATATATAACATCCTGCAAGAGATGGGGGTCGCGCTGCGGCTGCCTGTCTCGTTTGTGGTCATTGAGTTTATCGGCACATTCGCCTTCGCCCTGTCAGGCGTGAGACTGGCCTCGGCCAAGCAGTTTGACATCTTTGGGGCCTGGATAGTGGGCATGGCCACAGCCATTGGCGGTGGCACCTTGCGTGACTTCATGCTGGGCGTGAACCCATTCTGGATGACCAATGGCAGTTACTTCATCTGCTGTGCCCTGGCCGTGGTGGGGGTCATGTTCTTTGGCAAGTACCTTATCCGCGAGAACAACACCTGGTTCATCTTCGACACCATCGGGCTTGCCCTCTTCAATGTGATAGGCATCGAGAAGACGCTCAACATGGGCTTCCCTTACTGGACAGCCATCACCATGGGCTCCATCACTGGGGCTGCAGGTGGCGTGATACGCGACGTGTTTATCAACGAGGTGCCCCTTATCTTCCGCAAGGAGATATATGCCCTGGCCTGTGTGGCAGGCGGCGTGGTCTATGCGGCATGCCACCGCATGGGGCTCACGCTGGAGGTCAATGCCCTGCTGAGCATCCTCACGGTGATAGCCATACGCCTGCTGGCGGTCAAGTATCACTGGCGGTTGCCCATCCTGTCGGGCGAGGATGACCTGCTGAAGTAAATTCCACAGAGAGTATGCGCATGACCAGATTTATAGCCAAAGTCCTCACCCTGCTCTCTTGCTTGCTGCCCTTGGGTGGCTTGGCACAGGAGCAGCGTGTCATGGACCAGACGGTGCGCACCTTGCAAGTGTGTGCCGATGGCAACCCCACCCTGCCTCCCTGGCTGGCGAAGGGCAAGGGGCAGCATGTGGAGGTGTCGTGGGACCAGATGAGCCACGACTATCACCGATATATATATTATGTGTATCACTGCTCTGCGGACTGGCAGGTGAGTGACGGCATCTTTGAGAGTGACTGGCTGGCCGGCACCAACGGGCAGCCTGTCGAGGACTATGAGAAGAGTTTCAATACCACCCAGATATATACCCACTATCGTCTCGTATTGCCCAACAAGGATGTCAGCATGCTGCTGAGCGGCAACTACTGTGTGCGTGTGATACGTGATGGTGACGACCCCGAGGAGGATGAGCCTGTGCTTGAGGCGCGCTTCTGCGTGTATGAGAACAGCGTGAGCATCAGCCAGCAGGTGAGCAGCAACACCGACATCGACTTCAATGCCCAGCACCAGCAGCTCACCCTCAGTGTGGGATATGGCTCGCTGCATGTGGTTGACCCCATGGAGGAGTTGCGTGTGCAGGTGCTGCAGAACCGCCGCTGGGACTCGATGGTGACCGGGCTGAAGCCTAATGAGCGCAATGCCGCAGGCATGGCTTTTACCCACAACCGGCAACTGATATTCCCTGCGGGAAACGAGTTTCACCGCTTTGAGATACTGGATGTCCAGCGTGCGGCGGCTGGAGTGGACCGCATGGAGTGGTATGAGCCATACTATCACGCCACCCTGCAGGCAGACCGTCCAGCCCGCAACTATTCCTACATCGAGGATCAGAACGGCGTGCGCGTGGTGCGCAGTCCCGAGGACGGAAGCGAGGGCACCACTGCCGAGTATGTGGTGGTGCACTTCCTGCTCGACACTCCCAGGCTGCCCGGGGGCGATGTGTATGTGTGCGGGCAATGGACAGGGGAGACCTATGCCCCTGACTGCCACATGGAGTATGACGAGCAGGCGGGGCAGTACCATGCCGCCATCCTGCTCAAACAGGGCTACTACAGTTACCAGTACCGCCAGCAGGACGGCAGCACACGCCGCACCGAGGGTGACTTCTTCGAGACAGAGAACGAATACACCACCCTGGTCTATTACCGCGCCCAGGGCGCACGCTATGACCGCCTGGTGGGCTGCTCCACTGTGAGCACGGGCAAGCGGTGACTGCCGCTGCGTGCGGGAGCAAGAAAGAGAATGCAGAAACAAGTCAAACCGATACTTAACTGACAAGTGATGAAGACAAACAAGCCCTACCTGTGGGTGCCCAGCCTGTACCTGGGCGAGTCACTGCCCTTTGCGGCAGTCATGCTGATGTCGGTAGTGCTCTATCAGGAGATGGGGCTTACTGACACGCAGATAGCCCTCTATACCAGTTGGCTTGGGCTACCCTGGGTCATCAAGCCCCTGTGGAGCCCGTTCATAGACACCTTCCGCACCAAACGCTGGTGGATACTCTCCATGCAGATGCTCGTTGGCGCCGCGCTTGCAGCCGTGGCCCTCACCCTGCCCACACCCATGTGGCTGCAGGCCACGCTGGCACTCTTTATGCTGGTGGCCTTCGGCAGTGCCACGCATGACATCTCGGCCGACGGGTTCTATATTCTGGGACTGTCCAACACCGACCAGGAATTCTATGTGGGCGTGCGCAACACCTTCTACCGCATAGGTATGGTAGTGGGGCAGGGTGGCCTGGTGGCTCTGGCAGGACTGCTGCAGCATAGCGGGATGCACGTGAGCGTGGCCTGGTCGATTACCTTCCTGGCTGTGGCCGCGCTGATGCTGCTGTTGTGCCTGTGGCACTCGCGCGTGCTGCCAGTGGTGGAGCAGCCAGCCCCCAAGGTGTCACGCCAGCACATCCTGGCCGACTTCATGCAGACCTTCGTGGTATTCTTCCGCAAGCCCCATATAGCCACGGCACTCGCCTTCATACTCCTGTTCCGCCTGCCCGAGGGACTGCTTACCAAGATAGTCCCGCTTTTCCTGAAACGCTCAGTGGCCGAGGGTGGCCTGGCCATGGATGATGTGACCTACGGCATGGTGTATGGCACGATAGGTGTCGTGGGGCTTCTGCTGGGCGGCCTGGTGGGTGGATGGCTGGTGTCAAGGCATGGGCTCAGGCGTTGCCTGTGGCCCCTGGTGCTCAGCATCACGCTCCCTGACCTCGTGTATGTCTATCTCAGTTACACCCAGTGTACCACCACCTGGCTGGTGGCCTCCTGTGTGTTCTTTGAGCAGATAGGCTATGGCTTGGGCTTCACGGCCTATACCCTCTACCTGGTAGCCTTTGCCCATGGCGAGCGCAGTACCAGTGTGTTCTCGCTCTGTACAGCCTTCCAGTACCTGGGTGGCGTGATGCTGCCTGGCATGGTGAGCGGATGGATTTCTGACAAGGTGGGTTATGTGCAGTTCTTCTGGATAGTGATGGCCTTCTGCCTGGTCACTTTCGGCGTGACGGCCCTGGTGCATCTGCCCAAGGAGGAATGAGGATGAGGCGCGTGTGGATAGTGCTGGCCCTGTGCCTGCTGCTGCCAGTGGCATCGTGGGCAGTGGTGTATGAGCGGATTGACAGCGTGCGTGTGGAGTGCTTGCTGGCCGATGGCAAGGCTCTGCCGGCTGACTCTTCGCTCATGCTCTACTATGCCAGCCAGTTCCTGGATGTCCCCTATGTGGCACACACACTGGAGAGCCGGGACGGACAGGAGAGGCTGGTGGTCAATCTCAGGCAGATGGACTGCACGACCTTGGTGGAGACGGTGACGGCCCTCACCCTGGCCACCACGAGGGGCAATGCCCACTGGGAGGACTTCTGCCACTGGCTCCAGGCCCTGCGCTATATCAATGGCCAGATGGACGGATATGCCAGCCGTTGCCATTACTTCAGCCAGTGGATAGCCTCGGCACAGGCCCAGGGCCTGGTGACAGAGGTGACGGGGGACAGTGCGGACGCGTATTTCCCCTTCACAGCCTCCCATACCCTGCGGCTGCATTACATGAGCCGTCACCGCCAGAGTTACCCGGCCATCCTGGCCGATGAGGCTGTGGCCAGGCGCGTGGCACACCACGAGCGGAGATATAGTGGCCCGCAGGTGCGCTACATCCCTGCCAGCCTGACTGGGCGAGGTAGGGAGGAACTCTCCTGCATAAGGGATGGGGACATCCTGGCACTGGTCACCAGGAAGGACGGACTGGATGTGAGTCACCTGGGACTGGCTGTGTGGGAGGCGGACGGGAGGCTGCATCTCCTCAATGCCAGCAGCCTCTATCATCGGGTGGTGCTGGACAGCGTGCCCTTGCATGACTACCTGCTGAAGCATCCCTCATCTGTGGGCATAAGGGTTGTCAGGATAAACTGACCCGGGAGCGGGCATCCTGCACGGAACGATAATAAGAACAGCAAAGATAAGAAAAGATGAGAAGACATTGGTTATTGGCTTGCCTGTGCGCCCTCTGTGGCGCGCTCCTCATGGCATCGTGTGGAAGTACGGATGACCCCACACCTGGCCCAGACCCCACCCCTGGAGAATCTACCGGCGACCTTTGCGCCCTGGTGAAGTGGGAGAATAGTTCAATCACCTATTTTATGAACCTGGACGGCTATCTGCTCTATCAGCCTGGTCGTGAACCGCGTGCGGATTGCCAGATAGACAGCAGTTACTTTCACCTGAAGTTTGACGAGAGTGGCCAGTTACTGAGCATCAACGGCTCCCTGCTGCGGATGTACACGGTGAGCGGAGAGGATGAGGGCAAGGAGGGAAGTTCCACCCTCTATGTGACAGCCTACGGCAAGTCATTCACCCTGACCACCAGCGATGCGGAGAACAGCAAGTCGCCCAGGCGGATGGATGCCTTTGCCGTGAACAAGGGGTATTGGATAGATGGCATGGACATCACCCTGCTACAGATGAGAGGGCTGGAAAAGAGCCTGGCGATAGAGGCTGAGATGAAAGGCAAGCAGGGAGTCCTGGACCATGGGGATGCCAGCCGTGAGAGCATCAAGAAGTTCCTGGCGCTGGCACGCATGATGAACCGCTACATGAGGCTTACCGACAAGAACTCGGCACCAGTGGCCAGTTCCATCGAATATGCTGTTCCCAGTAAGGGTCACGTGGCTTATGCAGTGGGCGGGACACTTGACTCCTCATCATCACTCCATACGGATGCCAGCCAGGTTATCGGGCTTTTCCAGAAGTGGAAAAGCGATATCGAGGGTGGGTGTGAGGCTCTGGTCAACAGCCGCACAGACAGGGCACGCCGTCCCATGCTGCTTTTCGGGATTGGCACCTCGGCACTTCCTGCTGACACCACATGTA
This sequence comes from Opitutia bacterium UBA4654, assembly GCA_963658045.1. Classification (GTDB taxonomy): domain Bacteria; phylum Bacteroidota; class Bacteroidia; order Bacteroidales; family Bacteroidaceae; genus Physcousia. Next base: position 8,399 of record CAVKOT010000105.1, read on the forward strand.
CTGTGCAGATAACAGGAGAACTGCTTTCGGTGAACAATAACAACTATGAAAACTTCAGTTATGGTGTGTGTGTGACCGAGGCCGGCACCACTCCCACCAAGGCAGACTTGCACAAAATAGGCAAGTTCGAGGCAGGCCGTGGCACAGGCCTCAAGGCCATCTCCCTGCCCGAGCAATATGTGGTGGAGGGGCTGAAGCCTGGTACGGAATATACATGCAGGTTCTACTGCCAGTCGTGGAGAGACCACACCTACATCATGGAGGAGCGTGAGACGCGGTTTACCACCAATGCCCAACTCGACTGCAAGAATGATGCAGCGATACGGGTGCTCGGTGCCACCTATCACACTTATGGCCAACTGGCCGAGTTTACCTGCCTGGCCACGGCCACCAAGCCCGCCCTCGACCACATCTCAGACTGGGGCGTGTGCGTGGGCACGGAGTTCTGCCCCGTCTCCTCATTGGATGCCAGCGACCAGGAGAGTGACAAGACTTTCGTTGTGCCTGTTGTCAAGTCGGCATTCAGTCATATAGATGCTGCCAGCCACCAGGCCACTGCTGTCGTGCCTGTGAGCATCTGGGTGCGGCTTGAGGGCGAGAACTTCAAGCGGATAAGCACTCCCCGGGATGTGACACTGGTGTATGACCAGCCTACCTCGGTCACCATCTCTACTGACTGCGAGCGTACTGTGGGCCAGAATTCCACCGATTACATCAAGGCCGAGGACGGTACCTGGAAGCATGTGGAACTGGTGGGTATGCCCTGGGTATATTATCGGGTGAAGTACCAGGTGACAGGCGCGCTCTTTATTGACAAGATAGACCTTGTGGGTAACGAATATGAGTATGGCCCCACATCCAATTACAAGAATGGTCTCGTATATAGTGGCATCGCGAAGGAGAGTGAGCAGATGGCCGACTTCAATGATGGTGAGAACACCGTGGAGATAAGCAACGTGGAGTGTCCCAGCGGCTCCTACTCCATCGAGGGGAAATCCCATCAGGCCGATGCCAGGCAGGACAACTGGCGCTGGATTATGTTCCGCACCAACGGACAGGCTCATGCCACAGAGCGGGCTGTGCACTATCTCACTTTTGTGCAGACCAGTTTCAAGTTCACCAGTGATTATGCCCAGGAGTACGAGACCTTCATGGCCCGGGGTGGATACTGATAACATACAACCGCAAAACCACACAACCGTACAACCACAAAAACGAAAGATATGGAAAAGCAGAATATCATCCTGTCACATGACCTGGAGAAGAGCCTTACCGAGGCCCTCGCAAGCCAGTCCTATGACCGCCTCTTCGTCCTCACCGACACCACGACCAGGGACCTGTGCCGCCCCCTGCTCACTGGGCTGAAGTGCCTGGAGGGCGCGCAGGACATCACCATCCAGCCCACCGACGAGCACAAG
>CAVKOT010000106.1:0-9697 GCA_963658045.1 Opitutia bacterium UBA4654
GGCTGGAAGGCCAGGCAGGGCCATCCTGAGACACTGCCATCGATGTCAAACTGTGCAATGACCTTTCCGTCGGCACTGACGTAGGTGGGCAGGATGCTCATGCTTGCATTGTAGGTGTAGCCCCTTGCGCCCAGCCAGGTCTTCAACGAGGGCGAGCGCAATGCCTTGGTGTCAGCAGGCAGGAGCATTGCAGCAAGGTATTTGCCATCATCGTCCTGCATGAGGAGGATGCTGGGGAAGTCAGGTGACGAGGTGGTCACGATGATGCCAAACAGGCCGCCAAAGCCGTCGTCCATGGTGCCTGTGAAGTAGTCCTTCTGCTTGTACTGCTCGACAGCCTCGTCCAATGTCATGGTGCCGAAGTCCACGATAGGCTCTGGCACGACAACGGTGGCAGGGGGAACCTGGTCGCTGATGTCGCTGAATGTGAAGTGGATGTTGGGAGTGAATGCCTGGCTGGCATCGCTGGGCTTGTTCATCAGCACATAAGCCACATACTTCTGGTCGTAATTGAAGTATATCGATGAGCCGTCGCTCTCATCGGTCATGGAGGTGTACTGCAGTCCCAGGTAAGCCATGTACTTCTCCACAGCAGCGGTAGCGGGGCGCATGTCGGCATCGAAGTAGATGGCGGCCTCCTCCAACTTGGTCTTGGTATCCACGTCAAACCAGTACTTGACCTGGGTGTAGCCACGGCTGTTATCGGCCACGTTATAGACATACACGCCACGGTCGGCCTTGGTGTTGGTCACATCGAGCGTGTTGCCATTGTACTGCTCGCAAAGCTGCATCAGCTCGACCGAGGCGTACTTGCCCAGGTAGGGAACGATGAGGCCTGCCTGGGCAGACTCCTGCAGGTAGCTGAGGCGACCCCAGGCCAGTGCATTGTCGGACGCGGGGATGGCAAAGAACTCCTTCTTGGCCTTGTTGACGATGATGTCCTTCTGTGCTGCGTTGGCATAGAAAGCCACATCGTGGGCACTCGTCTGGAGCGAATAGCCGTCCCTCTCCACCTGCTTCAGGAGGACTGCCAGTTGAGCGTCATCGGCATACTGGCCTTTCGCGTAGCGGAACTCACCTGTTGTCGGGTCGAAACTGTAGGTGTACTTCAACTCAGCTCCATTCTCTGTCTTGACCAGCGTGAGGTGGCTGTCATCGGGCTTGCTGACGGTGAACCCGCGCTGGGTCTCACTCTGCTGCACATCAGCCAGGCTGCTGCCGAAGTCTGAACTGGGCAGAGTCATGGTGGTCACTCCCTCCTGCTTCTTGTTGTCATCTGTGCACGAAGACACAGAGAAAAGCAGTGCTGCGAAGAACGCATAAAGTAGATACTTTCCTCTTTTCATGTTAACTACATTTTAGTAAATCTGTCAAATCGGTGGCAAAAGTAGCAATTTATCTCTCTACAGCGTTACAAAATGACACTTATTTTTAGGCAACCTGTCAACTATGGGCTGGAAGCAGCACCTTTTCGGCATTATGTAGGGAGACAGCCAGCAGCATCGCCCGCCAGTGCAGGCTGCAGACGACTCCCATAAGAGCCAGCCGACAAGCAACAGCGAGGGATGCCCTGGCACTAAGCCAAAGGCATCCCTCGCTTCGCCTTGCGCGCTACCTATATATTATAGATTAGCGTGCATCGCGCCCCTCATGCCCCCAGACCTGCACAGGGAGTGAGGCACAAGGGGCTGCGGGTGCACAAGGGGAGGACTCAGAAGAGTGAATTCTCCCTGATCTTACCCATCTGCCACACGCAACGCACGTTGAGTTTGTCGTCCAGGATGAGTATGTCGGCATCCTTGCCACGCGAGAGTGCGCCCTTGCGGTCATGCACTCCCATAATGTGTGCGGGAGTCTCGCTGGCCATGCGGATAGCATCCTCCAGGGGCACCTCGGCCTGGTTGACCATGGTGCGCACCAGCCGGTCGGTGGTGGCGATGGAGCCAGCCAGGGCCGAGCGGTCAGAGAGTTTGCACACGCCATCCTCGATGACCACGCGGGGGTCAAAGGCCTTCACGTCCTTGCTGTCGGCTGCGGCCACAGCCAGAGCGTCGGTGATGAGTGCCATGCGCTCCACTCCTTTGATCTTATAGACCATACGCAGGATGGTGGGAGGCACATGCACGCCATCGGCCACACACTCTACGGTCATGTCGTCAATCAGATACACACTCTCCACAGTGCCCTCATACTTGTACTCCCGCTTGTTGTGGAAGCCAGGCATAGCGTTATAGAAGTGTGTGACGTGGGTGAAGCCAGCCTCGAAGGCAGCCTTCACGTCGCTGTAGCTGGCAGCGGTGTGGGCGATGCTGGGCAGGATGCCCTTCTCGGCGCAGAACTTTCCGAACTGCAGGGCACCGGGCAACTCGGGGGCTGCATCCCAGCGGGCCAGGCAGGGGGAGTTCTCCACGATGGGTATGTATTCGTTGGGGTCAGGGTTCTTTATCCACTCAGGACGCTGTGCGCCTGCCTTCTGGGGATTGAGGTAATGCCCCTCCAGGTGCAGTCCCAGGATGGGAGTCTCGGGCTCCTTCATCATCTCGTCACATGTCTGGACGGCCTTCTCTATCATGGGCACCGTGCTGCTGCTCAAGGTGGGGAAGATACTGGTGGTCCCGTATTTGAGGTGCGCGTTCACAGCCACGCTGAAGGCCTCGGGTGTGCCCTCCTGAAAGTCGCGCCCGCCACCGCCATGCACATGCATGTCGAGGAAGCCGGGCACCACATACATGCCCTTTGCGTCGATGAGGTCAGCGCCAATGATGGCCAGGTCACAGTTGGTGACCTCGAGAATCTTGCCGTCCCGGATGATGACGCTACCATCCTTGAGCCATCCCTGAGGGGTGAGAATTCGGCCATTGATAATCTGTGTCAACATAATCTTATCTGTTTGATGTTGCTTTTCCTTCTTCACTCACACCATGCCATAGACCACATCCATGATGCGGCGGCCTATCTCCTCGGCGGCCTCCATGGTGGCGGCCTCGCTATAGACGCGGATTATAGGCTCGGTGTTGGACTTCCGCAGGTGTACCCACTTGTCGGGAAAGTCTATCTTCACACCGTCGATGTCGTTCACCTCCTCGTCCTTGTACATCTCCTTCACACGCGCCAGGATGGCATCCACATCCGTCTCCGGTGTGAGGTCGATGCGGTTCTTGGCTATGAAGTAAGGGGGATAGGTGGCACGCAGCTGGCTGGCTGTGCAGCCCTTCTTGGCCAGATAGGTGAGGATGAGGGCGATGCCCACCAGGGCGTCACGTCCGTAGTGCGCAGCGGGATAGATGACTCCGCCGTTGCCCTCGCCGCCTATCACGGCATGAGTCTCCTTCATCTTCGCCACCACGTTGACCTCGCCCACGGCAGCCGCGTTATACTCCTGCCCATACTTGCGGGTCACATCGCGCAGGGCGCGGGTACTGCTCAGGTTGCTCACGGTGTTGCCCGGCGTGTGCTGCAGGATGTAGTCGGCCACGGTGACCAGGGTGTATTCCTCGCCATACATGGTGCCGTCCTCGCAGAAGAGAGCCAGCCTGTCAACATCGGGATCGACCACAAAGCCGATGTCATAACCGCCCTTCTGCATCAGTGCCTTGATGGCACCCAGGTTCTTCTCAAGCGGCTCCGGGTTGTGCTGGAAGTCGCCGGTGGGCTCGGTGTAGAGGCCTGTCACCTGGGTCACGCCCAGTTGCTTGAAGAGTTTGGGCAGGATGATGCCACCCACGCTGTTCACCGAATCAAAGGCCACACGGAAGTTGGCCTTGCGGATGGCCTCGGTATCGACGAGCGGGAGACTCAGTACGAGATCGATGTGCTTCTGGTCATAGGTATCGTCCTCGCGGTAGGAGCCCAGGTGGTCAACGTCAGCATACTCGAAGTCCTCAGCCTCGGCGATGCGCAGCACCTCGTTGCCCTCCTCCTTGTTGAGGAACTCACCCTTCTCGTTGAGCAACTTCAGGGCGTTCCACATGCGGGGGTTATGGCTGGCGGTGATGATGATACCGCCACACGCACCCTCCATCGTCACGGCTATCTCCGTGGTGGGGGTGGTGGCCAGACCGATGTTCACCACGTCGAAGCCCATGCCCATCAGGGTGCCACACACCACATTCTTGACCATCGGGCCGCTGATGCGCGCGTCGCGTCCCACCACTATCTTGTTGCTTGCAACCTTGGTAGTGCGGCGTATGAGCGTGGCATAAGCCGATGTGAACTTCACTATATCGAGGGGGTTGAGCGTGTCCCCCACCCTTCCGCCTATGGTTCCGCGGATGCCGGAAATAGATTTAATCAGTGTCATTTTTCCTTGTTTTATGATATTTACCTTGTTATCATTATCCTCATGCCGCCCTGCGCCTGGCGTGCGGCAGGGGAGGCTGGCCTCCCCCACCATGTGGTCACCTGACGAGCACCTTGGTGCCGTTGATGATGTAGATGCCTCCGCGTGACGGCTTGTCCAGCCGCACTCCGGTGAGGGAATACACCTCTGCAGTCTCGGGAATGCTCTCGATGGGCATCACACCCGAGCCATCCACCACGGTCACCCGCACCACCGACTTCACGCCAGAGCCGTCCGTGGCCTGGGCTGTGATGGTGGCAGTGCCCAGGGAGTGTGCCGTGATGGTCCCGTGGTCATCCACCGTGGCCACGGCCTCGTCAGAGGACTTCCAGGTCAGGGCCGGGTTGGTGGCTGTCGCGGGCAGCACCGTGGCTCCCATGCGGTGCATGTCATCGACGAGCATGCCCAGTTCGGTCTCCGAGAGGACGATGTCCGTCACATACGTCTTGGCGAGGCTCACGCTGTAACTTGCGTCCGCTGGGCGGAACACAGTGCCGTCGGCCGTGGTCAGTATTTGGTTGGCCACGGTGAGTGTGCCTCCCGCAAAGTCATCGCTGGCCTGGAGAGTCAGGGACAGGAGCGTGCCGTTGAGGTTCTTGAGAGGCGCGTTGGCCGTGGAGTAGTCCACGATGCGTATTGTGTCACCCAGTGCCCCGCGCTTCAGGACATGCGTGTCACTGTGCATGTTGCCCACGTTTATGCTGGCCGTATCTGCCGACAGCCCGCTTGAGAGGATGATGTCGGCCTGGCATGCGGAGATGGCCTGCGACGAGGCCAGCCACACGTTGACCCTGCGGGTAGCCCCGCACTTCACCGACGTGCTGCTGGAGTACATGCGTATGTTTGTCTGCGTCCCGGAGACGAAGCGCGAGGTTTTCCCGTCCGCGCCATTGACAATGGTCACCACATCAAGCACATCGACGTTGCCATCGGAGTTGGCGTCGGCATTGTGGACATAGAAGTCATCGGGCGTGCGCCCCACGATGTGCTCGGCCTCCCAGTCGGCATCGGTGAGCGTCAGACGGTCATCCTTGCACACGTCACCCAGCAGGACCTGCTCGTTGTAAAAGGTTCCGTCAGGGTTCCTCAGCACCCTGCCGTGACTGCGGTTGAACACCGGGTGGGCATCCTCACGCAAGCGCTGGTACCACAGGGGCGTGTCGCCCTTGGGCTCGTTGAGCATATAGCAGAGCTCACCGCTGGCCACCGCCTGGGTGCTCACCTGGGGCACCTGGCTCCCTGACGTGCTGTAGCAGTGAGCCAGGGACAGGTTGCCTGAGTAGCGTGCCATGTCACGGCCCGTCTCGCAGCCGTTCACCTGGCCCACATTCCAGCACCCGGTCACCTCGGCACCCGCACCAAGCCAGCCCGAGATGGCCGCGCTCTCGCTGCCTCCCGTGATGGTGCCTGCGTTGTAGCAGTCCCTGATGACATAGCGGCAAACGTTGCCCACGTTGCAGCCGATGATGCCGGCCACATTGCGTCCTGTGCCTGCGATGGCCGCCTCGTTGCCCACACGCTCGATGGTCACCGTGCCACCTTCGGCCGACGAGCCCACAATGCCCACATACGAGCCACCGCTCACCGAGCAGGAGGAACCGAAGATAAAGTCACGTATCCGTACCCCGCCGGCTACCATGCCAAACAGGCCCTGGCTGTCACCTCCCTTGATGTGGAGGTCGCTTATGGTGTGACCGCGCCCGTCAAAGACACCCATGAAGGGGTGTCCCACACTGCCGATGGGCTGGAACTCGTCACTGAAGTCCCTCATGCTGATGTCGCAGGTCAGGTAGGCCTCGGAGCGGTTGGCCCCGGAGTTCACCGCCTGGGCAAACTCCACCAGGTCAGCGGCCGACTTTATATAGAAGACGGAATCGACATACTCCTTGCCCATTCCATACCCGAGGTAGTCATCTATCCACTTGACGCGGTCGGGGAAGTACTCGCGCAGCACATTCACCTCTCCCTCATAGGAGCCGGGGACAGTGGGATTCTGGTGTACCCTGGTGCCCAGGATGGGCCAGCGGGTGAAGTTGAGCCGCTGGGAAGCGTCGAGCACCTGGGCCATGCTATCGACATAGGCCACCAGTGACTCTCCCGAGAAGGCTCCGCTGCGGCGCATGCTTGACCATATCCCCTTGAGCCTGCGGGTGGCATAGGGGTCGCTGAGCACCCTGTTGACAAAGGAGACCATGCCATTGGCCGCGCTTCCACCGCTCTTATAGACCCAGGTGGTGCGGTTGTTGACGGGATAGATGCGCGAGTCGTTGTTCATCGCAAGGTCAAAGTCCCACACGGGCCCCACATAGAAGGGCACCTGGTTGCGGTCTTTGTACATGTATGTGCTCCAGTAGGTGTCCGTGTTTCCCGACAACTCTCCCACGATGAAGTGCCGCAGGAAACTCTCCACATCCAGTTTGGCACGGTAGCCCAGGGAGTCGCTCTGGTAGTTGGATGACCACAGCGCGCTCTCGAGCAGGTTAAACGCACGCTTGACATAAGCCTTCTGTCTGATGGTGATGTCGCCATCACCCGGTGACTTGATGGTCACCGGGATGCCATGTATGCTGGAAAACCAGGAAGTTTCCTGGTTGGCATAGGCGTCCACCTCCACCAGGTACCCTCCCGTGACGGCCTCGCCGGTCTCGTCCTCGGGCTCCATCTCGGTGATATCCACACGGTTCTTGGTCACCGTAATCTGGTCACAGAGCTGGTAGCAACCCTTGTACTCCCCATTGAGTATCACATCCACGGGCTGGCAATAGGGCGTGTAGGCGAGCCCCAGGCGGCGGCTCATCTCAAAGGCCACGCAGTTGCGCATGAGAGTCTTGTCGCCCCAGTTGTTGATGAGCGTCCATTTCTTGGCCTTGGCGGGGGACTCCAGGGGGGAGTCCTTGAGCATGTGGTGGCTCTTGCCATCGTTGAACTTGATGCGGTACGGCTTCTTGGGAAATCCCCAGGAGGCATTTCCACGGCCACGTATGAGCATGGGGTACTCCTGGATGCGGGTGCCCCCGTCATAGACCAGGGCCATGCTCGACTTCAGCTCATTGACCTTGTCCTGGGGGTCGGACCCCGACTCGGTGTGTATGCTCAGCGTGGGGAGGTTGGTCACCTGGTAGAAGCGCGAGTCGTCACCCGCGCCCTCAGTGCCGTAGAACTCCACCTCGGCCACGTTGCAGCGCGCGTCATTGGGCCCCACGTAACGCACATAGCGAAAGCCGCGTGACACCTGCACGTCGGCATAGAAGTGCTTGCGGTTGGCTCCAGCACTGGGTATCAGGTACAGGGGTACGGCATCGCTGAAGTCGGCCTTGTTGGCTCCCTCGAAGAGGGCGAGGCACACCCTGCCGGGCTGTCCAGTGCGCGAGACCCATCCCACCCGCGTGATGACATGGGGAGTGCCCAGGTCCAGGCCCACCCAGGTGTTGGACCGACCGAGCGAGGCATAGTAGGTGTCGGGATTGCCGTCAAAGGCGCATGCCAGGGTGTTGACCGTCTCGGAGGGCTCCCCTGTGGCGTAATCGACATTGGCCGACCCGATGGGTGTCCCACTCAACTTGCTGCCACCAGCGGCGGCAAGCGACAGGCTCACACACAGGAGCACCGCCACGCAGAGCATTCTCTGCCACTTATCACTTCTATTCATCACTTTTAGTTTCAGCCAGAATATTATTTCGTGCAAATATACCGCTTTTTTCGTGGGGCAACTGACACTTTTCCTATAAAATATGGTTCGCGCACATAATTCAACGCCATGGGCGACACACGCAGCAGGGATTTGGTGTACCTTTGCCACGCAAAGAACTATAAACATCAAGGAAATGGCAAAAATCAATCTGCCGGTGCTCTTGCTCACCGGCTACCTGGGCAGTGGCAAGACCACTCTGCTCAACAGAATCCTTTCCAACAAGCGGGGCATCCGCTTTGCGGTCATCGTCAACGACATCGGCGAGGTGAACATCGACGCCAGCCTGATACAGAAGGGGGGCATCGTGGACAAGCAGGACGACAGCCTCATATCACTCCAAAACGGGTGCATCTGCTGCACCCTGAAGATGGACCTGGTGCAGCAGATATGTGACATCATCCAGATGCAGCGGTTTGACTACCTGGTCATCGAGGCCAGTGGAATATGCGAACCGGCACCCATCGCCCAGACGATATGCTCCATCCCCTCCATGGCGGAGCCTGTCACACGCTATGGCATCCCGCAGCTGGACTGCATCGTGACGGTGGTGGACGCACTGCGCATGAAGGATGAGTTCCAGAGCGGCGAGGGACTGATGAAGAAGAACATAGGCGAGGAGGACATCGAGAACCTGGTGATACAGCAAATCGAGTTCTGCAACATCATCCTGCTCAACAAGGCAAGTGAGGTGGAACCGCATGAGCTGGAGCGCATCAGGCAGATTGTCAGGGCTCTGCAGCCCAAAGCGGAGATTATCGAGTGTGACTATGGCAACGTGGACTTCGACCGCATCCTGCACACTGGCCTCTTCGACTTCAACCGCGTGGCGACCTCGGCCGCATGGATTGACGAGATAGAGAACCACCATGGCGACGAGGAGGAAGAGGAGCACCATCACCACCACGAGCACGACCATGGCGAGGACGAGGATGACCACGAGGACCATGACGAGGACCACGACGACCATGACGGGGAGGGTGACGGAGAGCACGCACACCACCACCATCACCACCATCATCACCACGATGACGAGGGCGAGGCCGAGGAATACGGCATCGGCACCTTTGTCTATTACCGCCGCAAGCCATTTGACCTGGGCCGCTTTGACCACTTCGTGGCGCGCCTGTGGCCCGACAACATCATCCGCGCCAAGGGCATCTGCTACTTCAAGGGCGAGGAGGACGTGTGCTACGTATTTGAGCAGGCGGGCAAGCAAGTGGGCCTGCAGAACGCGGGGCAGTGGTATGCCACGATGCCCAAGGCGGAGCTGGAGGCCATGCTTGCCAAGGACGAGGGGCTGCGCCGGGACTGGGACGAGCGCTATGGCGACCGCATGCAGAAACTGGTGTTCATAGGTCAGCACCTGGACAAGGAGGCCATCACCACCATCCTGGACGAGTGCCTGGTGGACGACTGAACTGACTAAGCAGGAAAGGGGAAGCCCCCTCCCGACCTCCCCCAAGGGGGAGGAGGACTCCTTCCTGTGCCTTGCGCACCCTACAACATTGAACCACGCAGATTGCACTGGTTTCCTCTTCTCATCCGAGGAAGCCACCTGTGCAATCTGCGTGGCTCTTTTGCTTCTCCCCTCCACCTTACCGGGGTAAAAAACGGGTCAGTAGATATTTAGTGGGGATAAATTTGTATTATACCTTTAAAATCTCTTC
>CAVKOT010000107.1:0-9522 GCA_963658045.1 Opitutia bacterium UBA4654
GTTCTTATTTCACCATCATCTTCCGTCCATACTGCGGCTCTATTCCCATGTCTCATCAGTCACGCAGCCCGCTGCGCTCCTTCTTCGGACATGGAAATATATCTCGCAGTCTGGGCGAAATATAATGGTGTTTAATCTTGAACATCTACTTATAAGATAAAGCCGTGTCACCCGCAGGCAACCCTTACAAAGTTATGAACTTCTGCCCACATGGCGACATCCTGCATGGGAGAATGATGCGGGAAACAGAGCATTTACCATTATCTTTATGCCACATCCGTCATTTTTATCAACTAATAAATAAAAGATGCCCAATTACTTGTGAATATAGTTCTGAAAGATTATCTTTGTGAACTATATTCACAAAAGAAGGAGACACAATGGAATTTCAAACCCTTATAGACCGAGAGGCTGAACTCAAAAGAGTCACGGATGCACTTCAGCGGGAAAGCCCCCAGTTCATAGTCATCTACGGACGACGTCGAATCGGGAAATCGACCCTCATCAAGCATCTTGTGAATGCCAGAGGAAATGCCGTCTATTTCCTGAGCGACGCCTCGTCGGAGAGCGTGCAACGCGCAGCCTTTGCCAAGTCTGTAGCAGCAAGCATCGAGGGGTTTGACAAGGTCATCTATCCCGATTGGGAGTCTCTGTTCAGAAGCATGAACAACCAACTCACACAGAGGATTATTGTTTGCCTGGACGAATTTCCGTACCTTGTAAAGAGTTGCGAGGCACTGCCATCCATCATACAGAAACTGTTGAATGAGAAGAGCCTCAAGTTTGACCTGATACTCTGTGGTTCCTCCCAGCAGTTGATGCACGGATATGTGCTCAACCGCCAGTCCCCACTTTACGGACTGGCGAACGAAATCATCAGAATGCAGCCGATTCCCGCCAGATATATAAGTGTGGCCATGGAGTGTGATGCCACACAAGCGGTAGAGGAATATGCCGTTTGGGGCGGAATACCCAGATACTGGGAACTGAGAAGGGACTACCCCAATGCCGACACTGCCATCAGAAATGTACTGCTTGACCCTCAAGGCCCGCTGACAGAGGAGCCGCTGCGCCTGCTGCGTGATGACATGCGCGACACCATCCAGGCCACCACCCTGCTGACTATCATTGGCAACGGAGCAAACAAACTGTCAGAGATTGCCTCCAGGGCAGGAAAAGACGCAAGCGCCCTATCCGAACCTTTGGGAAAACTGCGCGACCTGGGCTATGTGAATCGGGAGGTTCCCTTTGGCGAGAGTCCCAAGAAGAGCAAGAAGGGCATTTATCATATTGCCGACCCCCTTCTGAGGTTCCACTATCAGTTCATCGTTCCTTATCGCTCAATACTGGAATTGGGAAGAGTAGATACTGTCATGCAAGTAGTCCGCACCCAGTTCCCGCAATTCGCAGGCCAATGCTGGGAGATACTTTGCCGCAACTTTGTGAGCGGGAATATCATTGATGGCATCGCTTATGACATGGCCTCCAGATGGTGGGGAAAGATTTTCCCACCAGAAAAGCAGGAAGGCCAGATGGTAGAGTTGGATGTCGTGGCCGAGTCCATAGACAAGAAGCACCTACTAATAGGCGAATGCAAATGGACACACGATGATGATGCCGACCGGCTGGCCGCCACACTGAAGCAGAAAGCCAGGCATCTCCCCTTCATCAAAAAAGGGCAAGAAGTGCATCTTGCCCTTTTTATGAAGGAACCGTCAAAGCACGCTACCCAAAACGCCATGGTTTTCCTTCCGGAAGATGTTATGGAGTGAGGATGTGATTATTATTATTCCCGCTGCTCACTCCCCCACCTGGAAACTTTCCTTCAGGGCGATGTCCTCGGCTGAGCGGCCTATCATCACTTCAAATGTTCCTGGCTCTACCACACGCTGCATCTGTCTGTTCCATAATGCAAGGTCACGCTCGCCAAGCACAAAATGCACCTGCTTGCTCTCGCCTGGACGCAGATTTACCTTCTGGAAGCCACGCAAGGCCTTCTCGGGTGTGGTGACTGTGCTCACCACATCATTGAGGTAGAGTTGCACCACCTCCTTGCCCTCGCGGTCACCTGTGTTCCTCACCGTCACCTCGACATCCACCTGGTGACCCTTACCCCTGGTGCGCACCTTCAGACCCGAATACTCAAAGGTTGTGTAACTCAGTCCGTGCCCAAAGGCGAAGAGGGGCGTGGGAGACGAGAACACATAGTCACGTCCCGGGCTGTCGGGAGTGCCAGGCTCGCGGTTGATGCCCCGGGCACTGGGCTTGTAGTCATGCACGACAGGCAGGTGGCCCACCGAGCGGGGGAAGGAGACGTTGAGGCGGCCCGAGGGGTTCACCCTGCCCAGCAGGATGTCGGCTATGGCATTCCCGCCCTGTTCGCCAGGAAACCAGGCTTCGAGGATGGCAGGCACATGTTCCTGCTCCCAGTCTATCGACCACGGACGGCCCTGCACCAGCACCAGTATGACTGGCTTGCCCGTCGCACACACGGCCTGCAACAACTCACGCTGCACGCCCATGGGCGAAAGGTCGGTCACGTCATAGCCCTCACCTGTCACGAAGGGGTCCTTGGGCTCATTGTCACCCAGTCCCACACCCCAGCCAAGGCCCGAGAGTATCACACTGGTCTCACCCAGCACCACGACTACCACATCACTCTTCTGGGCTGCCTCGACAGCAGCGGAAATGCCATCGCGCCGGTGTCCAGTGATGTCACACCCCTTGGCATAGTTGACCTGCACGCCTGCACCAAGCCGCTGGCGCAAGGCAGCCAGGATGGTCACCCCCGACTTGTTGTCGCGTGTATAGGAATAATCGCCATACTGCACCTGGTCGGCATTGGGACCGATGACTGCCACAGAGTGCAACTGACTGGCATCCAAGGGCAGTGTGTGACTGTCATTCTTGAGCAGCACCACCGACTCCTCGGCCACCTCACGCGCCAGTGCCACATGCTCAGGGGCATGCACCACACGCCTGACGGCTGCCGTGTCGGCATAAGGCTTCTCGAAGAGTCCTGCCAGGAACTTGGCACGCAAGATACGACGCACGGCGGTGTCAATCTGAGCCTCACTCACGAGGCCCTGCTTGACCAGTTCCTCCAGATGGGCATAGGCATCGGGGCGTGCGGCCTCCAGGTCAACGCCAGCCTCCAGCCCCATGCGTGCAGCCTCGCCTGCATCAGCGGCCACTCTGTGAAAGGAGTAGAGATGGCTCAGCCCGCCATAGTCCGTGAAGATGTAGCCAGGAAACTGCCACTCCCCCCGCAGCACATCGGAAAGCAGCCAGCGGTTGGAGTGTGCGGGAATGCCATCGACCTCATTGTAGGAAGGCATCACACTATATACATTGGCCTCCTTCACCGCCACCTCGAAGGGATAGAGGTGCAGGGAACGCATCTCGCGCTCCCCAAGCGATGCCGGTGCGAGGTTCAGGCCACCGGCAGGCACGCTGTAGCCTGCGAAATGCTTGGCCGTACACATCAGTTTGCCTGGGGCAATGCCATGCCGTGACTGACTGGCCTTGCCCTGCATGCCCTCCACAAAGGCCTTGCCCATGGCTGCCACCAGGCAGGCATCCTCGCCATAGCATTCCTCGGTGCGCCCGTAACGTGGGTCGCGCGCCAGGTCAAACAGGGGTGAGAGCGCCTGATCGACTCCCGAGGTGTAAGCCTCCAGGGCTATCACCGAGGCCATGCGCTCAATGAGGTCAGGATTCCAGGTACTCCCCTGGGCTATGGCCTGGGGAAAGATGGTGGCCCCCATAGCCAACTGGCCGTGCAGGCACTCCCCTATCTGTATGGGCGGGATGCCCAGTCGGGTGTTCTCCCGCGCATGCCGCTTTGTCTCGGCCGACAGGCGGGCTATCTCCTCCACGTTCACAAAGGGACTCTCCACCACGCCCACGCCGTCCGGCAACTGCTTGTAGGCATACATGCTGTTCATGTTCATCTGGGCTATCTTCTCCTGGAGTGTCATGCGTCCGAGCAAGTCCTCGACGCGGGCATCCACACTGGCCTTGGCATCCTTATACACCTGTGCGCCAGCACACACCGAAAGGGAAAAGGCCAGGAAAGTGACATGTAGTCTTCTCATCTTTATATATATTTCATTAGTGTTAACGTCATTTGCGCCCCTGGGAAGGGCTGGGTTCCATATTCCCAAGGCATGTGAGCAAGAAGTCAGCAAATCTCCTGCCCCGCCCTACAAAGTTACGACGAACACAGCAAACTGCCGAGGCAAAGGGAGAAGAAATAGGTTCCAGCCTCTCCATGCACCCCGTGCGCACAAGTGAAAAAGGGCATCTGCAGGAAACAAATGTCCGTTTACAGCCTGGCAATTGCTTAATAATTGCTAACTTTACATACCACTACAACAACAATTCATTAAAACTCACACATTCAAGGGACATGTCAGAACAGTACCTTCCATCAAAGCCGCGCTACGAAATCCTTGACGGACTGCGCGGCGTGGCCGCACTCATCGTGCTGGCTTATCACCACTTCGACATTTATGGTTTCGGCTCCCCCGTGACCGCGCGTATCAACCACGGTTACCTGGCCGTCGATTTTTTCTTCATCCTCTCCGGCTTCGTCATCGGCTATGCCTATGATGACCGCTGGGGGCGCATGTCCCTGTGGGGATTTCTCAAGCGACGCATTGCACGCCTGCACCCGCTCATCGTGCTGTCCTCCATCACTGGGGCCATGCTCTTCTACTACGGGATGAGTGATTTCTTCCCCCTCATCAAGGATGCGCCTGTGGGACGGGTGCTGCTGCTCATCGTGCTGGGCGCGCTGATGATTCCTGTGACACCACGGTTGGACATCCGTGGCTGGAACGAGCAATACCCGCTCAACGGCAATGCCTGGTCACTGCTGTTTGAGTACTTTGCCAATGTGCTTTACGCGCTCTTCATCCGCCGGTTCTCCAAGGTGGTGCTGGCCGTGTTTGTGGCTCTGTCGGCCCTGCTCACGCTCAACCTCACGCTGGACATCAACGTTCTGGGCATCCTCACTGACCACGAGGCACAGGCCTGCACGGTGATAGGCGGATGGGAACTCACCCCCAAGCACATGTTCATCGGCCTCTCGCGCCTGCTCTACCCCTTCTTTGCTGGCCTGCTGCTGTCTCGTCTCATGGGCGGACCGCTGGCCTCATCGGCTGAGAGGCTGAGGCAGAGGGGCTTCTCGCACCGTGGCTTCTGGATATGCAGCCTGTTGCTCGTCATCATCCTGCTCATGCCCCGCATCGGCGGCGAGGGCCATTACCTGTGGAATGGCATCTATGAGGCTGTGGTCATCCTGGCGGCATTCCCTGTGATTGTGTTCCTGGGAGGCTGCTGCCACGTCTCGGGCAAGAGTGCAGCCATCTGCAAGTGGCTGGGCGACATCTCCTATCCGCTCTACATCATGCAGTACCCCATCGTGTATGGCATGCAGGGAGCGTGGAAGACACTGCACCCCGAGGCCACCCCGAGCCAGACGCTCTTCATCAACCTGAGCACCTACCTGCTGAGCATACTGGTGGCATGGGCAAGTCTCAAACTCTTCGACGAGCCTGTGCGTGCCTGGCTCAAGGTGCACTGGCTGGGCAGCAAGAAGTGAGCCTGTCATCCCCCAGGACAACCACTTACCACTTACATATCCTTATTACTTACTATAAAAACAAGACATGAACAGAAGAGACTTTATCCAACGGTCAGCGGTGCTGGTGGGAGCGGCATACGCTGGGGTTCCCTCGCTGGCCAATGACCTGCAGACGCTGGGCACGCCCAACCTGGTCATAGGCATCCTGAGTGACCTGCACTTGAGAGTCCAGGAGGACGCAACAGCGTTTGAGCGTGCCCTGCAGTACTTCCGTGCCCAGAAGGTGGACGGTGTGATCATCGCTGGTGACATGGCCGACCAGGGACTGGAGCCACAGCTCCAGGTGGTGGCCGACACCTGGCACAAGGTGTTCCCCAATGACAAGGGCCAGGACGGGAAGCACACCGAGAAACTCTTCATCTACGGCAACCACGACATGCAGGGTGCCACCTGGTCGGGCGTGGTTGACTCGCAGGGCAAGGACACGGCTGAGAGCCAGGGCATCGCTTACCATCCAGCGGAGAGTTGGAAGAGGTGCTTCAAGGAGGAGTACTCGCCCATCTGGATAAAGACGCTGGGAGGCTACAGTTTCATAGGTGCCCACTGGCATGACAACAACATCCCCGGGCTGGCCGAATTCCTGGACAAGCATGCAGGGGAACTGGGGGCATCGAAGCCATTCTTCTACATCCAGCACCCGCACCTCAAGAACACCTGCAACGGCCCATGGGCCTGGGGGCAGGATGACGGCACCGTCACACGGATACTGAACCGTTACCCCAACGCGGTGGCATTCTCGGGACACTCACACTCACCGCTCAATGACGACCGCAACTACTGGCAGGACCAGTTCACCTCCATCGGCACAGCCTCGCTGAGTTACCTCTACCCCATGCCTGCACGCGAGAACACCTACCAGGACGACTGGAGCGTGAAGCCTCCCTCGCAGATGCCCAACATAGAATGCAGTCACGGCAAGCAGGGGATGCTGATGAAGGTCTATGACGGAGCACTTGTCTTCGAGCGTCGTGAGTTCGTCTATGACCAGCCGGTGGCCGACCCTTGGGTAATGCCCTTCCCCATCTCGCAAAGGGAGCCGCTCACCTTTGCCAACCGCAGGAAGACGGCCCCCGTGCCCCAGTTCGCCTCGGGTTCCAGGGTGACCGTGAGCCAGGCCCACGGGCGTGACCGCTATGGCAAGGAGCAGGAGCAAGTGACTGTGCACTTCCCCTGTGTGCTGAAGAAGGACACGGGAGTGCGCGCCTTTGACTATGAGGTACAGGTGGAGTATGAGTGGCTGGATGTCACCTTCGTCACCGTCACCAAGCGCGTGTTCTCGCCCCAGTGCTTCATGGGCGAGGCCCAGGAGGTGAGCGACGTGACCTGCGTCTATGGCGTGTCGGAGTTGCCCAGTGACTTCCGCTACCGCTTTGCCGTGCGTCCCTGTGAGTGTTTTGGCAAGAAAGGCGACCCCATCTACTCCGACTGGATTGACGGCCCCATCGTGTCACTCACCTCGAAGATAGCAGTGGGCAAGCAGTTCTACAGGAGCAGCGAGGCTGTCGAGGTCACCTTCCAGGACGCTCCCGTGGGCACCAGTGCCTGGGTGGGCATCTACACACGCGGCACCAGCCCAGGTGCGGGCAGCCCCTCACAGGCCTACCAATACACCCAGGCCAAGGACGGCAAACTGACCTTCAAGATAAACGAGAGCAACGAGTACTACGCTGTACTCTTCAAGGACGAGGGCTACAGCGAGTGCTCCCAGCGCGTGCCCTTCTTTGTGACCAGCACGGCCTATGACCCCAAGTCCTTTGCCATGAGCCTCAACAAGGCCGTCTATCGTACCGGCGAGGCTGTCAGGGTGAAGGTCAGCGGTGCGCCCGCACTCAGCGGTGACTGGGTGGGCTTATACTCGGCCGATGTGGTGCCCAAGGATGTGCGATGCCCCTCATGGCTTTATTACCGCAAGGGGACTGGGGCCCTGAGTCTGAACGTTTCTGGCACGACCAACTGGTCATCACCGCTGCCCGAGGGCCTGTACTTCGCGGCATACTTCATGTGCGAGGGATACACTGAGCCCTTCGCACGCCAGTACTTCATCATAGGCACACCTGTCACGCTCACCAGTGAGCGTGCGACCTACTCAGCAGGCGAGGCCATCACCATGCACTACTCTGGCCTGCACGAGTCACTCCAGGGCACCATCTGCTACCAGGCCGAGGGAGAGCAGGCCCTGCATGAGGCCAAGGCCACAGGAGGGTCCGAGGGAGAGGTCGAGGTCAGCGGACTGGCTCCTGGCAAGTACCAGCTTTATGTGTGCGTGAATGGCACGCCCGTGTCCAGGGCATGCAGCGTCGAGGTGACCAGCGGCGGGACTGCAGTGAGCGAGCCAAGGGAGAGGCGCACGGACACTGGCAACCTGGCCTACAGGCTGGACGGCACGCCCGCAGGACGCATGGGCGACTCCCTGCCCCATGGGCTGTACATCGTCAATGGGGGCAAGGTCATCAAGTGACAACCCCTTCAGCAACAACTTTACTAATTTATTAACGAGAAACTACACTTTGTATGAGAAGACTGTTATCAGCAGCAGTGCTGTCCTTCTGTGCGGGATGGGCTGCATGGGCACAGGCGCCCAAGGCCGACGTGCTCGACATCGTGTTTAATGACGACGGCACTGTCGTGGATGTCTCGCCCCTGGCCAACCCTGTGCAGGTGCTTGGCGCACCCGATGTGAAGAGGAGCCCCCTGTATGGGCTGAACGTTCTGTGCCAGGAGGAGAAGACCTGGGGCAAGGAGTCGTGGGACAATGTGCGTGTGCCCTACAACGCCAACCTGCTCTCGGCCATCCAGGACGGAATGACCATGGAGGTGCTGGCACGGCCGTACTTTGAGGGAGGCAGCATGAAATCAGACTGGGTGAACGTCTTTGGCGGATACCAGGGCGGTGGCTTCGGCATCATCATCCTGGACGGGAAGTGGGACTTCGAGACCGTTGTGGGCGGAAGTTACCAGGATGCCAAGTTCGGCCCCGTGGTGGATGGCGAGTGGGTTCACCTGACTGGGGTGTGGGACCAAGAGGCCGGCGAGGTACGCCTCTATGTCAACGGGCAGTTGGCATCCACGGTTGGCGATGCTGGCGGAGAGATGAGCCTGCCCTATGGCGACCCCTTCATCGGCATCGGTGTGGACTATGACCCCAACTGTGCCTCGGTGAGTGCAAACACGTTCCAGGGCGACATAGCCCTGGCGCGCATCTATGACAAACCGTTGGACGCTGACGAGGTGAAGGCCCTGTACCAGGAGGCCGAGGGCCGCAAGACCGGACAGGCCGAGCACCAGGATGGCATCATGCCACAATTACGCACCGATGCTGACGGCACTGTGCTGATAGCCAGCACGGACGAACTGGAAGCCTTCGGGCGGGCCGTGCGCATGGGGCAGACGGGACTCAACGCCAGGCTGGAGGGTGACATTGACCTGTCGGCCTCCAGGAAGCCGCTCTCCAACACACGTAGTTACACGGGCACGTTTGATGGCCAGGGGCACACGATACGCCTGAAGTGCCAGACCAACTCCCAGCAGGCTTCCCTCTTCCAATTCCTCACCGATGCCACCATACGCAACCTGCACATCACGGGCAGCATAGCCACGAGCAACAAGTTTGCCGCCTCAGTGGCCACGCACACTTATGGGAAGACGAGCCTGCAGAGCATCTCCTCCGACGTGGCCATCACGTCCAGCGTCGAGGGCGACGGCACCCATGGCGGACTCGTGGGAGTGGCAGAGGGCGGACTGGCCATCGACCACTGCCTGTTCACCGGCAGCATCACCTCACAGACGACCAACAGTTGTGCCGGCTTCGTGGGATGGGCGGAAGGCAACATCAGCATTGCCAACAGCCTGCAGATGGCCAACCTGCAGACCCT
>CAVKOT010000108.1:0-952 GCA_963658045.1 Opitutia bacterium UBA4654
CAACACCTTAGCCGCACGCCCTGTGGAGGCCAGCAGTTTATAGTCCATGGAGCGGGAGGCGAGTGCCTTCATCATTTCCTTTACTATCGTGGTCTTTCCTGTACCCGCATACCCCTTGAGGATAAACACCTTGCCAGTTCCATTCAGGAACTCGGTAAAGCGGGCCATGGCACGCTCCTGGTCGTGCGACAGTTTGAATGTCTGTTTCTTGTTATCACTCATAGTCCATAGTCTCTGAATTGTTCAAAATGGAACTCCACTATGCGCTTTCCATCAGCCTCGTCCTTCACATGTCGGTAAGTCGTGGAGCACACACAGCGTATGCCCCGGCCACTCAAGAGGCGAACAAGCCTGTAGGTAAGTCCCATCTCCCCCATCACATGCACGGTGAGGGTGTTGTCCTGGGCAAATATGTCTATCTCGCCAAGCGTTTTCCTGGCCAGGGCATCAATATCTGTTGACGTGGCACTTGGACTGACCTGTGGGAAAGGCACATCCACGATTTCCCCACCCAGCTCCTGGGCAGCAGCCCTCTGCCTGGCATCCCAGGTGGAGGAGGGGTGGTTGGAGAGGTTGATGAAGAGGCGGCCTGTGGGCTTCTTCATATCTGGACTGGACAAATCCTGATGAAACAAAGAAAGGCAATCCGACACGCATTCTGCAAAAGAACTCTTTATCTTACCTGAATTCATCATTCCTGTAAAGCCTGCATGATTCAATTGGTTCCGCCTTTCCTGAAGTTTTTCAAACTTCTTTCTGAAATCACGCAGCCAAGTTTGCTGCAGCCACATGCGTGTCAATGCTCTGTACTTGCCCAAGTAACCTGTCCATGCTGACTCATCGCCCACCTTCTTTGCCTCTATACCCAGTAAAGCAGTCCAATAGTCGCGATACGCACGAATCTTGCTCTTTGTCACATCCTTTTCTGTCTTGCCTTCACCCTCACAAGGAT
>CAVKOT010000108.1:962-9479 GCA_963658045.1 Opitutia bacterium UBA4654
CAGTGTGACAACACTTTCCTGACAAAGCGTATATCCCTGCTGGAACATGCCATATCGCTCACACCACCTAATAGCCCGAACCAGGTTGTCTATTGTGTCTTTAGAGAAGCCAGAGATTTCCGCACCCACTCGTCCCAAAATCTTCAGCAACGGCTGGGGAATCCCCTTGCTACTGGATATTTTCCTTATCAAGTGTTGAGCTTCTGACACCTCCTTGCCAGCCATGATTTCCTTGCCGCGACAGGTGGACATCTGATCCTCAAAAGTATTCAGATAGTTGTTCAACTGCATTATGAGGGCATTTTTTCCTGTAGAAATCGTGCCTCTCAATGCCTCTGTGAAATTACGCACCCTTCCCATCTCGGTGAATGAGGCTCCAGAGAAAGTCCAGTCCTGAAGCATAGAGAATGAGGTCACATCAACAAATGGCGCGATGCCATCGACCCTTGCCTCATAGTTCCCATAAGTAATACTCTTCACCTCTGCCCCTTTTAGGAACTTGGCATAGTTGCCAATCACAAGCAGGAGCATGGGCAGATACCGGAAACCATGCGTCAAGTCAAAATACAATTCATCGCCTTCCTGGAGAACCGAGAAGACGATGTCGAAAATTTCCCAAACCTCCTTCTCATCTTTACCATCAGGAATACTTAGGGCTTCAACAGGAAAAGGATATTTCAACTCATCCTGAAGTCCGACATACACTTCTTCCTCCTTCTTGGCATTACTCTGTCGCATATTGTTATCTACCTGCCAGTTCGTTTCCCTGGCCCTCTTGGTCAACAGAATATACCCTTTGTCCTCATTTCTCCAGCAGTCCTGATGGGTCAGTAATTCCAATGTGGCTTGCTGGACAAAACGAGTCTCAGACGACACGAAGTCACCGATTTCATAGCGGCACTTGTAGTAGAAACCAGTGCCAAGCACAGATATAAACACTTTGCGAGCCATAACGATTAGAATTTACTTGATTATCTTGGCAAGGTGGTTCAATGAACTTTTCAGTTTTGCAATCATATTCTCTGCATTTTTCTCTGTCTTCAAAGCGTGAGCCACGCAATTACGCATTTTCTTTATTTGCCAGTAACATTGCAGTTCTGGATACTCATTCAAACTCTTCTTGGCATTTTCTCTGTTATTCATGTCTTTCCAGTCCACCCCTTCCTTCTCGCAGATGTAAGTTAAGATCGACTCCTGTAAAGAGAGAAGGGATGAGCCATAATTTTTGTGTTCAAATTGCCAAGAGGCAATACGGAACTGGAACAAGGCATGATTATCCTTGACCACGCCAAAACTGCTAAGAAAATCATCCACAACAGGTTTTACCACCATTTCCGCAAGAGGTGATGCATACGCATTGTTCTTCATCGCACGCAAATTGCTCACCTCCTTCTCCAATGCATCCAAATGGTTGAGATTCAGTTCGTCCGAAAACTTCTTCAAGCGACTTGACATGCTGGCATCCGTATCCTGCAACAATTCTGCCACCTTATAGGCATTGCCATACTGCGAGAATGAGTATGCACCAGTAATCCAATCACTGAGTTCCGAAATCTTCCTCAAATCAATAATTGGCGCATAGCCTTTTTCTCTGGCAATCTCTAGCATTCCATAATATATGTGAGAGATGTTTATCTTCTTTCGGCCTACATTCTTCATGTAAATCAAGAGATTCATAATCAGCATGGGCAGGGAACGGAAGGAATGGGTTATATCGACGATAACCTCATCACCTGAGGAGAATTGTCCACTGAGTTTCAGAATGGTGCTTATATTCTCTGATATCTCTTCCTCGGTCACGCCATATCTTATTATCTCGATTTTAGCATTACCCACGGCATTCTCTATCTCAGACTTGTAAGGCAATTCAAGTGGCGAGTCCGCATTTGCACTCTCACAGTATTCTGCCACAGACAAATAAGCATGCTCGTCTATCTCTCTGCCATTCTTCTCTGAGAAATATCGATATACCTCTTCCCACATTGAATGAACAGTACCTATCAGTATGACCTTATCTACCTGGTGTGCAGACGACAATGCGGCTGCCACAAATGGGAATTCCCCCAAATTTCTTTCTCCCAAATGGTAACACGCCTTGCGGTATTCACGAGCCGACCTCATGTCGCTCTCTGACTTTCCTTTTTCAAGGCTACCTGTACCCAGAAACGAAATCAACACCTTTGCCATAAATATTTATCATTTGCGAGAGATTACCCCGAAGCCCAGACTCACGCCCTTGCCCAAGCCAGCATACTCTGGCAACTTGACATTGGTCCTGAACTTCAGGTCAAATCCCGTCATGTTTACTTTCTTATACCTATATATATGTTCTTTCTCTACCCTTAGGAGCGTGACCTTTACTTCTTGCTCGAAAAACACGCCCAGCCCCTTGGCCATAGACAGGATGTTGCCAACCAGGCATTTTCTTATCAGCGCATATTGCTCATCGAGGCTGTCCATACGCTTGTACTGCTCATAATTCTCCTGGTTGAGGGGAAGGTAGCGGCGTATCGTGTAGGTCTGCTCTTCCCCACTCTCACAGATATCCATCGTCAATACATCCTCATAGCCACCCACCACTTGCAGAAGTTCCATGCGCTGGCCTATCCTCACCTGACGTGAGCGGTTTTCTTTCAAAAATTGCCTCATCACTTCAGCACCATCCTCCAGACAGACCACAGCGGCACGGCCATTTATCACCTTGTATTGAATCAATGGATAGCGGTAGCGGAATCCTTCACCCAGATGGTCGTGAAAGAGAGGGGAATAGGCCCGAGCTGCATGCAGCATGGCTCCCCTAAACAAAGGAATCTCCCTTTCTGACAAAGGAATAGAGAACTCCGCAATCGCAAACTTCAGCCCTGTTCTACTCATTTCACCAACTCTTTATAGAGATTCTGAGCATGCTCATCACCAAGGTACTTGGCTATCTGACTCCAGATCTTGCTTTGCTCAAATGGCTTCGTCCATTCCTTGCTTTCCTTCTTGTCGGGAGATGCATGCAATCTTCTAATTGTATTCTCCAAAAGCGGTAGTTCCTCTTCTGACAAGGAAGTGATTCCCTTGGCCTTCAACCATTTCTTATCCAGTCTGTCCTCACACATTCTCCAGGTCCTCTCCTTACATTTCTCATCAAGGAAATAGGCCAGTCCCTTATCCAGCATTTCTGCCTTTTCTTTTTTCCTTTCCTCTTCTTGTGCCTCCTGCGCTTCTTTTTCTACAACGTCTTGCAGATGCTCGATTTTTCTAAGCCAAGTATTCTCTTCCTCTGTATCCAGTCCTCGATTAAGCAAGTCTGATATCAATGGATTCAATATCTGAAGAGCCTTGGCATGATTTTCTTCTTTTTCCTGTCTGTCAACCTCATCATATCGAGCCTTATGTTCGTCTCTAAATTTTAACTTCATCTCCGCCTTTTGTCGCAGTCGCTGTTTGTTTTCCTGCTCCCGCCTCTCCTCCTCAAAACGACTTCTGTCTTCTTCCGTCAGGAAAGAACGTGATACTATCAAGGGCTCCGTCAGCTTGCTAAAATTAGTGTTTTTTGAATAGAAATCATATTCATTCTTCCCAATTGGAGACTTCTCTTTATCCATTTCCATCATACGGAGACAACCATCCTCGTGCTCGGATGCTATTGCCAACAAATATTGTAGCGGCTCGGTCTTACTCCATTCCTCCTTTGCCCAAACTGTCATTTCGTATTCAAATCTTTTAAGGTATTCTTCTGTACTGTATTTCAAAAGGGGGTGAGACAAGTTCACGCATTCCAGTTTGCCATATCCATACCCCTTCGCACTACCTATATTATGAAATACACCGCGATTTTCATACAGAGTAATGGCAGAAAGCAAGGCACCAATCTCCACCTTACGCAGATTGTGTACATTGATGCGCATCTTGAATTCCTGTCCTGCGGGAATGGGAATGAAATGAGTCATAGTTTTTGGATTTCCATTGCCCTGGGGCAAAGCAACAACAGAGTTCCCTTTATGAGTCCTGTATAACTTCCGCCCAGCAATGCCACTACCATCATCGTATGTCTCATAAGAATTCCCAGTCTGCTTCAAGTACAGGGGATAAAAAGACGGTTTGGGAGTGCCAAGTACTCCACTTACCTTGGCGCACTCTTCTATACAAATTGGCTTTGCAGCAAAGGCATTTCCTATCTGTACCCGACTCTTGACACTATCGTTCTTGTCAATCCTGCCGAAAATCGTTTCGCACAAATCCAACTTACTTTCGTGAGGCTGTTCATTTTCCACCAATGATTTCACACTATGCTTATATGGATAACGGAACATACGTCCCAGGCCAACCGCTTTTACGTTCTCCCCTTCCTTGATATAACTAACAGGGATATCCGTACCACTGTCCAGGAGTTTCTTAAACTCATCAAAATCGGGAGAAGGCTCATAAACTGTAAAGAGCTCCCTTACGACATCTTCGTTCAAATGGATTTGCCTTTCTTCTCCACAATTGGGTTGGGGAATAAGCAACTCATGCAGTTTCCCTTTCTGAGGATTCTTGGCATTACGCATCTGTCCTGTTGCGAAGAGGCGTAAGCCTTCCCAAATTATAGGGAAATATTCTCCACTTTTTCGCTGTATGTACGCATTCCTCTCCCATGAAGATTGTTTATCTTCGTACCCAGGATACAACTTTGAGACTTCTTCAATACGAATCTTTTCGAATTTCCCATCACAAGGATACAGCACATATTTGTCATCCTTCTGTTCGTCTTTATGAAGCCAGCCCACTAAGGCTTTAGCCATCTCATCCTGATACTTTTTCCCTTGGGGCTTCTTAGTATCAAACTCCCGATGTCCAAAGAATCGGTTGTCATATTGCTCCATCTTGCCAAAGCTCATTATATTGAGCGTGTTGCGCAGCATTCCTCTCAGACTTGATCCTGGGAGAAAATACAGGCGGGAACCATCGGGCTGCATGATGTGCATGGAATATCCGTCTTTACCCGCAGAGGCATCACGGATGCACAATGGTGATACATTACGCCAGGTCACTTCGATGTAACCATCTTCTCCGTCGCTGAAAGGAATGTCCTGAGACACTTGATCTGCCCAGTCTGGGCAATAGACATATTTGTTCAGTGGAACAAAATTATAGGGTGCAGTTATCTTTTCCATAATCTACCTCCTTATTTCTTAAATCCTATAAACACAAGTTTGGATGGCTGCAGGACAGGCATGCCCTCGCAAGACTCATCCTCCTTCGGCTCCCAATATTGCAGGAAGCGCAAGGCATCCACATCCTTTATGCTGGGATGGGGCAGATACTCCTTGACAGTCGTAGCCACCTTCAGGTTCTTCTCCAGCATCGCATCACAAGATGTTCCATTAAGTACATCCTCAGAGACTTTTGTCCGACGAATCAGATACGCACCATCTACATATCTAATCATAATAGACAGGTTATGCTCCTTATCCCACAGGTTTCCCTCGATAATGAATGGGGTGGAGTACTTGTCCAGCACCATCTCTTCCACCATTTTCTCTCCGTCATATACATTTGGGGCTTTCTGGTTACTATACCAGATGTAACCCTCGTATTTTGCTGATTCTATCTTGCACATAACTCACCGTCCTTAAAAAGTTGTCCTTCAAAGATTCCATTTCCCCTGCCTGTGGCTCCACCTAAAGGCAAAAGTCCATCACAAAGGTCATGCAGGCTATTTTCAAATGCCTCCTTCACTTTATCATCAGAAAGGGCCTCTTTGCTCACTAAAATTTCCAAATCATAAGTGTCACCCTTGCCATACACGCTCTTCTCCTGAAAGAGTGCGCCATCTATCGTTCCACCAGTGAAATAGTCTATCTTGTTATGATGAAACACTTTGTAGTCATCCTTGCTGCCAAAAACATCACTCAAGATAATCTCCCCTCGTTTGCTGTCCTTGGATTCTTTTTTTACTTCTACGCGACCAAATATGTCCGACACGGCCTTGTTTTTGCTTCCCACACAACGATCCCGTTGGTCTTTATCCATATTGTCTGCAAAGTTCCCGACGCTCCTGTTGTAATAATAAGCCGTACGGTGAGCCAAGGCTCCCTTGACAGACGAAGCAGGAATGAGTACCCTCTTCTTTGAAAACTGTGGTTTTCCTTCCTTATCCCACTCCACCTCCAGTTCCTTCATAGGTGTATTGTCGGCCTCTTCATCACCCATGCCCGAACCTATCAGGAAGAAATCCCTGGGCTGCAGGTGCAAGGTATATTTCACCCATTCTCCTGTAGATGCTGTGGGTGCTGTGGGTACATCGACCTCCTTGAAATGTTCCCAACAGGAGGCCAGGCAGGAAGACTTCTTCACATACGCATCCAAGTCCTCCATTTTCTCCAAGTCCAAGGTCGCGCGCTTACAACTAATGATTTTCAGTTTGCCATAGCCACACCTGGTGCCACCTCCTATTCTGAAAGCCTCGCCATAGAGGGCAGACAAAGCCTGCTCGTAAGCCTCCTCACGTTCTTTGCATGAAACCAGTTCTATCTCAAAGACAAAGCGGGTACCCTTATACACGACCTCATTATCAAACTTACCATTGTCATCAGCCACGCCCTTAGGACAGATACGCACATGCTGACGGATGTTGAGTTCGCGGTAGTGGTCATAGAATTCGTCCCCCTCTGGTATCTCTTGTATGCCGTCCAGCACCTTGCCATCCTTGCCCATCATCACGGCATCGGTGAAAACAATCATGGAGCCAAGCCCACCTCTCTTGTCATGGTGTCCGAAAATACCTTCCTCGTTATCTGCGATGCCCAGGGCATGACGTATAACTCCTGCCATGGAGGTTGCAGGAATATAGGGAAGTCCGTTGATGTCCCTAATCACAGGCGCGTCCGTGAATATGTCCTTACTCCCTGTGCCTATGGCAATTGGAGTGTCGGCCTCCACTGTGACACGTGCCAAGTGCCTGTATCTGTATGTCTTCTCTTCCATAATCAATTATTTCTGTTTGCATTGCTTTGCCATCTCTGATGCAAGGTTGACGAGTGCCTTGGAGGTGATGTCTCCATAGATGCCCTCTACGCTGTGGATTTTCTGTAAGAAATCTTCAAGAACCTTTTTTCGTCTCAGCTTATTCCATTTGTCTTTAGCAACTCCATGAGTCAGATATGCAATTGGTTTATCCTTGCCATCTTTGCCTTTTTCCTTCTTATCAAAGAGTTCCTTTTTTATCTTATCATAGGATTGGTATTGCATGGCTATACTACGAATAGCACCCCATTGTGAGGCAAAGCTGTCGCTGGAGAACTTACTTTTATGGTTTTCCACGAAGCCATTAACCCGCTCATAAATGAACTGGTCAACTGCCTCTGTCTTTTGGGCTTTCTCCAAATAGTTGAGAAGGAGTGTTGGGGCTTCCTTTGAGCCATTCCCTTCCTCTTCGTTTGTCTCGTACTTTTCTCCAAAAGACTGTAGATGATACTTGGCCCTTCCATTGGTGTCACTTTCTGCCTCAAGGAAATCCGGATTGTAGATGACCTTACCAAATCCCTCATTGCAATACGAGCCCACATACTGCGACTTGAATGTTTGTTTCTTGCTTATGCTCACCACGAACACACTTCCCTTCTCAATGCCACAGCGGTCAGCATCCCTCGCAGCACGCTTCCCATTCCAGGGTGCGTACTGAAAAGGGCGAACCTGGGACTTGCTCCACTCTATACAGGCCTTTTCATCCTCAATGCCCAGTTGCTTAGGCGTGGGCTGAAAAGTTGGCTCACAATTCTCGTCAAAGAAGATAAGACGGGAGTCTGCATATACTGTTACATTCTCTTTTCCATCTGAATCCCTGGACTCCACATCATTAAACTCCACTTCTTCTATCTTCACCAAGCCATATTGTGCGGTCTTTGACCTGCCCACATGATGCTCTCCCACAAGATACTGGCAGATGCTGTCAGCCAAAGACTCGTCATCCACCTCAACGCTAAACAAGAACTCCTGTCCCGCATCCAGCGACTCATAACCAAACATGCACTCATCCTTGGCCCTGCGCCTCTCACGGTCATAGGCAGACTTGAGGGCAAAGGACTTCTCCACCCCCTGCCCTTGCCCCTGTCCTTCCACAAAGGCATAGAATCCATCCCTGCATTGCTTCAACTGCAGGTGACTTTCATCCTTGCTCTTGTCATACAGGTGATGGACATAACATTCCTCGCTGGCACTCTTCAACTTGGGATGAAAAAACAGGGCTGGTACATGCAAAGTACGCATATTGCTTTTACAGCTACACACAGGATGAGCATCGCCAAATCTCACCTCGCGACTATGAAACACTTCCAGAGCCTTGTCACCGAAGTCATCATAATGCTTTGCAACAAGCCCAAGGAATGTATTGCCCGGAATAAAGTCAAGCGTGGCATTGGCCCCTTCCGTGGCTGCCTTCTGGTTCAATATGACATCAGACAGCAACGTACACTTGAATTGCAGTTCTTTCATTCGAGTCCTCCTTTCCCCTCTTCCAATTTCACATCACAACGTCCTAACCCACGA
>CAVKOT010000109.1:0-9452 GCA_963658045.1 Opitutia bacterium UBA4654
ATGCCGAAGGACTCCATCTCGTCAAGTCGCATCTCGCTCGTCTCGTTGGACTCCTTGCCAGTCAGGAACTCTATCAGGGTTTGCCGGGGTATGGGTATCTGTGCCTCAAGCATGGCCGTGGCCAGTTTCTGTAATGACTCCTTAGCTTCCATCAGTATATCACAATCTTCTCTGTTCGGGGTGCAAATATAGTGCATAAATCAGTTGCCGCAAAGAGTTTCACAAAAATTCACAGGCGTATTTTATCATGTGCTTTTGTGATGTTGCCTCTCCAGGCAGGGCAGGATGGGTATATGCCGCCATGTCACCCCTCTGGCATATAGCGGTGCGGAAGGCAGGAACACGCTGTGGGCCGTGGGTCAGATGTAGTACTCCACCAGGTCAATGAGCCCTGTGCGCAGGGCATACTTGGTGGCGTCATGCGCGTTGTTGACTCCCAGTTTGCTGAAGATGTTCTTCTTGTGTGTGCTGATGGTGTATTCGCTGTTGTACCTCATGGCTGCGATTTCCTTCACGCTGTGTCCCAGGGCTATGAGGCGCAGTATTTCCTGCTCGGTGGGTGTGAGTTTCTGTGGCTGGTGCAGCGTGAGTGACTCCAGCAGAGCCTTCACTGTGGCAGCCTTGGCCTCGTCACGTCCCTCAAGGTCCATCAGCACCAGTGCGTTGGGGAAACGGTGGATGAGTGCGGCCAGTTCTGCATGGTCAGCCGCCTGGTAGATGTCCTGCACAGAGTCCAGTCCCAGCAGAGCGGGCATCAGGCTGCGCCGCAGTTCGTCGGGCAGCGGGGTCAGTATTACGGTCTTGCGTTTCATGCGTTTCCCTCCACTTGTCTTTCTCGGTGCAAAGGTACGCCAAGGACACCACACACGCAAGCCTTCGGCTGATAATGAAATCCCCTCCCCGTCTTTTGCAAGAGGGGAGGGGATGATAAGTTCTGGCTGTTTGTGTGCATGCCTGAGGGGCGTGGTCGTTTCCTTCCCCAGGCGTTACTAATTACACTCGGCAGAGTTCACGGTGCCGCCAGTCCTGGTGTATGTGCCGCCGACTCTGATGCCACGCGCCTTCTTTCCCGTGTTTGTCACCGTGGTAGTGCCTCCCGTCACGGTGAGGTTCTTCTCCACCTTGATGCCCATGCAGCGGTGAGGGTCTGACGCATCCTCGGTCGCGGTGCATCGTGCGCCGTTGGCCTCGATGTTGATGATGGTTGTCCCGTCCTCGTCACCGATGGTCATGTTTCCGTCCGTCTGTATGCCTCGTGAGCCGTTGCCGTTGGCCTTGATGCTGATGTTGCCTCCGCTGATGGTCACGTCACCCTCATCGTTCTTGATGCCCTTGTAGTCCTCATGGGCGATGATGGCGTTGATGGTTCCGCCCTTGATGAATATCTTGCCGTTGTCCTCCTTGTCGGGGTTCGGGGTCAGGTTGTCATCCAGCAGCATGGTCTCCACCTGTATGCCGTCACAGGCCGTGTTCTCGTCAATGGTGATGTTGCCTCCGCTCATGAGCAGGTACTGTCCGATGTGGAAGGCATCGGCGGCAGCCTTGCGAATGACAATGTTGCCTGTTGACTTCTTCAGTTGCAGATACTCCTTGGTGGCTATGGCGTGGCGGGTGTTGCCGCTCACGGTGAGGGTTCCTCCGCCCTCTATCTCCATGTGCCCCTTGCAGTAGAGGGCAGCCTTCTGGGTGCCTCCTGCCGCATCCTCCAGTGTGTTCTGTGTGCCGTTGGCCAGGATGAGCTCGACGCGCTTGCCGCACTGGATGTCAAGGGCTGCGCCATGGGTGGAGGTAAGGTTCAGTCCATTGAGGGTGAACTTGCACTTCAGCGGGCCCTTGTAGGTGAGCGATCCGTTGGTGCTCGTGCCCTCAAGCACGGCCTCCAACTCCTGTGCCACATTGGTGCTCACGATGCTCACGTCGGCTCCGCTCACGGTGCAGGTCACTCCGGGAGCGTGTCCCACATCCACTGTGGCCTTCTCGTCCTGGTAGGTGACGGTGATGACATGCACCATGGTGATGCTGTCGATGCTTGCCGTGCTGTACTGCTTCCCGCCTGCCGTCAGTGTCGAGCCGTCAGCCGAGTAGGTGATGTCCTGCAGTGCAACGCGTGTGTTGCTCTTCCCTTGCCAGATGCGCATGTACTGCTGCGCCCCGGCAGTCATGGCCGCAGCCAGGCAGAGGGCAGATAGGATAGTCCTCTTCATGTGGTGCCTCCTTGTGTGTAGTGCCTTGTGAATGGGTGCGTTACTTCTTTATCTTGATGGTCTGCTGTCCCATGCTGGCCACATAGATGCCCTTGGGAAGTGTACCCAGGTTGATGCGCGCGCCGTCCTGCACCTGTGCCATCTGCACCAGCACGCCGGCCGCGTTGTAGATGTACAGCATGCCCGTGCCGCTCACGTTCAGCGTTCCGCCCTTGTAGGTCAGGTTCTTCTCCTGGGTGGGCAGTGCCTTGATGGCAGTGGCGTTGGCGGTGAAGGACATCTTCTGCAGTTCGCTGAGCGGATAGGTGTAGGTCTGTCCGTCAGATGCGGTCACCACGGCGTTGCCGTCGGTGAAGGTTATCTTCTGCACTGTGGGCAGCGAGATGCTTTGCTCTGCGTTGGTGCAGGTCACAGTGAGGTAGTTGTAGTCATCGGCCACCATGGGTGCTGTGCTCAGCAGTGCGGCGGCAGCCAGTATGAATGCCTTTTTCATAGTTGTATTTTTTTTGTTTTATGGATATGCGTTTCTTGTCTCTTGTTCTCTGGGTCACAAGTCCAGCTGGTAGCCTATGCTCACCGCGTGCACACGCTCGTGCAGCCGCTCGTGGTTGTCCTCGTCGTCATGTATGTTGGCTGTGAGGATGTAGGCGAGCGAGAGGCTGTTCCGCTTGTTTATCTTGTACTCACAGCCGATGCCCGTGCGCACCTTCTCCAGATTGAGTTTCTGCCCGCTGTTCAGGCTGTTATGTGCCTCCACTGAGACGAATGGGCTCCACGGGCAGTGCTTCTTGTCCATCTCCAGCTTGAGCCTGCTGCGCAGCATGTGGTCACTCTCGGCCGGCTTGGTGCGCTCCTCGCTCTCGGGGTCATCCCACTCAAAGTAGTAACCGCCAGTCCCATACTTCTGCTCACACCTGTATTTCGTCCTGGTGTAGTTGGCCTCCATGCGGTGGGTAAACTGGTAACGCTCCCTCAGTGAGAGGCGCAGCCAGCCGCCCACTTTTACGGTGCCGGTGGCATCTATACTGATGCGGTGCCGGGGTGACCAGTATTTCTCGTTGCGGTTGAACCCGTCATACTCGTGGTCCTCGTCCTTGCTGTAGTGCGGTTTGTCGGTCTGTGGACTCTTGCGGTAGAGGAAGTTGTAGGCGGCTCCCAGGCGCAGGTACTTGACAGGCTTGTATGTGGCATTGGCGCCGATGGACCAGCGCGCCTCCTTCTGGGTGCGCATCTCGGTCTCGAGGCCCACCTTCCATTGCTTGCCCATAGACTTCTGTATGCCTATCTCCGTCCATAAGGCCCCGTCGTCGCTTCCCTCAGCCTGGGCAGCGGTGGGCAATAGTGCCATCAGTGGCAGTATCAGCAGGGTCTTTCTCATTGTACGTATATATAATGTGTGAAACAACATTCTCTCTCGCTCTCTCCCTTATCTGGGCATGCGTGTCATCTGCTCGATGCTGTTGCCCCGGTCCTTCGGGTCATCATAGTAGATGCGTATGAGGCAACTGTCCTTGAGGAAGTCTATCATGCCCACCTCCACTTTGAGTATCTTCAGACCCGTGCGCTTCTCCAGGTCGGCCTTCAGTTCCTCGCGCTTGTCGGGCGCTATGAGGGCCACGTTGTCATATTTGATGTACTTGCTGCAGTTGCTGTTGACGAGCTTGCTGCTCTCAAAGAGCCACGCCAGCATGATGAACATCAGGTTGGCAAAGACGATGGTCATCAGCCCGATACCCGACCAGTAGTCATTCTTGGGGTGGTACTCGGCACGTCCCATGGCGTTGACCACACTCACGGCCACCAGCATGAACAGGTAGGTCATCTCCCTGATGGGCACAGCCTCGGTGCGGTAGCGTATGATGCCGAATATGGCGAAGAGGCCCAGCGCCGCGCCCGTGTTCATCACGTCGCCCTCCATCAGGGTCACCAGCATGAAGATGCTGATGGACATGATGATGAATACAAACATGTAGTCACGGCGGTTACTCTTGGGGAAATAGAAGTAGCGCGCGATGATGGCGACCACAATGAAGTTGATGATAAAGCGTATGACGAGGGAGACGAACTGCTTGGGGTCAAAGAAGGTCATCCCTATCAGTTCGGCCATACGGTTGTTGATGTCGGCAAAGAAGTCCATATCAGTCTTGTGAGTTAGTTATATGTTTTGTGTTGGATGTGCTTGCGTGCCTTGTGCCAGCCCGCATCCGGCCACGCTCAGACGTGTCCCCGAGAGGCGGCTCAGCGTGGTCAGTTTGGGCTTGAACAGGTTGTGCTTGAGCGTGCTGTTGGTCATCACGCTCCCTATGCAGTACTTGCTGAAGCCCGAGGGCTTGATGCGCAGCCTCCTGAGGATGTCCAGCACGGGGCTGGCGACATTGCCGTCCCGCTTGAGCTCGATGATGACCAGGTCGCCGGTCTGGGCATCCAGCCCTGTCTCCATGTTGTGGAACTGCACGTCGAAGTCGATGGTGAGCCGCTCCGTCTTGCCATAGTTGACCAGCGTGATGCGGTGAAACTGGTTGCGCACCGTGGGGTGTATGTCATCCAGTCCCTTGTGCACGAGTCCCTGCAGGAACTCCTCGTTGCCATTCTCGGCATCGATTTGCTGGCAGGGCACCTCCACCCGCTTCTTCTTCGTGCGTCCGTGGTTGTTCTTGGTCTTCACCTCCAGGAAGGTGATGTCGCTGTCCAGGTAAGTCCTCACGCGCACCTTCTGCCGGGGTGAGTGCCCGTTGTGGTGCTCCAGGTAGAAGAGGTGGTCAGGGGTGTCCCAGTAAGTGGTCATGTAATGGGCTATCATGCTCCCGTCGATGCTTTGGGCATAATACTCCCCCTGTGCCATGTCAAGCAGCTCGGCCAGTTTCTCCTTGCTGGTCACGAACTTGGTGTCCGTCCTGTTCATCAGTCGGATGCCAGACATCTGCTCCAGCGTGATGGGCTTCAGTCTGCTCAGCAGTTCGTCTATCCTTTTATCGGTTTCCATCGCAAAACGGCACTATTGTCTCACAAATGTACACATAAAAAACAGCATTTGTGCCCCTCTGCCTTGTTTTTTTGCATGGAATAGCCTACTTTTGCTCATAAATTATAGTTCACAGAGGCAACAACATTAAAACCTGACCTATTTATGATAGACGTAAAAGAGACTTTGGCACAGGCCGAGGAGCGTATGGAAGAGGCCGTGATGTACCTGGAGGATTCGCTGGCGCACATCCGTGCAGGCAAGGCGAACATCAAGATCCTGGACGGAATCAGGGTAGATAGCTACGGCAGCATGGTTCCGCTCAACAACGTGGCCGCCATCAACACCCCCGACGCGCGCACCATTGCCATCAAGCCATGGGACAAGAGCATGTTCCGCATCATAGAGAAAGCCATCCTGGACAGCGACCTGGGCATCACGCCAGACAACAACGGTGAGATCATCAGGCTGTCCATCCCGCCACTCACCGAGGAGAGGCGCAGGATGCTGGCCAAGCAGTGTGGCAAGGAGGAGGAGCAGGCCAAGATAAGCGTGCGCAATGCCAGGCGTGAAACTATCGACCGCCTCAAGAAGGCCATCAAGGACGGGCTGGCCGAGGATGCCGAGAAGGACGGCGAGGCACAGCTGCAGAAGGTGCACGACAAGTACATCCGCATAATCGATGAGCTGCTGGCCGCCAAGACCAAGGAGATAATGACCGTCTGAGCCAGATGACTCAGCAGGGTCTCGTAACAAGGAACACCGGAAGCTGGTACGTGGTCCTCACGGACTGCGGCCAGACTTTCGAGTGCAAGGTGAAGGGCAACTTCCGACTCAAGGGCATACGCAGCACCAACCCCGTGGCGGTGGGCGACCGTGTGACCATCACGCCCGGGGCCGACGGCGAGACGGCTCTCATCACCGAGATTGCCGACCGCCGCAACTATATCATACGCCGCGCCTCGAACCTCTCAAAGCAGAGCCACATCATCGCGGCCAACATCGACCAGGCGGCCTTGCTCGTGACGGTGTCGCACCCCGAGGTGAGCACCACCTTCATCGACCGCTTCCTGGCCAGTGCCGAGGCTTACCGCGTGCCCGTGCTGTTGCTTATGAACAAGGTGGACCTCTGCTCACCCGACGAACTGCGTTACCTGCAGGCCCTGTGCCACCTCTATTCATCGCTGGGTTACACCTGCCTGTGCCTCAGTGCCAAGCAGGGCACGGGGCTCGACGAGGTGCGCTCCCATCTGCAGGGCAAGACCACGCTGCTCAGCGGCAACAGCGGTGTGGGCAAGAGCACACTGCTCAACGCGCTGCTGCCTGACGCGGGAGCGCGCACGGCCGAGATAAGCGCGGCCCACCACACGGGCATGCACACCACCACCTTCTCACAGATGTTTTTCCTGCCCCAGGGAGGCGCGCTCATCGACACACCGGGCATCAAGGGCTTCGGAACCTTCGACATGGAGCGCACCGAGGTGGCCCATTACTTCCGCGAGATATTCCAGGTGGGACAGGAGTGCCGCTTTGCCGACTGCACCCACACGCATGAGCCGGGTTGTGCCGTGCTGCGCGCCGTGGAGGAGCACCGCATCGCCCAGAGCCGCTACACCAGTTACCTGTCCATGCTGGAGGACAAGGACGAGGACCGCTACCGCAAGGCCTTCTGACGACTCCTGGCCTCCTGGGGGCTTGCCAGGGGCGCATGCCAGCCAGGGGCACCCGCATGCGATTTCCCGCCCCACACGTTTTACCCATCCCACTTTTCCCGATGAATTTCTGTAGGAAACACTCCCTGGAGGCCACCCGATGCCCATTCGGCACGGTGCGCCTCCTCATCCTTTTCCTCATGCTGGCCATTTGCCTGCCAGCCGGGGCGCGCCTGCGCCATGCCGACTCCACACTGCTCCTGGGCTGCGAGTGCGACTCGCTCTACCTGCCTCTGCTTCGCGGCCACAGGGTGGCCCTCTTCAGCAACCAGACGGGGGTCGATAGCCAGGGGCGGCACACACTTGACCGCCTGATTTCCCATGGGGTGCGGGTCACCACGCTCTTCGGCCCGGAGCATGGCTTTCGTGGCACTGCCGACGCGGGCGAGCATGTGGCCAGTTCGGTGGATGGGCCCACGGGCATCTCCATACGCTCTCTCTATGACGGGGGCAGCACGGGGCCCGCTGACTCCATCATGCGTGCCTTTGATGTCCTGGTGGTCGATATCCAGGACGTGGGCCTGCGCTTTTACACCTATTATATAAGCATGCTGCAGCTGATGAACCGCTGCGGCCAGACGGGCAGGCGGGTCGTCGTGCTGGACCGCCCCAATCCCACAGGCCATTATGCTGACGGCCCCATCCTGGAGGACTCGCTGCACAGCGGCGTGGGCGCGCTGCCCATCCCCGTGGTGCATGGTCTCACACTGGGCGAACTGGCCACGATGGCGCAGGGCGAGGGCTGGGTGCAGCATCCCTGTGACCTTACGGTCGTCCCCTGTGCGGGCTACACCCACCACACGCTCTACACCCTGCCCGTAGCCCCAAGCCCCAACCTGCCCGACATGCGCAGCATCTACCTCTATGCCAGCATCTGTCCCTTCGAGGGCACGACCCTCTCGCTGGGGCGTGGCACGGAGCACCCCTTCCAGATGTATGGCCATCCCTCGCTCACGGGATGCCGCTTCACCTTCACGCCACGCAGTGTGCCTGGGGCCAAGAACCCGCCCCTGGTGGGTGAGGTGTGCCATGGGGTGGACCTCTCGTCGCTGCCCCTGGGCAAACTGGAGCGGTGGGACAGGATACATCTGGAGTATGTGCTGGACGCTTACAGGCGGATGCCCTCGGGGGAGGAGTTCTTCGGCCCGCGCGCCCATTTCTTTGACCTGCTGATGGGCACGCCCCGGGTGCGGCAGATGATAGAGGCTGGTGCCAGCGAGCGGCAGATACGCCGCACCTGGAGGGGTGGGGTCAAGCGTTACCTGCGCCAGCGCAGGCCTTACCTGCTATATCCCTGACCTGACCTTCCTGGCCTGCCAGTGACAGCGAGGGCAGCCTGCCGTGGAAATCACCATGGCGGGCTGCCCTCGTTTGGTATGGTAAGGTGGGTGCCAGGACGCAGGGGCATGCGATGGCCATCGCATGCCCCTGCGTCCATCATCGCATGCCCCTGCGATGCCACATGCAGCGGCATGCGTCAGAAGGGGCGTCGGCAGGGCATCGTGTGGCGTGCTGTGCAGGGTGAGGGGTTATTGGCCCATTCCCGTCTGGCACTCATCATCCTTGGGGGATGGCTGGGGCGCAAACTTCCTGGTGCGCCAGGCCACCACGATGCACAGGGTGGTGAGTGCCTCGGCCAGGGGCAGTGCCAGCCACAGTCCGTCGTTACCCACCACAGGGGGCAGCATGACGAAGCTGGGGACGCACAGCACAAAGCCGCGCAGGAGGGTGAAGAGGGTGGCCGCCGTGCTCTGCTCGGTGCTCTGCATGTAGCCGATGAGCACAATGTTGACCGTGATGAACAGAAAGGCCAGGGCGAAGAGCGGGAGCCCGTGGCAGCAGATGGCGAAGGCACGTGATTCGGTGGGCAGGAACGTGGCCGACACGAAGCCTCCCCCAAGGGCCAGCAGGAGCAAGCCCAGCAGGCCGGTGCACACTGCGGTTCCCACGGCCAGGCGTGTGGCGGAGCGCATGCGCTGGTTGTTGCCCTGGCCATAGGCGATGCTCACGATGGGCTGAACGCTCTGCACGATGGCGTTGCCCATCATAAAGGCGATGGGCAGGCAGTAACAGGCCACCGAGAAGGCTGCCACCCCATCCTCGCCCAGGCGGCTCACGAAGGTGTAGTTGCCCACCACGAGCACCGACGAGATGGCCACCTCGCCCAGCATGGCCGAGAAGCCTATGCGGCACTGGTAGCCCAGGTTGCGCAGCGTGAGGCGGCGGCTGGTGGCCGACAGCTTGATGCGGCACAGGTGTACGCTGCGTGACAGGCGCGTGATATAGTAGGCGACGGGCAGCGCGCCCGCACCGAAGGAGAGGGCGGTGGCCAGTGCCGCTCCCTCAAGTCCCATGTGCAGGGGGAAGACGAAGAGCCAGTCAAGCAGGATGTTGAGTGCCGCTATGCTGCAGTTGACCACCATGGCATAGCGTGGCGAGCCGTCCAGGCGCACCATGAACGTGGCCGTGATGCCAAACATGTTGAAGGGCATGAGCAGGGCTATCCAGCGCAGGTAGGAGCAGGCGAGCGGCAGCAGGCGGTCGGTGCAGCCGAAGAGGCGGCACACCCACTCC
>CAVKOT010000110.1:0-9333 GCA_963658045.1 Opitutia bacterium UBA4654
GCGTGAAGGACCGTATCGCCCTGGGCATGATAGAGGACGCTGAGCAGAAGGGCATCCTGAAGCCCGGCAGCGTCATCATCGAGCCCACAAGCGGCAACACTGGCGTGGGCCTGGCATGGATAAGCCGCGTCAAGGGGTACGAGGCCATCATCGTGATGCCAGAGACCATGAGCCGTGAGCGACAGAACCTCCTGCGCGCCGCTGGTGCCAAACTGGTGCTCACCTCGGGCGCAAAGGGCATGAAGGGTGCCATCGAGGAGGCCAACCGCCTCAAGGAGGAGACACCCGGAGCAGTCATCCTGGGACAGTTTGTCAATCCCGCAAACCCCGACATGCACGAGCGCACCACGGGTGAGGAAATCTGGCAGGACACGGACGGACAGGTGGACATCTTCGTGGCCGGAGTGGGCACAGGTGGCACCGTGACTGGAGTGGGCCGCGCGCTGAAGAAGCACAACCCCAATGTCAAGATAGTGGCCGTGGAGCCCGAGAGCAGCCCCGTGCTGAGCGGCGGACAGCCTGGCGCGCACAAGATACAGGGCATAGGCGCGGGCTTTGTGCCGCAGACCTATGACAGCAAGGTGGTCGATGAGATTATCCAGGTGAGCAACGACAACGCCATCCTCACGGGACGCGAGCTCTCGCTCTACGAAGGACTCATCGTGGGCATCAGTTCGGGTGCCGCAGCCTATGCGGCCCTGCAGTTGGCCCAGCGTCCCGAGAACAAGGGCAAGCGCATCGTGGCCCTGCTGCCCGACACGGGTGAGCGTTACCTGAGCACGCAACTCTACGCCTTCGAGGAGTACCCCCTCTGATTTCCCATTCCCCCATCCAGGAAACGACGCGGCGCACTGCACTAAATTATGCAGTGCGCTGCGTTGGCTTATGCAGGGGCATGCGACCATCCACACAGGGGCATGCGATGGCTCACGCAGGGGCATGCATGTTTTCGCCCGTCAGCCTTCCCCCTCCCTGGGAGGTGAGGGGGCATGCACGCGCAGGGGGCGCACCCACGGCCATCGTGCCGGTGGTGCGCCCCCTGCGATTAGGTGCGGTCTCCCGTGGGAGTGCCTCAGAAGCGGTAGCCGTAGGTGATGCCCGCGTTGAAGTTCTTCAGTTTGGCGAGCTCCCAGTTGTGCTCCTG
Source organism: Opitutia bacterium UBA4654 (assembly GCA_963658045.1). GTDB lineage: Bacteria > Bacteroidota > Bacteroidia > Bacteroidales > Bacteroidaceae > Physcousia. The sequence goes on from CAVKOT010000110.1 coordinate 1,145, forward strand.
GAAGAACTTGCGGCGGTAGTTGTCGCGGTACATGTCGGTCAGGCCCCAGTCGAAACTGAATGTGAGCGAGTGGTGGTTGGCATACTCCGCACCCACGCGGAAGCCCAGGCCGAAGTCGTAACGCTGGATGTTGCCCAAGTCATTCTTGTCGCTGCGGAAGAACTTGTGCGAATAGTCCTCCACGGCATCGCTGTCGAAGTCATACTTCGTCTTGCCGTTCACGCCGATGGCGAAGTATGGGCCGAAGTCGGCATACACGCCCAGGTTCTCCAGCACGTTGTAGCGGTAACCCACATGCAGGGGAATCTCGATGTAGTAGGGGCGGTACTTCACGGTGCAGCTCGCGCCCTGGACATCTGTGAGGAGGTCCATCTTGGCACCCTTCATGGTGTAGCCCACGCCCAGGTTGACAAACACGCCGTAGCATGAGGGCAGCATGTACTCGCCACGGATGCCCACATTGAAGCCCGCCTTGGGGTCGGTAATGCCATCCACATTCGAGTTGACCTGACGGAAATTGCTGATGTTCATGCCGAAGAGTCCCTGTACACTGAAGCCCGGCTGGGGCACATACTCCAGAGCCTTGGCACTGCCGGCACACATGAGGGCGGCCAGCACGAGGGTCATAAACTTTTTCATACTCTTATGTTTTATCGGTTTAAGTTGCCGCAAAGATATTCCTTTTCCACATATCAGCGCGCATGAGGCTGACATTTTCTTGCGTGTGCGGGGGCACGAACCGCTCTTTCGGGTAGATTTTAGTACAAATGGGACAATCGGGCATCCTCACGAATTTACCTCTGACTCCCCCAGTACCAGCGCGAAAGGCACATTTGCCCAGGCCCAGGAGTACGGGGAAAACGAAAAATCAGTAACTTTGCGTGAACAAGAAAAGAGTGTAAACCATGGACATGAACATTTCGGAGGGTATCAGGTACATCGGTGTGGATGACCTGGACATTGACCTCTTTGAGAACCAATACGTTGTGCCCGAGGGCATGAGTTACAACAGCTGGGTCATCCTGGACAGCCAGGTGGCCATCCTGGACACCGCCGACGCGCGCAAGGCCGTGGAGTGGAGGCACAACCTGGGCGAGGCCCTGCATGGCCGCAAGCCCGACTATCTGGTGGTGCATCATATGGAGCCCGACCATGCCTCGCTGGTGGCCGAGGTGATGGAGCGCTACCCCGAGGTGCAGGTCGTGTGCAGCGCACAGGCGGCCAAGATGCTGCCCCAGTTCTTTGAGGGCATACAACTGGACGGCCGGCTGAGGACGGTGAAGGAGGGTGACACCCTGCCCCTGGGCAGGCACACGCTGCGCTTCATAGGCGCGCCCATGGTGCACTGGCCCGAGGTGCTGATGAGTTACGAGGAGCAGAGCGGAACCCTGTTTGCCGCTGATGCCTTTGGCAAGTTCGGCGCGCTGCAGAACGAGACCGACGACTGGGCCTGCGAGGCCAGGCGCTATTACTTCAACATCTGCGGCAAGTATGGCGTGCAGGTGCATGGGGTGCTTCGCAAGGCCTCCGCACTCGACATCCAGGCCATCTGCCCCCTGCACGGCCCCGTGCTCAGGGGCGAGCCCCTGGCCCGCGCAGTCACGCTGTATGACACCTGGAGCAAGTATGAGCCCGAGAGCGACGGCGTGCTGGTGGCATACGCCAGCATACACGGTGGCACCAAGGAGGCTGCCGAGCGGCTGGCCGCGATGCTGAGGGACCGGGGTGCCGCAAAGGTGGTGCTTGCCGACCTGAGCCGCTCTGACATGGCCGAGGTCATCGAGGATGCCTTCCGCTACCCCGCCCTGGTGGTGGCCGCGTCCAGTTATGACGCGGGCGTGTTCCCTGTGATGCACGACTTCCTCTACCATCTGCAAATCAAGAATTACCAGAAGCGTCGCTTCGGCATCGTGGAGAACGGCAGTTGGGCACCCACTGCAGGCCGCGTGATGAGGGCGATGATCGAGCAGATGAAGGGCTGCGAGATTGTGGAGCCACAGGTGACCATACGCAGCCGCATGAAGGAGGCCGACCTGCCACAGCTCGAACTCCTGGCACAGGCCATGCTGGCCTGAGACCTGACGGCGGGCGCAGGCTGCTGTGCGGCATGGCACAGGACAGCCTACGCCCGCCTGCTTTTTATCCACCGGGCACCATGATGACCTCTCCCACGGGGGTGCTGACGCGCTCCATGGCCAGGACGGATGGCAATGATGCCCGGGCCGTAACACCTGATTACTAACCACCATCACTAACCCGTTACCGACTTATGAGAAGATTCTGCACTTGCCTCCTGGCCACGTTGTTAACCCTCATCCCATCCCTTGCCCAGACGGCTGCCGATGGCGTGCGCACCTGGGACCAGGGCGGACGCGTCGAGGCTGACATCTGCGTCTATGGCGCCACTTCGGGCGGCATCATCGCCGCGCTCACCGCCAGGCGGGCGGGCAAGAGTGTCGTGCTGGTGGAGCCCTCGCGACGCATAGGCGGACTGACCACGGGCGGGCTGGGCAAGACCGACATCGGACAGGTCGATATCATACAGGGGCTCGCGCTGGACTTCTACCGCCGTGTGGGCAGCCGCTATGGGCAGGACAGGCCGGTCTTTGACTTCGAGCCCAAGGTCGCGCTGGCCGCCTATGAGGACATGCTGCGCGGGGACAGCCTGCTGGTGCGGATGGAGAGGCGCGTCACCAGGGTGAGGAAGCAGGCCAACCGTATCAGGGAGATTGTGCTGGAGGATGCCTCGCAGGCGGGCAGGGCTGCACTCAGGGTAGAGGCGCTGGAGTACATCGACTGCAGCTATGAGGGTGACCTGATGGCACGCGCCGGGGTGACCTACACCGTGGGACGGGAGGCCAACAGCGTGTATGGCGAGACCTACAATGGCGTGCAGATGCTCGACAAGCACCAGTTTCCCGATGGCGTGGACCCCTACCGCGAGAAGGGCAACCCCAAGAGCGGCCTCCTGTGGGGCATCATGAAGGGCGAGATGGGCCGCACGGGCGAGGGAGACAGGCGCGTGCAGGCCTACAACTTCCGCATCACCATGACCAACGACCCTGCCAACCGCATCCCCATCACGCGCCCCGAGGGCTATGACTCCACGCATTACGAGTTGCTCGTGCGCTGGAAGGAGGTGGAGCCCTGGCACTCTGACAATCTCAGGGACTGCTTTGCCTGGGACCTCATGACCAACCGCACCAAGACGGACATCAACAACAACCACGCCTTCTCGACCGACATGATAGGCTGCAACTGGCAGTATCCCGAGGCTTCGTACAAGCAGAGGGAGCGCATACAGCGGGAGCACCTCGCCTACACCCAGGGGCTCCTGTGGTTTGTGGCAAGTGACCCCAGGGTGCCCCAGAACGTGCGGGACCAGATCAACCAGTGGGGCTATCCACGGGACGAGTACCCCGAGAGTGACCACTTCACGCCCCAACTCTACATACGAGAGTCGCGCCGCATGATAGGCCGCTATGTGATGACACAGGCCAACTGCCAGCAGGATGCCGTGGCCGAGGATGCCGTGGGCTGGGGAGCCTACAACATGGACTCGCACAACTGTGGCCGCTATGTGGTCAACGGGATGGTGAAGAACTGTGGCGACGTGCAGATACACCTGCCCAAGGGGAAGTACAACATCAGTTACCGCAGCCTCACCCCGCGTGAGGAGGAGGCGGCCAACCTGCTGGTGCCCTTCTGCCTCTCGGCCTCGCACATCGCCTTTGGCAGCATACGCATGGAGCCAGTCTTCATGGTGCTGGGGCAGTCGGCGGCCATCGCCGCCTCGCTGGCCATAGACCGGTATGAGGGATGCGTGCAGCGGGTGAGCGCGCAGGAGGTGATGGAGAGGTTTCCCGCTGTCACCAGCGAATGAGGCCGCGCGGGTAAAGAAAATGGCGGATGTGGGTGGCCGTTAGGTCATATTGTATTAACTTTGTAATACTATTATTTATCTAAGAACTATACACTGACGTATGAGAAAGCAGTTTATCATGGCACTCGCCCTTGCGTGGGGCACGGTGCTCACGACAGCCGGCAACCTGTGGGCACAGGCTGTGGAAGGCACGTCGGCCGAGAAGAAGATTGTCATCTATGGCAAGGACAAGAAGGTGCTGTACAGCACAAAGACCAGCGAGGTAGACAGCATCGTCTTCGCCGAGCCGCTGCCCATGGCCGACGTGCTGGATGTGGTGTTCCATGAGGACGGCACGGCCGAGGATGTCTCGCCCATGAAGAATGAGGTGAAACTGGTGGGCAACACCAGCTACACGCGCTTCAGCAAGGCCTATAACCGCTATATGGCCACCTTCACAAACCCCTGGGCTGGCACGGCATCGGGCTATTACCGCATCGACTTTGAGCAGAACCAGGAGTTCCGCAACAAGTTGGCTGACGGACACACACTGGAAATCCTCTTCATGCCAGACTACTCTGGAACCATCCCCAACCAGGAGTGCAAGCCCTTCTCGGCCATGCAGGCGGGCGGCACGGGCTTCCTCGTGACCACTACCAGTGGCTCACGCAAGAATGAGATATGCTTCCTGCCCAACACCTCCACCAATGGCAAGAGCACCTGGAGGTGGACCACCAGCGGCATCGTGCCACAGCCCAAGCAGTACTACCATGTGGTGGGCGTGTGGAACAAGGAGGAACAGAAGGCCTATGTGTATGTCAACGGTGAACTGAAGAACACCATCTCGGCTCCTGGAGAACTCCGTTTCGCCAGCAGTGGCAGCAACTGGTTCTGTGTGGGCGGTGACCCGGACGGTGCCTCGAAGGCCTCCAATGGCTGGCTGGGCAACATCGTGCTGGCACGCATTTATGACGCTCCCCTCACCCAGAAGGACGTGTCGCTGCTGTGGCAGAGCGTGGATGTGGATCCCGACGAGGTGGATGCCAGCCTGGTGAAGGATGTCAACTTCCTGAGCGGAATGGGCGTGAAGGCCGGTGGCACCTATATCGTGGGGGGCAAGGGATTTGCCGAGGGCGACCAGGTGACACTCTCCCTGCTCTCTGACAAGAGCAAGACTTACACCGCTACGCTCACCACACAGGATGACGGGGCACTCCTGCGCCTGCCTGCCGACCTGGTGACAGGCCAGTACAGGATGACTCTGGTGCGTGGCGAGAAGAGCCAGGAACTGGGTGTCACCAACCTGACCGTGCTCGCCCAACTGCCCACGGGCATGAGGGTGATAGCCCACCGGGGTTACTGGAACACGCCTGGAGCGGCACAGAACTCGCGTGCCTCGCTGCAGAATGCCATCAAACTGGGTTGCTATGGCTCGGAGACTGACACATGGATTACCACTGACGGACATGTCATGATCAATCACGACGCGACACTCGGTGGGGTACGCCTGGAGACGAGCACCTATGACCAGGTGAAGAATCTTACCCTCGGCAACGGAGAGAAGATACCGCAGCTCAGCGACTTCCTGGACATCCTGGCCGGTGAGGGCAACACCAAGCTCATCATCGAGATAAAGACACACACCGACGAGGCGCGCGGCAAGGCATGTGTGGCTGCCGTGGTGGACATGGTCAAGAGCCGTGGACTGCAGGACAAGGTGGAGTATATCGCCTTCAGCCTCAACCTGTGCAAGGAGGTGGTGAGGCTTGACCCCACAGCGCATGTGGCTTATCTCAATGGTGACTATGGACCTGCCACCCTCAAGGCAATGGGCATCATGGGACTGGATTACACAGCGGCCAAGTATCGTGAGAACACCAACTGGACAACTGTGGCGCGCGCCAATGGCATGACCACCAACGTGTGGACCATCAGCGACATGCCCACCATGGCCGAGATGACCAACTGCGGCGTTGATTTCGTGACCACGGACAACCCCGTGGATGCACTCATGGTGGAGAAGTTGTACAACATGCAGAAGGCGGCAGAGTAAGTCCCCAGGCCTGGCTCTGCTGCCCGGATTACGCTTCCCAGTGCGGTGGCAGAAGTGGCGGGGCCAGTTATCTGGTACTTATATATTAAGGTGCCCATTACGACAAGTGCCTGTCCGCAATAACGGACAGGCACTTGCTGTATAGGGACGCATGGGCTTTCGGCCTGCGCTATTTCCGCCCCAGGGGTTCCTCACTTGATGATGACGATGCGGGTGACGATGGCATTCTTGCCCTGCGCATTGTTGGCCACCACATGATAGATGCCCGATGCGACACGCTTGCCACGCTTGTCGCGGCCATTCCATGTGAAGGTGCCGCCTGCCGAGGTGCCGCTCCACACGAGCTGGCCGCTGCTTGAGAGGATCTTTACCTCAGAGTCCCTGGCCAGTCCGCGCACGGCTATGGGGCCTGTGTGGTCGGCTGTCACGGGGTTGGGGAAGGCCAGCACGTGGCCACCGTCCATTTTATCTACAGCCTCGGTAGCGTCAGAGACATAGCTGCAGAGCCCCTTGTCAGTGGCTGTCATCACTCTGCCTGTGGTGGGATGCACGGCCAGCGACTGTATGCTATTGCTCAGGATGGGCGAGTCATCGGTGGTGAAGTGGTGCAGCATCTCCTGTCCGTCGGCGCTGATGAGGTAGAGTCCGTCGTTGTGGGTGCCTATCCACTTGCGGTTGGCACCATCGGTGGTGATGCTGCTGATGCTCACCCCGCTGAGCAGATAGTCGGCCAGGCCGCTCCCGTCATTGCGGTTGATCTTGACTTGCTCGTAGTGGAAATCGTTGTCCAGGAAGGTGCTGGGGTCGGGGATGAGGAATAGCCCAAGGTTGGTGCCCACCCACACCTGTCCGTCCAAGTCCTCGCACAGGCAGTAGAACTCGTCTGGCTGGTAGCTCGTGCCGTCCTGGTTGGTGATGGTATGGCGCAGGATATGCCGGTCATCAGCCCGGTTGTCCAGGGTCCCGTTGTAGTCCAGGCAGAAGATGCCGCCCTTGTCCAGGCGTCGGCTCACCATCATCACCAGCCCGCTGGAGAGCATCAGATAGTCGTCGCAGAGCGATGCGTTGGCAATCTCGGGGTAATAGAGCTTGTGCCAGGTGCCGTTGGCCCGGCGTATGCGTATGATAGTGTCGGTCTGGCTGCACAGCATCCACAGGTTGTGGTCCTGGTCATAAGTGAGGCCGCTGCACGACACGAAGTTGTAGTATTTGGCATTGTTGGGCAGGATGCTGCGCAAGGGGGAGTTGTCGGAGTGGTATATCTGCACAAACTTGCCGTCCCGGTACTCGCACAGCCCCGAGCGGTAAGGGCTGGCGAAGTGGTGTGCGGGGTCATCGGGATCCTGCACCAGGTGGGTGGTGTTGTAGAGGCGGAAGTCGGTGTAGCCCTCTGGGGCAGTCTCCATTTCCTGCAGGTTGGTCCATGTTCCGTCCTCGTAATACATGGCAGTGGCGGGATGGTAGATGGCCTCTACGGTGTTGATGCCTCCCGCCACCAGCAGGCGGTCGCCCACCCAGCTTATTCGGTAGGCCAGGTCACGTTGTGGGCTGTTGGGTTGTATGGGGCCTTCTGTCATGGTGAACTGCCCATCCTTGAGCGTGTAGGCCCGCAGTCCGTCCCTGCCCTGGCTCACCCAGAAGGTGCCGCTTGCGTATGAGGCATCGTTCCAGTTGTTGTCCCACCGCACGGTCGTCACCTTGCTGGCATCCTGGCAGAAACTCACCTGGCTGCTGTTGCCCCACACCAGCGTTCCCCCCGTGAGGTTCATGAAGGTGAAGCGGCCGCTTGCGAGGCTGCTGGCGGTGCCTTCGGGCGCGATGCGATAGAGGTTCCAGTCACGCCGTCCCACCAGTTCGTCACCCACCACAGCCAGTTGGAGGTAACTGTCGGTGCTGATGCGTGTCCAGAGCGACTTGTCCTGCAGATGGTCGCTGAGGCTTCCCCGAAGTAGTTCTTGCGGAGTGGCCGCATAGATATGGCCGCCCCGTATGGCTACAGACCGCACATCCTGGTCGAGTGTATAGGTGTTGCCGAAGATACCCTCCTGCATATCGACCTCCACGATGCCGAAACTCATGGCCAGGTAGGCCGTCTTCCCCTCCACACAGATGCTGTTGAGTGTCTTGGAGGTCATGCTCTTGTCACGCAATGCAGCCAGGTTGGTCACCTCGCCCTGGGCATCCATCAGGTCGATGTTGCAGTCGTCATACACGATGATGAGACGCTTGGCGGCAGTCGAGTAGGCTATCTGGCTCACCCTTATACCATTGAGC
>CAVKOT010000111.1:0-9292 GCA_963658045.1 Opitutia bacterium UBA4654
ACAAAGCACCAGGACTACACACTGCTCTCCTGCATCCCTGCCGGACTGGAGCGTGGCTGGAAGCAACTCTCGGGCTATGTCAACGACTTGAAGTATATGGCATCGGCTGACGGAGTGAAGTCCGTGGGCTCGTTCATCACCATCGGCAGCATTTTCCCCAGCACCTGGGACTGGCAGTCATTCTGGCTCACGACGGCCTTCATCAGCATCATCCTGGCCGTGATGAACCTCCTGCCCATCCCCGCACTGGACGGCGGGCACATCTTCTTCCTGCTGGTGGAGGCCATCACAGGCCGCCAGCCGTCGGACAACGTGATGAAGTGGATGGAGATGATAGGGCTGGGACTGCTGGCCATACTGATGCTCGTGGCTTTCAGCAACGACGTGCGCAACTTCATACTCCCACTCTTCGGATTCTGAACATACTAACCCCAAGCATAAAGATATGAACTTCACCCACCATTATACACAACTTCCCTCTGACCCCGTCATGCTCATGAGCTTCATCAACACGAAGCTGCGCGATGAGTTCAGCACCCTTGATGACCTGTGCGCGACCATGGGCATCGACCGCCGAGAACTGGAGAAGACCCTTGCCCAGGCAGGGTTTGAGTACAGCAAGGAGAACAACAAGTTCTGGTAAGCAGGCAGATGCGAGACCACCAATACCCAGCCTGCAGTAACATCCATTCAATTTCTGACAGCCACTTAAAGCAAGTCAAGCCTATGAAGACTTATCACTCAATACCACAACGCCCCCTCGCAGCCACGCTCGTGCTGGCTCTCACCATGCTGGCAGCATGCGGCACCAACGAGGAGGAGCAGGCACAGCAGATGCTGCAGCAGGCACGTGTCGCACTGCGACACCGACAGTATTCCGAAGCGAGGGACAGCATCCTGTCACTGCGGCAGAAGCATCCCACGGCCATCAATGCACGGCGGCAGGGCATCCTCCTGCTGGACAGCATAGAACTGCAGGCTGCCACCGACAGCCTGGCAAGGGCTGAGGGCGACAACTGGGAAAGGCTTGACGTGAAGAGGAAGTTCTTCGAGAGGAAACTCCTGGAGGACCAGAAGAGGGCTGCCAAGGACAAACGGACCGGCAAGGAGTAGCATGAGACACCTGACCAATGCCGACCTGGCGCAACTGCTGGACGCTCCCATCTTCCACCGCATAGGCGAGGCTGCCGACAGTCTGGGACTGGAGTGCTATGTGGTGGGCGGATATGTGAGGGACCTCTTCCTGGAGCGACACTCCAAGGACATCGACTGCCTGGTGGTGGGATCGGGCATACGTGTGGCCGAGGAACTGGGCAGGAGGCTGGGGCGCGGCGCGCACATCAGCGTCTTCCGCAACTTTGGCACCGCACAACTCAAGTACAGGGGGCAGGAGGTGGAGTTCGTGGGCGCAAGGCGCGAGAGTTACTCGCGTGACAGCCGCAAGCCCATTGTCGAGGACGGCACGCTGGATGATGACCTGGACCGGCGCGACTTCACCATCAACGCCCTGGCCGTGTGCCTCAACAGCGCACGCTATGGCGAACTTGTGGACCGCTTCGATGGACTGCTGGACCTGGAGGATGGCATCATCGCTACACCGCTTGACCCCGACGTGACCTTCAGTGATGACCCGCTGCGCATGATGCGTTGCGTGCGCTTCTCGACACAACTGAACTTTCAGATTGAGGACGAGACGGAGCAGGCCCTGGCGCGCAACGCCAGCCGCATCAGCATCATATCGCAGGAGCGCATCACGGACGAACTGAACAAGATACTGCTCTCGCCCACGCCCAGCATCGGGCTGGTGGAACTGAGCCGAAGTGGCCTGCTGCCCATCATCTTCCCCGAACTGGCCGCGCTAGAGGGCGTGGAGGTGCGCAACGGGCGTGCCCACAAGGACAACTTCTACCACACGCTGGAGGTGCTCGACAATGTGAGCCACCACGGCGGGGAACGTGCCACACTCTGGCTCAGGTGGGCGGCCCTGCTGCATGACATAGGCAAGCCACGCAGCAAGAGGTGGGAGAATGGAGCGGGATGGACATTCCACAACCACAACTATATCGGACAGAAGATGGTGCCGGCCATCTTCCGCCGCATGAAATTGCCCACGAGCGAGCCTATGGCCTATGTAGAGAAACTGGTGGGACTGCACATGCGTCCCATAGCCATCGCTGATGACGAGGTGACGGACTCGGCCGTGCGGCGGCTGCTCTTCGAGGCGGGCGAGGACATAGAGGACCTCATGACCCTGTGCGAGGCGGATATCACGAGCCGCAACCAGCAGAAGAAGCAGCGTTTCCTGGACAACTTCCAGCTTGTGAGGCAGAAGTTAGCCGACCTGCAGGCACGCGACAACTACCGCACATGGCACAATCCCATCACGGGCGAGGAGATAATGCAGACCTTCAATCTCACTCCGTGCCGCGAGGTGGGCCTGCTGAAGCAGGCGGTGAAGGATGCCATCTGGGACAGCGTGATACCCAACGACCACGAGGCCGCACGCGAGTTCATGCTGCGCAAGGCAGCCGAGATGGGACTGCACCCGGCAGGGAAATGATGCCTGGAGGCCCCTGCCCAATTCCACACACACCCAAGGAGGCAATGCAGCCAGGACACTGCATGTCGTGAGGCACTACGGTGCGATGGCCGTTGCATGCCGCTGCGTCCATCATCGCATGCCGCTGCGAGGGCACGCGCATGCCGCTGCCTTTGAACATGGAATATCTTACCCCAACGGAGGGGAGCAAGAGAACGGGACGGCCAAGTGCCACATCCCTGTAATCTCATGCTTCCCTCCTTGTCTTTCTGGGGGGACGGACAAGGGTAGTACCCGCATTCCACCACGTCCTGAAGGGGCAAGAAAAGTGCCCCGGGAGCGTTTCTTTCATTTGAATGAAACATGTCTTGACATGGAATGAAACACATTTTCCTTTTCGTGATACCACGCCTTGCCTCGTCTTTCCCTAACTTTGCCTATGGCTGTGCGGCCAAGCGGTTGACAGGTGACAATGTCCTCCATGCGTGGTTGCACAGGTTTGTATGGCTCTGTAAGAGCGAAATGATGTATTACAAGTAAATCTGTTTTTCATGGAGAGAATCCTTACTCCCTTCCTGGCGCAAGCACAGTTCCATCTCCATCAATGTGCTTGCGCCTTTTTCTCTGCCACTCCTGTCCCAGGGACTTGGGGTGACGGGGCTGTCAGAAAACGCTATGAGACTCCCTCGATGAGGGTCTGTGAAATCGGGACCGCCTGCATGATTGCAGGCTCAGGCCGGATGACTACTTTGGGAGAGGGTGATAAATCAGGGCGGGACGGCCTTCGGAAAGACAACTTTTGGGCAGACTGACACTGTCACATATATGATTCTCTGTGTGGGGCGGGAGCCGGTGCTGGGTAAGCCAGACCTGTTCCCGCCCTTTCTCTGTCGTGTGAGCGTGTGGCGGAGGTCGCGGGACTGGGGCCAGGCGAGCCGTATCGTGTGTGCAGTGGGGGCGGGGCTGACGGGACTACACGTCGGTCAGTAACGCATCCTCGTTGGTGTTTCTCAGTCGGCGCAACTCCTCCCATTCGGTGGGCTTGGTGCGCCAGGTGTGCTGCGGGTTCTCCACTCCATAACTGTCCATGCGCCGTATCACCATCCTCACGGTCAGGTGGCGTATGTCAATGGCGGGCAGATAATGGGCCGGCTGGTTGCTGTCGTTGCGTATCTCGGCCAGCAACTGCATCTTGACAAGTTCCTGCAGCAGGTTGAAGACCACCGTCTGTGGCAGCCTGGTGTCCTCGGCCAGTGTGCGGTCACTGTAGGGTGTGCCGCCCGAGGCAAACCGTTTGGCTATGCGTGACATGAGCAACAGGCAGATGGTGTCGCGGTAGCGGCGGCTCAAGTCATCGCTGTATCGCTGGAAGGCGTAGTTGTCCAGGCACTGGTTGGCATAGCACAACTGTCCACCTATGAGGCAGATGCACCACGATATGTTGAGCCAGAGCATGAACAGGGGCAATGCGGCGAAGGAGCCGTAGATGGCGTTGTAGTTGCTCAACTTGATCTGGTAGTGGAAGTAGAAGTACTGCACGGCCATGAAGCACAGCCCCCCCACGATGCCCGGCCACAAGGTGTGGCGCAGTTTGACATGCGTGTTGGGCATCAGTTTGTACAGCAGCACAAAGGCCAGGCACACCAGCACGAGAGGCGACACCTTGACGATGCGCTCGGCTGTGTCGCTCAGTAACACGTAGTCGGGAAAGAGTTCGCGCACGGTCATCAGGTAGATGTTCATGCTGCTGACCACCACCACGGCGAAGGGCAGGAGCAGGAACACGCTGATATAGTCGGTGATGCGGCGGTAGATGTTGCGGGGAGTGTTGATAAACCAGATGGTGTTGAAGGCCGTCTCCACATTACTGGTCAGTGAGAGCAGGGTGTATAGCAGGAAGATGATGCCGGCACCGATGAACACTCCGCTGTGGGTGTGGTCCAGGTAGGAATCGACAAACTGCAGCACGGTGTCCGTTATCTGCGGCCCCACCTGCAGCGATTCCCTCAGCCTGTCCTCGATGAGCGAGCCGAACCCGAAGCCTCTGGCCACGGCAAACACGATGGCGAGCACGGGCACGGCGGCCAGTATGCTGCTGTAGGTGAGAGCCGAGGCATAGTTCATCAGATTGTTCTTCGTGATGCTCTCCACCACGATCACCATCCTCTTGGTGGCCCTCAGCATCCACCGCCTGAGCGGTGTCAGCTTCTGCTCGTTGATGCTCCATATATAGTCCAGGTTGGGCATGCGTGTTCTGTGGTAATGTCCTTGGGTAATGTTTGGTAATATATTATATGATGTGTGATGCCTCCAGGCGTGCACCATAGGCCTGCTGCTGAAAAAGGACAGCCGGCCTGTAAGCCGGGTTCTGTATGCCCCGCAGTGCGGGGGTGCCTGCCATTTATCCACTGCTGATGTCACCACCAGCCTCTATCGTTCTACCCTCCGGCTCGGGCGGGCCGCCCTCTCTTTAGGTCGCCGGTTTACATGAACTTTCAGCTCCCGGGATGTACAGCACCAGTGTCGCCACTGGCCTGGTGGGCTCTTGCCCCACCTTCTCACCCTTACCCCACCAGGGTGGGGCGGTTGTTTTCTTCTACATCGGCAGACCCTTGCGGGTCTCTTTCTGTTAGGAAGCGGGATGCCCTGTGCTGCCCGGACTTTCCTCTCGCCCTCCACGCCTGGGCATGTGGGCCAGCGGCAGACCGGCCTGCTGTCCTGTTATCTGCCTGCAAAGGTACAAAGAAAAACCATTCATCCCCTTGATGTACAGTGAAAAGTTACTTCCCGCATCCTCATGCAATGGCCCTCCGCAGCCTTCAAGCCTCCCTGGACATGCTTTGTGCAGACTGCCGCCCAGTGCCCGTAAAGTAATGTGAAAGCCCGGCGCATGAGTGTTTAACAATGGTTAATGGCCCCTTGGCCTCTGTTAAATAAGTTCAAAAATGAGATGCAAGTGCATTGCAGTCAGTGTAAATCAGCATATATTTGCAGCATAGTTCGTACAGGACTTGATTTTGATTGTTAACATTAAGAGAAGATAAAGTTATGAAACAGACAACTAAGAACTGGCTGGGAGTGGCCGCGCTCGTGTTTGGGAGCAGTGCCGTGACCAGTGCTGTCATCAAGCGTACCGAGCCTGCCCCGCAGCCCGCACAGGCTCCCCAGGCTGCTCCTGCCGCCTCCGCTGCCGCTACTGGCGGGCTGGTGGACTTGACCTCGGCTGCCGAGTCGGCTGTCAATTCGGTGGTATATATCAAGGTCACCCAGGCTGGCAAGACACAGCGCGTGCAGGTGCAGGACCCCTTCAGCGACTTCTTCGGCGACATCTTCGGCTTCGGTGGCCGCCAGCCCCAGCAGCGCGAGTACAAGCAGCCCGACCGTCATGCGGCAGGCAGCGGCGTCATCATCAGTGCTGACGGCTACATCGTGACCAACAATCATGTTGTGGGCGATGCTGATGAGATAGAGGTGAAACTCAACGACAACCGCGAGTTCAAGGGCCGCATCATCGGCTGTGATGCCACCACCGACCTTGCCCTCATCAAGATAGAGGCCAAGAACCTGCCCGCCATCCCTGTGGGCAACAGTGACGACCTCAAGTTGGGACAGTGGGTGCTCGCCGTGGGCAATCCCTTCAACCTCACCAGCACTGTCACCGCAGGCATCGTGAGTGCCAAGGCACGCACACTGGGTGCCAATGGCATCGAGAGCTTCATCCAGACCGATGCGGCCATCAATAGTGGCAACAGTGGTGGCGCGCTTGTCAATGAGCGCGGTGAGCTGGTGGGCATCAACGCCATGCTCTACAGCCAGACAGGCAGTTACAGCGGTTATGGCTTTGCCATCCCCACGACTATCATGAACAAGGTGGTCTCTGACCTCAAGGTCTATGGCACCGTGCAGCGTGCTGTGCTGGGTGTGATGGGCACTGACGTGACCAACTACATCGACACCGAGAAGGCCAAGGGCAATGACGTCGATCTGGGCGAGGTCGAGGGCGTGTATGTGACCGAGGTAAGTGATGCCAGCGCAGCCCAGGAGGCTGGACTGAAGAAGGGTGATGTGCTCACCAAGTTCGACGGCAAGAAGGTGACCAAGATGAGTGAACTGCAGGAGGCCATCTCGCAGCACAGCCCTGGTGACAAGGTATCGCTGACCTACAGCCGTGACAAGAAGAGTTACACCACCAATGTGACCTTGCGCAACAGCCAGGGCACGACCAAGGTGATGGAGGAGGTCGATATGGACCAGTTGGGCGTGTCACTGAAGCCCGCAAGCGATGATGTGAAGAAGACCTTGGGCGTGGACTATGGCCTGGAGGTGAGTGCCGTGCGCCAGGGAGGCAAGATGAAGGCCGCCGGTGCCAGCAAGGGCACCATCATCCTGCAAGTCAACGACAAGAAGGTGGCCACGGTGGATGACTGGGAGAAGGCCGTGGAGGATGCTGGACGCAGCACCGACCGCACTCTGTGGATCAAGGCCATGACACCCAGCGGCCGTAAGGTGAGCCTGGTGGTTGACCTTAATGACTGACGGCTGTGGGGGTGAGTCCCATCGCCGCAGCATAATGATTGGAGTAGAGTAAAACAGTTCCCTGTCACAGGGAGACAATTGCAACGCCAGCCGCACACCTCGTCATGAGGATGTGCGGCTGGCGTTCGTTTTGCAGCCTCTTGTAGATGCAGGCTTTCTTTCTTGGTCACATGATGTAGGTGGGATGCCAGTTGTGGTGTGTCTTGGTAAATATGCGGATGATGGTGAAGGGCTTCTTGATGTGGCTCTTTATGGGAGTCAACTCGCTGGATGGGAGAACCTCAACCTTCCAGATGAAGTCCATGGCGAATTTGTATAAGTCCTCCTCTCTCAGGATGAAGAACTTGTTTACCATGTAGAGCACATCCCCCTCCACTTGTGGGCAATATTCCTTTCGGATATCCTCTAAGGACAACAACTTCACAGGGTGCTCGCTTTTGAAATTTGTAAACATGATGATTCCGTGCCCTCTGATGTAATTGCCTGATTCTGCAGTCACCACCAGGGAGTCGTTGCCCTTGCCAATTCCCCTTACTGTGAATGGTAGGCGAAGGCCACTCCTTGTGCTGTTATCTATCTCGTAGGCGTATTGGTCTATACCTATAGCGTATGGCCCGACAAATTCCCCATTCAGAGTGTAGCACCGGCACCAGTCCTTTGCAAAATCAGAGTCTTGCATGTATTCGGCGGAATGGTTGAGGTCTTTCTCCCCAATCTCATTCTCTCGAATCGGAGGCGGACGTCTGAATTTTCTCCATTCTTCTGCTGTGCTTGGTTTTTTGAATTCTTTCCATTCAGTTTGCTTGGTAGTGTCTTGTCCCCATGCTCCCAATGAAAGGAGCATGAACAGTATGGCCCATAGGGTAAAAAAGTTATTTCTTTCCATAAATCTTTATTGCATAAAGCACATCGTCTTTTGATATTTTTACATCACGCTCTCCTGTGGTCGGGTCTATATAGTAGTAATAGTTTCCGTCAGTTGAATCCAAAATGACTGCGTGGGCAAAGGGTTCTCCTGTTTTTATGACAGCCATTACTTGCCCTTTGTTCTCTCCCTTGTTCTTTAACAAATAGTTGTCTATATTTGATTGATTATTTTCCCATGTGCTTCCTTTGGTGTTGAAGAAATGATTGATGTATGCGGCTGTGTCTGGATTGGGAACGGCCTGTCCATTACTGGATTCGTAGTAAGCCACAGGTGCTCCCCCTTCTCCTGTTTTTACATTGCCTCCTCGTCCCCAAAAACTGCCGTCAGAATATCTTTTCTTATATTCTACGCTAGAGTAATCTAAATCATAGGAGTTTCCTATGCATGCCATACAGTTGAAGAAGCAATTCTCTTTTCCAGATCCCCATATAAAGGATCCACTTCCACTTCCGCTTCCAGAACTAGATGCGGCGTGTGTTTCGCATTGTTTGCTGTAGATGTCCAGGCTGTCCACGTCACAGCTTTTGCATAGAATCATCTGCGTTGTTCTTTTTCCTTGTTTTTTCATAAGCAGTAACTTTTGTTGTGTATATGATATTTATATTTTATGAAGCGTTAAGACTCCAAAAAACAAAAGGTATTCTATCTCTTTGGTGGCAAGTGCATGTCTTTCTCTAATTGGAATGTTTGGCTCTATGTGTTGGGACACAATCTCTATTACTTCATTTGCTGGTAGTTCAGAATGGGATAAACAATTGACAACATTAAATCCAATGGTGCCAATTCCAATTTCTCTTACCCCAATTCCTCCCAATTGAGGGACTATGGCGATCCAATATCTCCTGGTACTTGGCGGAAGAAATGTGCGGTCGCGCAATAAGGCCAATGCCTTTAAAGGCCAATTGCTGGGTACCTCAAATATTTTGAGGTACGGATTCAAATGCAAGTTTAAGACAATGGCGTTGCTTGTCTTTATTTTCTTGTATGCACAATTTTCTTTTTTCTCAAAATTGAAAACAGTACTAAATGGAATCCTTCTCCATTCTTTTTCGGCAGACAGGACAAAGTCCTCGTATTTTGCAATACATTTCTCTATGCTTAATGGACTTTCTTGGGCATCTTCGTGCAGCGTAAGGCGTGAATTGTACTTGGGAAATAATTGGTATGCTCTCAAATAGAAATCTGGATATTTGGATAAGAGGAGTCTTCCCAACATGTCACATGTGTTCCTGTTTACCCCAGTTCGGGATAAGAATGCCGTAATTAGTTACAGGAAAAGTTGGTAGTCT
>CAVKOT010000112.1:0-9289 GCA_963658045.1 Opitutia bacterium UBA4654
GTCTATACCCCAGCCATTCCCTCCACCCATACGGAACTGAGTTACTTCCAAACCAAGGGATTTACGGTCGAGAAGCGTGCCCAGGTGCTGGGCACACTGAGCCAGTCACTCAAGGCACTCTGCGTGGCAGGCACACACGGCAAGACCACCACCAGCAGTATGGCCGCCCACATCCTGCATCAGAGCCATGTCGGTTGCAACGCCTTCCTGGGTGGAATCACCAAGAACTATGGCACCAACTATATTCTGAACAAGAAGAGTCCCTTCGTGGTGATAGAGGCCGACGAGTTTGACCGCTCCTTCCACTGGCTGCGTCCCTACGCGAGTGTCATCACCGCCACCGATGCCGACCACCTGGACATCTATGGCACCGAGGAGGCTTACCTGGAGAGTTTCCGTCACTACAGCCATCTCATCGTGCCTGGGGGCTACCTGATAATCCATACCGGGCTGAAGATGCAGCCCGATGTCCAGCCTGGTGTCACCACCTATACCTACAGTCGTGACGAGGGTGACTTCCATGCCGAGAATGTGCAGATAGGCAATGGCGAGATTACATTCGACCTCGTGTCACCATTCGGCGGCATTGCAGGCATCCGTCTGGGTGTGCCCGTGCTGGTCAACATAGAGAATGGTATCGCCGCCATGGCACTGGCGCAGATAGGTGGAGCCACCGAGACCGAGATACGCGAGGCAATGGCTACGTTCAGTGGCGTTGACCGTCGCTTTGACTTCAGAGTCAAGACTCCCAGTATGGTCTATCTGAGTGACTATGCCCACCATCCTGCCGAGATACGCCAGAGCATTCTCAGCATCAAGCAACTCTACGAGGGACGGCGCATCAAGGCCATCTTCCAGCCCCACCTCTACACCCGCACACGTGACTTCTACCGTGACTTCGCAGATGCGCTCTCGCTCCTTGACGATGTGGTCATCGTGGACATCTATCCTGCACGCGAGCAGCCCATACCGGGTGTGACGAGCAAACTCATCTATGACAACCTGCGTCCTGGCATCAAGAAGCAACTTTGCTCGAAGGATGAGATTTGTGACATCGTGCGCCAGGGGGGCTTCGATGTGCTGGTCACGCTTGGTGCAGGTGACATTGAGAACTATGCCGATGAGATAACACGCATACTGACTGAAGGAAAATGAAAGTTGCATTGAAGGCCATACTGCTGCTTGCCATCGCCGCATATTTGGTGTGGGCGGTGGTGCGTTATGCACGTCCCACCGAGAAGCAGGTGTGTGCAGATGTCAAGGTGTGCCTGAAGGACAGCACGCCAGGCGACCAGGTGACCGAGGACTATGTGCATGCCATCCTGAGCCGCAAGCATATCTCCCCCAAGGGAATGTGCCTTTCCGACATCAGTCTGCGCAGCCTTGACAGCCTGTTGACCGCCGACCCTTATGTCAGCAAGGCCTCTTGCCACTTCACCTCGGCGGGTGTGCTCTGTATCGACATCGTGCCGCGCAGGCCCATCCTGCATGTCCTGCAGGATGATGGTGACGACTACTATGTGACCGAGGACGGCAACTTCATGCCGGCCGACCTGGCCGAGGACGGACTTTGCCTGGCCACAGGACACATGAGACGTGCCTTTGTCAAGGGCAAACTGCTGCCTCTGGTGAGGTACATATATAATGACGAGTTCTGGAACATGCAGGTGGAGCAAATCTATGTGACTCCTGCGGGAAAGGTGGAACTCGTTCCCCGCGTCGGGGGGCACATCGTCCAAATGGGTACCCCCGACCACTATAAGGACAAACTTCACCGCCTGTATTTCTTCTACAAGTACGGCATGCCCAAGGTGGGGTGGAACAAGTACAAGACCATCAGCCTGGCTTATGACGGGCAAATCGTGTGCACCAAGTGACAGGCAGGCAGATGCCACCATGCGGGGGATGCCCCCTGTGGGAGGTGTCATTCAATCAGGAACGGTTAGTTAATAATACAAAACAAGATACAATGTATGGGAACTGAAAAGGACATCATAGTGGCCGTGGAGCTCGGCTCTGCCGCCATACGGGCCATAGCTGGAAGGCGTGAGCCTGACGGCAATATGCACGTCCTGGCTGTGGCACGCAAGTCGGATGAGTATGCCATACGCCGGGGGGTGGTCGATAACATCAACCGCACCACGCAGACACTGCAGGACGTGACCCGCCAGTTGGGCGACCGCCTGGACATGCAGGTCACCAGGGTGTATGTGGGACTCGGGGGGCAGTCGCTCCACAGCGTGCTCAATCCCATTGACTATCCCATGGGCCAGAAGGGTATCATCACCGATGAGGTAATCCAGCGGATAGATGACATGAACCGCGCACAGCAATATCCCAACATGGACATTCTGCAGGCCGAGCCCCAGGAATACCGTATCGACAGCCGCGGCGGTGTGACGACCCCTGTGGGCATGGAGGCCAAGAACATCAGGGCCACCTTCCTCAATGTGCTTGCTGACGTGCGCCTGAGGAGCAACATCGAGAGTAGTGTCGAGAGTGCGGGCCTGCGTCTGGCCGAGGATGACATACTCATCTCACCCCTTGCCCTGGGCCGCCATCTGCTCACCGACCAGGAGCGCAAGTCAGGCTGTGCCCTTGTCGATATAGGCGCGGCCACCACCACGGTCGTTGTCTATAGCCGTAATACCCTGCGCCATCTGGTGGTCATCCCTCTGGGAGGCGACAATGCCACGGCCGACATCGTGCGCTTTGGCGCGCAGTCCGAGGATGCCGAGTCGCTCAAGGTGAAGTATGGCACCGCCTATTGCCAGGAACCCCGGGAGGGCGAGACCTCTGACGACGAGATGCTCAACCTCAGTTATGACCGCAGCGTGAGCAAGCGACAACTGAAGGAGATAGTCGAGGCACGCTACCAGGAGATTATCGCCAACGTGTGGGAGCATGTGCGCCCCTATTGCGACAATCAGTTCTCCTGCATCGTCTTCACGGGAGCAGGCAGCAGCATCCCCGACTTGGCCGATGCCTTTGTGAAATATACCAAGACGAGCAAACTGGTGCGTGTGCACAGGGGACTTCCCGTGGGCATCGTGCTGGACGCAGGCTGTGGCGTTGCCGACAGGGAAAGTCTCGACACCTTCTACTCCTTGTTGCTTAGTGGCAGGGAGACCTGTGTGGCCGAGAAACCAAAGGTCGTGACCCAGGACGAACTGTTTCCCGAGGAGGAAGAGCCAGAAACACCTGCGGATGCCGACGCGGGCAAGCCGGACGAGGCTGCCACTCAGACTCAGGCTGCTGTGCAGGAGAAGCCGGCCGAGCCTGTGGAGAGAAAGAAAAAGCGCGGAGGGCTGGGCAGCAAGTTACGGCGCGCAATCAACGCCTTCAAGGGAATGCTTGAGGAGGAGAATGACGGAGAGGACAACGCCTGAGCCGTGACACAGGCAGTAAGAGGACAGAAACTGAACTTAGAATCAATAAACAGACAATACAATGGACGGCAACAATAATTCAGGAATCGCTGACTCTGGCCTTGACTTCAAGTTCCCTGGAGTCAAGGAAAAGGACAGCCAGAACACAATCATCAAGGTTGTGGGCGTGGGTGGCGGCGGATGCAATGCCGTGGGCTATATGTACCGCCAGGGCATCCATGATGTCTCCTACCTGGTGTGCAACACTGACCTCAAGCAGTTGGACGTGTCACCTGTGCCCAACAAACTCCTGCTTGGCGACACGGGACTGGGGGCAGGCAATAACCCCGAGAGCGGTCGTGAGCAGGCCGAGTCGAGCGTCGAGGACATACGCGACGCGCTGGCCGATGGCACCAAGATGGTGTTCATCACCGCTGGCATGGGCGGCGGCACAGGCACAGGCGCAGGCCCTGTGGTGGCCCGGTGTGCCAAGGAAGCCGGCATTCTCACCGTGGGCATTGTCACTATACCCTTCGTCTTTGAGGGCGAGGCAAAGATAGACCAGGCACTCGACGGTGTGGAGGAGATGGCCAAGCAGGTCGATGCCCTGCTGGTCATCAACAATGAGCGTCTCAGGGAGATATATCCCGACCTCTCCTTCACCAACGGCTTTGCCAAGGCCGATGACACCCTGTGTGTGGCAGCACGCAGTATCGCGGGCATCATCTCCATGCAGGGCATCATGAACCTCGACTTCAATGACGTGCAGATGGTGCTCCGCAAGGGAGGCGTGGCTGTGATGAGCACGGCCGAGGCCGAGGGTGAGCACCGTGTGACACGTGCCATCGAGGCGGCCCTCAACAGCCCGCTGCTCAACAACAACGACATCTTCAACTCCAAGAAGGTGCTTCTCAACATCTGCTTCAATGATGCCGCGTCCACTCCTGACAGGGCTGGAGCCGATGGGGCACCGAAGGAAAACGACAGCGGGACACTGAAGATGGAGGAGATGAACGAGGTGACCGACTTCATGAGTCGCTTCGGAAAGAAGGTGGAGGCCAAGTTTGGCTTCGAGACCGATGCCACCCTGGGCAACAAGGTGCGCATCACGCTCCTGGCCTCGGGCTTCAAACTCAAGCGGCCCGATGACACCCTGGACATGCGTGATGACGCGAGCCAGAGCCAGGACGAGTATGACGAGCAGCGCAAGAGCCGTCGCGAGATGTACTATCCGGGCAATAACTCCCGGCCCAAGAGGCGGCATCGCTTCCACTGTCATGTGTTCACTGACAGCGAGTTGAACAACGACACCGTCATCGACATGGTGGCCGACCTGCCCACACATAGCCGTACCTCAGAGGAACTCAAGCGTATAGCCTCCTGTGCAGACTCAGCCGTGCAGGAGTGACATCTGGCTTTGTAAACGACTACTTAACACAATAAACACGATAAAGGAAATGTTGTTTGAGAAAGTAAGCAGCGACATTATTGCCGCAATGAAGGCGCAGGACAAGGTGCGCCTGATGGCTCTGCGTGGCGTGAAGAAATGCTTCATTGAGGCAAAGACCGCCCCTGGAGCCAATGACGAGCTGACTGACGAGGCCGCCCTGAAGATACTGGCCAAACTGGCCAAGCAGGGTAGGGACACCGCAGCCATATACACATCCCAGTCACGGCAGGACCTGGCCGACGAGGAGTTGGCACAGGTGGCCATCATCGAGGAATACCTGCCCAAGCAGTTGACCCCGGAGGAGCTCAAGGCCGAACTGACCAAGATCATCACCGAGGTGGGTGCCACCACAGCCCGTGACATGGGCAAGGTAATGGGTGTGGCCACCAAGCGTCTCTCAGGACGTGCCGAGGGCCGGGCCATCAGCACGATGGTCAAGGAACTGCTGGGATAAGGGCAAGGCAAAACCAAGCCAGTCCAAGGCAAAACCAAGCCCCCTCCCAACCTCCCCCAAAGGGGAGTGGCCCCTTTCCTTAGAGCCTTTATGGAACAGGGCACATGGCGGAAGCTCCTCCCCTCTTGGGGGAGGGTGGGAGGGGGCTTGGCTTCTATCGGTAAATCTCCCTCAGCACCTCCACCGACTTTAGCTCGGGGAACTCTGGCACATGCAGCCTGTAATAGGCAAGCACTACATCCAGGATGACATTCCTCTGCATATGGCTCATTTTGAAGAGTCTCATGCTGCGGAGTGTCATCCTTGTTATATATGGCAGGTGCGCCGTGTCCTCGGCCTTGAGCCAGAACCGGTGTGCCGGTACATGGTCGGTCACGCACCCCTCCTTGAGGTCGAAGAGGCATCCCTCCTGCCAGTCCTCTGTGCTGGGCCATAGTCCCAGGTAGCGCGTGAGCTGTACCATGAAGGCCAGGTGGAAGTTGGCCAGTCCATCCCCCCCGCAGTCCAGCCATTCCAGTCCGCTCTGCAGGTATAGGTACAGTGGCCTGTTGGCCACCTCGTGCTTGAGTGCGTGGTACAGGAACTCCTGCAGGAACATCCCTACTGCCATCCTGGTCGGGTCCGTGTTGAGCGCATGGTAGGGCACGGCCGTCTGCACCTCGTCCAGCCTCTGCAGCGTGCGCTGCTGCCGCCACCTGAAGGCCACCTCCACGGTGGCCAGCGGCGCGAGCAGCCTGCCCTGGGCCTTGCCTCCTCGGCTCCCCTTGGCCAGGAAACTCACCGTACCCCGCGAGGCCGTGAAGATGTCCACTATCATCCCCGTGTCGTTGTACCTCACCCTTCGCAGCACGATGCCATGTGTTCTCTCCTCCATCTTGCCTGTATGCTCGTTTTCCGACTCCAAAGTTACGGAAAAGTCTCACTTGCAGGCGGTAAATCGTGTGGCGAAATCATTTTCCCTGTGAAATATTTTGCAGGTCAGCGAAAAAGCCCTACTTTTGCAACCGCATTTCGGGCGTGCAGCCCCGTGCACTGGCGTTTTGCCGAAGGTAAGGTCCCTTCGTCTATCGGTTAGGACGAGAGATTTTCATTCTCTAAAGAGGAGTTCGACTCTCCTAGGGACTACGATAATTCAATGGAGAAAGGTGCGAGGTCACAAGCCATACCACATCACACTCCGCTCAACAACTAATCAAAAATAGACAAATGGCAAACCACAAATCATCCCTCAAGAGGATTCGTCAGACAGAGAAGAGAAGACTGCACAACCGTTATTACGCCAAGACAATGCGTAACGCTGTGCGCAAGTTGCGTGCAACAACTGACAAGGCTGCAGCCGTAGAGATGTACCCCATCGTGCAGAAGGCCCTGGACAAGTTGGCCAAGAGGAACATCATCCACAAGAATAAGGCCGCAAACCTGAAGTCAAGCCTGGCCAAGCACATCAGCAAGTTGGCTTAAAACAGCAAACGAAGTTTCCCCTTTTTGCTATAGCGGGAACGATGATAGAGGCAGTCTCCACCATGGAGGCTGCCTTTCTTCGTTCTTGTCCCCTGCTCCCTGGCTGCGCACGCCCCGAAATACAGCGCGGTGCGATGGCCGGCGCATGCCCCTGCGATGGCCGGTGCAGCGGCATGCAAGCACGCTTGCAGCGGCATGCACCGGCCACCACATCGTGATGCGCCCTTCTCTTGTCCTTATTCTCTCATTCCCCTTATGGAAGACTCGGAAAAATGTTGTATATTTGCATGTTGAAACCAATGTAGGAACATACTATACAGCAATGGAAGAAATACAGAAGAGCAATTCTGAATACAGTGCCTCCAACATACAGGTACTGGAGGGACTGGAGGCCGTGCGCAAGCGTCCTGCGATGTACATCGGTGACATCAGCAAGAAGGGTCTCCACCATCTGGTCTATGAGACGGTCGATAACTCTATCGATGAGGCTCTGGCCGGCTATTGCACGCATATCGAGGTGACCATCAATGCCGACAACAGCATCACCGTGCAGGACAACGGCCGAGGCATCCCTGTCGATATCCACGAGAAGGAGGGCGTGAGTGCCCTTGAGGTCGTGATGACGGTGCTCCATGCGGGCGGCAAGTTTGACAAGGGCAGCTACAAGGTGAGCGGCGGTCTGCACGGCGTGGGCGTGAGTTGTGTCAACGCCCTCTCCACACACATGCTCTCCCAGGTGTTCCGTGACGGCAAGATTTACCAGCAGGAGTATGAGAAGGGCAAGCCCCTCTATCCCGTCAAGGTCGTGGGCGAGACCACCCTGCGTGGCACGCGCCAGCAGTTCTGGCCTGACGCAAGCATCTTCACCACCACCGTTTATGACTTTGACGTGCTTGCCAGCCGCATGCGCGAGCTTGCCTACCTCAATGCCGGCATCACCATCACGCTCACCGACCTGCGTCCCGACGAGGAGGGCAAGACCCGCACCGAGAAGTACTACAGCGAGGGAGGCCTGCGTGACTTCGTGCGCTATGTCGATAGCAGCCGCACGCATCTCTTTGACGATGTCATCTATCTCTGCACCGAGAAGCAGGGCGTGCCTATCGAGGTGGCCATCATGTACAATACCGCCTACACCGAGAACCTCCACTCCTACGTCAATAATATCAACACCATCGAGGGCGGAACCCACCTGCAGGGATTTCGCACCGCACTCACGCGCACGCTGAAGGCATACGCTGAGAAGGAGTGTGCCAAGGAACTGGAGAAACTGGCCAAGAACAAGGTGGAGATCAGTGGCGAGGACTTCCGCGAGGGACTCACGGCTGTCATCTCTATCAAGGTGGCCGAGCCGCAGTTTGAGGGACAGACCAAGACCAAACTGGGCAACAGTGAGGTGGCCGGTGCCGTGCAACAGGCTGTGAGCGAGGCTCTCTCCACCTATCTTGAGGAGCATCCCCATGAGGCCAAGCTTATCGTTGACAAGGTGATACTGGCGGCCACTGCCCGTGTGGCAGCGCGCAAGGCACGTGAGAGCGTCCAGCGCAAGAGTCCCATGAGCGGTGGCGGATTGCCTGGCAAACTGGCTGACTGCTCTGACCACGACGCTGCCAACTGTGAGCTCTTCATCGTCGAGGGTGACTCGGCAGGCGGTTCGGCCAAGCAGGGCCGCAAGCGTCAGTTCCAGGCCATACTGCCCATACGAGGCAAGATATTCAATGTCGAGCGTGTGATGTGGCACAAGGCATTCGAACACGAGGAGGTCAACAACATCATCCAGGCCCTGGGCGTGCGTTTCGGCCTGGGCGAGGACAGCAAGGAGGCCAACTACGAGAAGCTTCGCTACTACAAGGTCATCATCATGACCGATGCCGATGTCGATGGCTCGCACATTGACACGCTGCTCATGACACTCTTCTATCGCTACATGCCCGAACTCATCCAGAAGGGACACCTCTACATCGCCACACCTCCCCTTTATCGCTGTCGTGTGGGCAACGTGGAGGAGTATTGCTATACTGAGGCCGACCGTCTGCGTTTCATGGAGAAGTACAATGGTGGCAAGGAGGACGGCATGTTTACCCAGCGGTACAAAGGTCTGGGTGAGATGAAGCCCGAGCAGCTGTGGGAGACCACCATGGATCCTGACCGCCGCCTGCTCAAGCAGGTGAGCATCGATGACGCTGCCAGTGCCGACTATGTGTTCTCCATGCTCATGGGTGAGGATGTGGGTCCGCGCCGCGAGTTCATCGAGCAGAACGCCACCTTCGCGCAGATTGACGCATAACAGGCATTCGACTTTATGACAGACTCCGTCCCATCCCATTTCGCAAATGTGTGCGAGAGGGGTGGGGCGGAGTCTTCTTTTTGCCTCCTTTCCACTCACTCTTCAGAAGGACGGGAGTCTTGTGGGTGAGAGGGCTGGTTGCCCGATTTCTCCATTACGACTGGCCTTCTCGGTTGTACGGTGACGTAAAGTTTGGCCCTTATTCCTAAATGCGCTATATTTGCAGCGTATAAACCAAGCAGCGACATGATTATGAGACAGTCAGAGGA
>CAVKOT010000113.1:0-9253 GCA_963658045.1 Opitutia bacterium UBA4654
AGTACCAGGTCATCTACACCACCTCCTACATCACCCCCGACCTGGACCGCAGTCCCTATGTGGTGGGTGACCATTATGGCATGGGGCACAAGAGCCTGCGCAATGTGTAGCGGTGGGGCATGCCGGTGCGATGGCTCATGCAGCGGCATGCGACCCCTCACGCAGCGGCATGCGATGGCCATCGCATCGGCATGCCGCTCACTCCACGCCTGGGTGCCTGCCCCTCCCCCCTCGGTGGGGTGGGGTGGGGCAAGCGCGCCAGCCATCCCCGCACATTTATTTGCGTAATTCGCCAAAAGTGTCTAAATTTGCATGTAAGTATTGTATAATATGACTTTATGAGTCTATAAAACTAACGCAAGAGAACAATGAGAAAACTTTGGATTATGGCGGCACTGCTGCCACAATTCGCCCTGGCACAGGTGTTCACCTCCGTGTCCATGGAGAAGGTGAAGGGGTCAGAGCCTGGCGACGTGCGCATGGCGGGCATCAGCCGTGACGGACGCTATGCGCTCGTCACCACGATGAGCAACCATGGTCTGGAGCGGGTGGCCCTGGATGACGGCAGCCGCGTGCGCCTCTCGGATGCCGAGGGCGCGGGATGCTCGCCCGTGATCTCCGATGACGGTGGGGTGGTGATGCACTGCAGTGACTCCTGTGGCGAGGGGCACCTGCTCCTCACGGCTGTCAACGTGACCGACGTGGAGGCCGGGCTCACCCAGCGTGTCCTGGAGCCTGTGCATGACTATGTGGCCTACCGCCTCAGCGGGTCGGTGGCCGAGGTGGAGGCCAACGGCACGGCGGTGCGCCGCCGCGTGAGTGCCCGCCAGCGCACGGTGGCCAGCCGCCCGACGGTGAACTGCAACGACCTCAAGTTGCAACTCACCCGCGACGGGCACACCGTGACGCTCACGCCCAATGGTGATGACGAGGACACACGCTACATCTGGGCCAGCATCTCGCCCGACGGCACACGCATCCTGTACCATGTGAGCACCGAGGGCACATTCGTGTGTGACCTCGATGGCGGGAATGTGCAGTTCGTGGCCTATGACTGCCTGGCGCCGCAGTGGTATGATGACAACACCATCGTGGGCATGCGCACGAGGGACGATGACCTCAACATCACCTCCAGTGTCATCGTCAGCTACACGCTCGACGGGGCGCGTCAGCAGCTCACGCCTGACGGTGACGTGCTGCTCTATCCCTTCTGCTCGGCCAGCACGGGCAGGATTGTGTGCGCGCGCGGCAATGGCGAGATGGTGGTGCTCAACGTGATCAAGTGACATGTGCAACCGGCAACAGAAAATGAAAGGACAAGCAATGACAAGGACAATACTGCTGGCAGCCCTGTGCTGCCTCTTTGCCACGGCGATGGCAGACACCAAGCCCCGCATCTACCTCAATCCTGGCCACGGGGGCTGGGGAGCCAATGACCGCCCCATGGCTACCATATCGCACCCCGCGCTGGCTGGCACCGGGCGGCCCGACACCTGCGGATTCTATGAGAGCAACACCAACCTGTGGAAAATCGAGGAGATGGGACGCATACTCAAGGCCACCGGTGACTATCAGATCAGGTACAGCCGCCGTGCCAACGGCCCTTATCCCTGGGTGCCAGGGGCGAGCGACGAGCAGCGTTATGACCGCGCGCTCCCCGTCATCGCCGCCGAGGTGGACAACTTCCGTGCCGACTACTTCTTCAGCGTGCACAGCAATGCCGCTGGCGAGGGCGCACTGGCCAACTACCCGCTGTTCCTCTACCGTGGAACGGATGCCGAGAACGCAGTGAAGGACAGCCGTGCGATGTGTGAGGCGATGTGGCCATTCCATGTGGAGGCCATGAAGGCGGGCTTTGAGTTCCAGAGCGCATACAAGAATAGCAAGAACATCCGTGGCGACCGCAACTTCTACAACTATACCTGGGAGAATGATAAGGGCTATCTGGGCTACCTGGGCGTACTCATGCACGGCCGGCCTGGCTATCTGGTGGAGGGATATTTCCACACCTACCAGCCGTCGCGCCATCGCGCGCTCAACCCCGACTGGTGCCGCATGGAGGGCCGCCGCTATGCGCGGGGCATCATCGACTGGTTTGGCAC
Organism: Opitutia bacterium UBA4654; assembly: GCA_963658045.1. Classification (GTDB taxonomy): domain Bacteria; phylum Bacteroidota; class Bacteroidia; order Bacteroidales; family Bacteroidaceae; genus Physcousia. The sequence goes on from CAVKOT010000113.1 coordinate 2,103, forward strand.
CCAGGCCGACACGCTGGGCTGCATCATGGGTGCTGTGCGCAGCAAGACGGAGAAGGCCGACGGCCTGTCCTACTACACATACGCCAGCGGCACGCAGGATGAGTATCTGCCGCTCAACGGCGCCACCGTGCGGCTGAAGGACGTGGAGGGCAATGTGCTCGAGGTGTATGACGTGGATGACAACTACAACGGCATCTTCGTCTTCACCGGCCTCACCCCCGGCACTTATTATGTGGACCTTTACTGCCCGGGTTACCGCACGCAGCAGTACAAGACCGCCAGCAACCGCTATACGGTGTTGGCCAACAAGACCTCCTACAAGGTGCACTACATGGCCAAGGGTGCCAGCGTGCCCCTCACCCCGGTGGCCATCGAGGGTGTGGCCGAGGATGCCCGTCCTGCCATGGCCGACCATGTGACGGTGCGCCTCTATGACACCGCAGGCCGCCTGGTGCTCACCACCACGCGCCGCGAACTGGACTCCTGCACCCTGCCCGCTGGCGTGTATGTGATGGAGAGCGCGGGCAAGAGCGTGAAGTATTACCGCAAATAAGAATAATGATTAAGTAGTAATAGAAAGCCCCCTCCCGGCCTCCCCCAAGGGGGAGGTGCGTCGGACAATTCCTCCCGGACTCCCTGTCCTCTAACCTCTAACCTATGGGATGAGGAACGTCAAGACTCCTCCCCCTTGGGGGAGGCCGGGAGGGGGCTTTTGGATAACATGAAAGAGAAGATACTTGAGGTATGCTGTGCCGACCTCCCGAGCGTGCAGGCTGCTGTGCATGGTGGCGCGCAGCGCATCGAACTGTGCCAGGCACTGGAGCTGGGGGGCGTGACCCCCTCGGCCGGCATGATAGAGTATGCCGTGGAGCAGGGCGTGCGCGTGCATGTGCTCATCCGTCCGCGCGGCGGTGACTTCGTCTATTCGCCCGATGAGGTGCGCTGCATGATGAGGGACATACGCATGGCCCAGATACTGGGTGCCTCGGGCGTGGTCATAGGCGCGCTCACCGCTTCGGGGGATATCGACACGGCTGCCTGCGGGTGGCTGGTGGGGCAGGCCCAGGGCATGAGCGTGACTTTCCACCGGGCCTTTGACGAGTGCCGTGACCCGCTGCGCGCCGTCGAGGAGGTCATCGCGCTGGGCTGTCACAGGCTGCTCACCTCGGGCCACGCCCCCAGTGTGACCGAGGGTGTCGGCCTGCTGGCCAGGCTGGTGGAGCAGGCCGGTGACCGCATCACGATACTGCCGGGGTGTGGGGTGAGTGCCGACAATGCGCGCATGATACTGGAGCGCACGGGGGCATGCGAGCTGCATGGCTCGCTGCGCAAGGGCGCGCACACGGATGCCTCACTGGTGCGCAGGACCCTCGCTGCCATGAACGGATAGCCTCCACCCGGCCTCCACCAGGGGGGATGGGGCATGCACTTGCTGCATGGCCACATTCGCGAATGCCCTTGCCCAGGGATGCGAACCTCTTAAACGCGAACTGACAACCGGACTCTCCTGCCCCCTGCGGAATGCTGAAATGGGATTGCCTTCTCCTTTCTCTAATTGATTTATGTCAAGAAAATGGGGGGGGGGGTAATGTTAACAGATGTAATTTGCTTGCTTTTTGCGAAACCGACATACCTTTGCGTCGTGTTTATGATACAACAGCAAATGCTCATGCATAATTGACATCGCTTGTTTTTTGTTTGATATTTGAGGCCAACCCACGGCAATCATCGCAAGGGGCGATGCTTGCAAGAGAGAGATAGAGAGACGCAAAAGGTAGGGTGGCAACATACGGAAGATAAATTATTGGTAGTATCTTTTCTTGTATTCGCATATAACTATTGCCGATTAGACACGCTGATTTCTTATTCAACTAAACTATGGTTCTATTATGGAAAAGGGAGCCTGGGAGAAGTGTGCCTGTGTCTGTGCTGGCAGTGGTGATGCTTCTGATGGCTTCGGCTGTGTGCGCAGCCAGTGTAAAGCCTGTCTTCCAACAGACAGACGAGAGTAAACCCCATTATCTGGCCAACCGCCGCGCGCTGGTGGGGCCAGGCTGTGTGGTCAACAGCCTCTTTGACGGCGTGAAGGTCGTGGGAGGCGTGACCGGCCTGCAAAACCTGCTGGATGACGACCTCACCAACTATGCCCTGATGCCCTCGCTGGCCTCGGTGGGGACGGCAGTGGAACCCATCGTCAGCATCAAGGACATGGACCATGCCTATGCTGCCGGCACCGAGGCCGGGTTCTCGCTGGAGGCTGCCTCTGGCTCGGCACTGCTCACACTGGACGTGAGCCAGTTCTACCGCATGTGGTTCTACCGCGATGGCCAGAAGGTGGGCGAGGCCAGTGTGTCACAGGGGCAGGACATCCAGGGGCTGAGCCTCTCGCTCATACAGATACCGGGAAGCGATGACTTCACCAAGGACATCGTGGCCCAGGCCCCTGCAGAGTTTGACGAGGTGAAGCTTGTGAAGGCTGGTGTGGATGTGACAGCCCTGGGCTCGGTGAACATCCGCTATGCCTTTGTGGGCAGTCCGCTTGAATATACGCTCACCAAGAGTGGCATGGCCGACTATGCCAGGGCCACCGGGCGCGAGGTGACAGTGGAGGGGCATGGGCTGCCTGGCGACAAACTGAAGAATTTGGGGCCTGCTGACCTGGTGGATGACGACCTGGACAATGGCTACGTCGTGAGCGCGGTGCTTAGCGCAGGCAGTTCGCTGCCAGCGACAGTGGTGACTGATGCCGCTGATGGCCAGGAGACATTCGAGGCCGGCACCGAGGTGGGATTTGTATATACCAATGCCTCTGCCCTGGACCTGGGGGTGGCCTCGTCGGTCACGCTCACCCTCTATGACAAGGACAACAAGAGGGTGGGGGAGTATCCCGTGTCCACCTCGGTGCTGGGACTGGGCGTGGTGAGCAAGGAGCAGAAGGGGTTCTCCATCAAGGCTCCTGTGGATTTCTCGTCCGCGAAAATCCTCTTCCCCAGCCTCCTCAACCTGAAACTGGGGGCCACGACAGTCAACTACGCCTTCGTGCGCATGCCTGCCGACCTCGCCTCGCACCATTGTCCCATCAATGTGGGAGCCGACCGCTCGGTGTGTGACTGCGAGAATGAGTACCAGCTGGACTGGAACAAGGACATCAGTGTGGCCTGGAGCGTGGACCAGCAGCCGCAGGGAGCAGCCGCCACGGTGGACGCCACAGGCAGGGTGACACTGAGCGTGCCTGGCACTTACAGGTTCAAGGCAACGGCCGAGGACGGCTGCTGCGAATACACCACACTGGGATATGGCGACATCATCGCCTATGACCCAGAGCAGAACGGGGAGCGCATACTGGTGAACAGCGACGGGGCGGACGACCCTTATGAACTGAGTGACGAGCGCGGAGGGGGACTGATACAGATCTCCTCGGGCGTGAGGAACCGCAAGGCTCTGCTCGATGAGCGCCTGCGCTCCTACTGCTACCTCAAGGCGAGCGTGGACGTGGCCGAGGACAAGGCACTGGCGGGCGTGAGGACGAAGGACGGAAGCAACCTGGCCGCAGGCTTCAGCGGGGCGGTGAAGGCTGGCTTCGTGGTGGCCACCAGGAGCACGGCCCTGTCGGCTGATGTGCTTAACATGTTCAACATACGCCTTTATAAGGACGGCAAGGAGGTGGCTGGCGGACTCACCAAGCACTGGAGCGCGGTGGGCACAGGGCTGATAGGCAGCGGGCAGGCACAGAAGATGCGCTTCAGTATCGATGTGCCTGCGGGCACGGAGTTTGACGAGGTGGTGCTCTGGAAGAGCGGTGTGCTGGGGGCCAGCCTGGCGCAACTGAACATCTACTATGCCTTTGTGGATGACGGGGAGAGAACTGTGCCCTCGGAGGACGGCCTCTATAATGCCGAGATACTCTCGCATGGGCAGACGGATGCGTCCATTGACTTCGCAAACACGAATATCTTCAGCGTGGCCAACATCGGCAATGGGGTGAACAACATATCGCATGCGATAGACGGAGACCTCACGACTGGGGTGAACTTCCCGCTGGGTGCCAACCTGGGAGGAGCGAAGCTGGCGGTCAACCTGGGACGCATCGCAGGCGAGGGACAGCAACTGGTGGTCGTGATGGACAAGGTGAAACTGGGGCTGGGAGTGGAGCTCGGCAATGCGCTGAAGGTGGAGACCTGGCTCGGGGACGAGAAACAGGAGGAACTGACATCGTGGAAGGTGCTGGGCGCGGACATCATCGGTGATGGCGGGCAGACCTATGCCATGCTCAACCCAACCAAGGACTTTGACCAGGTGCGCATCGTGCCGCTCAACGTGCTGGGGGCTCTGACCAACATCAAACTCTATGCCCTGGCCCTGCGCAACGATGCCAACGGGGACGGCATACCTGATGTGGTGGACGTGGAGCCGTGCATGCACGAGCTGGTGCTGGACGAGGACAAGACCCTGGATGAGGCCAACAGCCTCTCCAATGTGCGCCTGGTGCTGAGGCGCACGCTGGCCACTGACGCGCAGAAGCAGTATGTCTGGAACTCTATCATGCTGCCTGTCGATATGACCTCGGCACAGGTGAGCCAGGCTTTCGGCACCGGGGCCAGGCTGGCGGCCTTCTCCCGCGTGGAGGACGGCTGGATATACTTCGAGGAGAAGGCGCGTCCCGAGGAGGACACTGAGGTGATGCTGGAGGCCAACGTGCCCTATCTGCTCATGCCCTCGCGCGGTGCTGACCTTGACGGGGACGCGCAGTATGAGTCTCTGACGGGTGAGGTGGTGACTGGCCCTGTGTATTTTGCCACGGATGTGACTTATTCCCAGCCCTCGCAGATGACGTATGCCGTGCAGGGACAGGATGGCTACGGAGACACCTTCCAGGGCTCCTATGAGTCTCCCACCGCTGTGCCCTCGGGTGCTTATCTGCTGAGCCGTGGTGACATGGTGCACACGGCAGTGGCGCACAACGTGAAGGGCTACCGCTGCTGGCTGGCTGTGGAAGGTGCAGAGGCGGAACAGACCGAGCCGCTGAAGATAAGGCTGGCGCAGACCGACGGCACACTGACGGACATCGGATGTGTGCGGGAGAGTCCTGCCACGCCACTGGAGGGTGTCTATAACCTGGCCGGACAGCGTATGGACTCCAACAGGAAGAGTTTGCCCAAGGGCATTTACGTGGTCAATGGGAAGATTGTGGGAATTTAGTCGTGGTTTTAGACTCTTGCGGTTATGCGCTTCCCCGGTCATGGGCGAGGGCAGAAACAGCCTGGCGTACCAATGTGCTATAGCCGCAAAACCGCATAGCCATACAACCATAAAACCGCAAAACAAATCGAAGAAGAAGATGAACAAGAATATATGTGATGCAGCACAAGCAGTTGCAGTAGCGGGCAGAAAGCCATACCAGGCTCCCGCATCAGTGGTGGTTGAACTGGAGGGAGATGCCTCCCTGATGAGTATGTCGGACAGCGCAGGCTGGACAACCAGTGACCGTGCGCATGGCAAGGGACTTGTGGAGGAGGATGCCAACAATCCCTACAGCGATGCTGACTTTTAGCACGCCCTCCTTCCGGCACCGATGGTGAGGGCGGAAAGGTGAATGTATTGCGGGAGAGCCTCACGAGGGAAGCATATATGCCACCCTGGTGAGGCTCTCCTTATATGTCACGGGTGTGCCTGGAGGCACGCCCCTCACTGCTTCAGCGGGTTCCATCCCTGGGCCTTGAGGTCAAACTCGTTGCCGTCACGGCTGATGAGTTTGCGTCCCTGGCCTTCGGGTGTGATATAGCCTATCACCTTGATGCCTTCCAGCTGGCTCACCACCTCGTTGGCAGCCAGGGGGACGGTGAAGAGCAGTTCATAATCCTCGCCACCATTGAGCGCACAGGTAGTGACATTCATGTTCAGTTCCTCGGCCATGGCCGCAGTCTGGTAGTCAAGCGGGATGCGCTCCTCATACACGCGGCAGCCCACATGGCTCTGCGTGCAGATGTGCATCAGCTCACTGCTCAGACCATCGCTGATGTCCATCATGCTGGTGGGGTGGATGCCGGCCTGGCGGAGCCTCTCGATGATGTCTCCGCGTGCCTCTGGCTTCAGTTGTCGCTCCAGCAGGTACTCCCGCCCGCTCACGTCAGGCTGGAAGTCCTCCAGGCGTGCCAGTTCCTCCTTGTTGCCCGACTTCCTGGCCTCGGCAAGCTGCTGGTTATACACGGCGCGCTCACGCTCCAGCAACTGCAGGCCCATGTAGGCCGCACCCAGGTCGCCGCTCACACAGATGAGGTCGGTGTCATGCGCGCCGTCGCGGCATACGATGTCGGCAGGGGCAGCCTCGCCTATCGCGGTAATGCTGATGGCCAGCCCTGTGAAACTGCTGGTCGTGTCGCCTCCCACAATATCCACATGGTGCCGGGCACATGCCTGGCGCATGCCACGGTAGAGCTCGGCGATGTCCTCCACCTTGAAACGGCGTCCGATGGCCAGGCTCACGGTTATCTGGCGGGGAGTGCCGCCCATGGCATACACGTCGCTCAGGTTGACCATGACCGACTTGTAGCCCAGGCAATAGAGGGGCACATAGGTGAGGTCGAAGTGAACACCCTCCATCAGCAGGTCGGTGGTGACCAGCGTGCGCATGCCCTCAGTGGGAGCCAGGATGGCGCAGTCGTCTCCCACGCCCTTGATGGTCGATTTGTTCTCCAGTTTGATGTCAGAGGTCAGCTGGCGTATGAGGCCAAACTCACCCAGTTCGGATATTTCCATTGGTGTTAAGTGTGTCTTGTGTGTGGTAAATGGAGCCGCCGGGTCAGGAGCGGCGTATCATCTCCTCCATGATGGCGGCCATGCGTGGCTGTGCCTCGTTGGCAGCGCGCTGCACTTCCTCATGCGTCACCTTCACAATCTGTCCGCTCACGCCCATGTCGGTGATGACGCTCACGCCGAACACCTCTATGCCGCAGTGGTGGGCCACGATGACCTCGGGCACGGTGCTCATGCCCACGGCATCGGCTCCCCACAGGGCGAACATGCGGTACTCGCTGGGTGTCTCATAGGTGGGGCCCTGTGTGCCCAGATATACTCCGTGCTGTACGCCGATTCCCTTCTCGGCCGCTATCCCGTCGGCCAGGGCCACCAGTCGGTGGCTGTAGGCCTCGCTC
>CAVKOT010000114.1:0-9225 GCA_963658045.1 Opitutia bacterium UBA4654
CAAGGGACGCATGCAGGAGCCAGAGGAGATAGTGCGCCTGCTGGACGAGTACTTCGAGCAGGACAGCCAGATGCAGGGCAAGCGTGTGCTCATCACCGCCGGGCCCACCTATGAGAAGTTGGACCCCGTGCGCTTCATAGGCAATTACAGCAGTGGCAAGATGGGCTTCGCGCTGGCCGAGGAGTGCGCGCGGCGCGGCGCGGACGTGCAACTGGTGAGCGGTCCGGTGTCAATCGAGGCACGCCATCCGCTCATTCACCGCACAGATGTGGAGAGCGCGGAACAGATGTACCGGGCAAGCGTCGAGCGTTTCCCCCAGTGTGACGTGGCCATACTGTGCGCGGCAGTGGCCGACTTCACACCCACACAGGTGGCCGACACCAAAATAAAGCGCGAGGGGGAGCAACTGGTGCTGCGCCTCTCGCCCACACGCGACATCGCCCGCAGCCTGGGCGAGATGAAGCGCGAGGGGCAAGTCATGGTGGGCTTCGCGCTGGAGACCAATGACGAGGAGGCACATGCCCAGGACAAACTCAAGCGCAAGCACCTGGACTTCATAGTGCTCAACAGCCTGCAGGACAAGGGTGCGGGCTTCCGCGTGGATACAAACAAGGTGACGATAATGGACGCAAGAGGCAAGACTGCCTATCCCCTGAAGACCAAGCGCGAGGTGGCGTCCGACATCGTTGACCGCATTTGCACACTACTGCCATGAGGAAAACGTTTGCCACACTGCTGGCCGCAGCATGGTTGGCCAGCGCGCTGCTCAGCCCCGCCCACGCACAGGAACTGAACGCAAGGGTGACCATCAACCGCTCCCAGGTGTCCAACACCAAGGGCGATGTGTTTGATGCGCTGCAGAAGACGATGGCTGACTTTCTCAACAACCACAAGTGGACGGAACTGACCTTCCGCGACAACGAGAAGATCCAGTGTACGCTCAACCTCACGGTCAACACTTACAGCGACACGGACAACTCCTTCGTGTGCACGCTGCTGCTGTCAAGCAGCCGCCCGGTGTATGGCAGTTCCTACACCACCACGGCCTACTCGGTCAAGGACCCTCAGTTCACCTTCACGTTCCGCGAGCACGACCAACTGGAGTACAACATCAACAATATAGACAACAACCTGGTGGCCCTGCTGGCCTACTATGCCTATATGATTATCGGCATGGACATGGACACGATGGCCCCCCTGGGCGGCACACCTTACCTGCAGACCGCCGAGCAGATTGTGCAGGCCGGGCAAACACTGGACTTTCCGGGCTGGAAGGCTTTCGATGACAGCAAGAACCGCTTCGGACTGCTCAACGACTACCTGGACGGCTCGATGGAGAGCATGCGCCAACTGGAGTACGTCTATCACCGCCAGGGACTCGACCGCATGGCCGAGGCTCCTGACAGCGCGAGGGCTGCCATTGCCGAGGGGCTTGAACTCCTGCGCCAGGCACATGAGGCCAAGACGATGAGCCAGGTGCCACAGTTGTTCACGGAATACAAGAGGGACGAACTCTTGAACATCTTCACAGACAAGGGCACCAAGGAGGAGAGGGAGAAGGCCTATGACATCCTGTTTGCCATCGATGCCTCACAGAACGAGGCTTGGAAGAAACTGAAAAAGTAAACACACACACATGCTCACGCACCTCAGCATACGCAACTACGTACTCATCAAGGCACTGGACATCGACTGGCAGGATGGCTTCTCGGTCATCACTGGCGAGACAGGAGCGGGCAAGAGCATCCTGCTGGGTGCCATTGGACTGCTCACTGGCCAGCGCGCTGATGTCAAGAGCATCCTGCCCGGGGCAGCAAAGTGCATCATCGAGGGCACATTCACCCTGCATGGGCAGGAGGCCCAGGACTTCTTCACACGGCACGAACTGGACTGCGAGGATGGGGAGTGCATCATCAGGCGCGAACTGACAGCGAGCGGCAAGAGCCGCTGCTTCGTCAATGACACGCCTGTCACCGTGGCCGACCTGCGCTCGCTGGCCCACCTGATTGTGGACATTCACTCCCAGCACCAGAACCTGCTGCTGGGCAAGGAGGACTTCCAACTCACCGTGCTGGACACCGTGGCCAGGAACGAGGCCACTGTCAATGACTACCGCACATGCTTCAAGGCCTACCGCGAGGCACAGCGCAGGCTGGACGAGGTACGCGAGCAGGCCAGGACAGCCAAGGCCGAGGAGGACTATCTGTCCTTCCAGTTGGGCCAAATCGAGGAACTTCAACTCAAGGAACATGAGGACGAGACACTCCAGGAAGAGCAGCAGGCCCTGTCCCATGCCGAAGAGATACGCGCGTCCCTGTTCCTGGCAACGCAAATGCTGAGCGGGGATGACACGGAGACAACGCTGCTGGACGGGCTGAAGGGAGTGGCACAGACGCTGCAGGGAGCGGCCAGGATGTACCCTGCCCTGGCTCCCTATACAGAGCGCATCGAGAGCACCATCATAGAACTCAAGGACATAGAGGCCGACCTGGAGAGCATGTCTGACCATATCGACAGCAACCCCGAGAGGCTGGACGAGGTGACACGACGCCTGGACAGCATCTACACACTGGAGCAGAAGCACAGCGTGCGCAGCAGTGACGAACTGATGGACATCGCGCTGTCGCTGCAAGCCAAACTGGACGCGATAAGCCACGGGGACGAGCGTGTGGCCCAACTGGAACAGCAGACACAGGCCTTGCAGACACAGGCCACCAGGCTGGCTGCCACACTCACACGGCAGAGGCAGGAGGCCGCCAGGGAGGTGGAAAGGCACATCGCCACGAGTCTCACCCAACTGGAGATGCCCGACAACAAGTTTGTGATACAGGTGGAGGGCGTGCAGGGACTGACCGAGCGGGGAGCCGACAGAGTGACCTTCCTGTTCTCGGCAAACAAGAACATCCAGCCACGTCCCATTGCCGAGGCGGCCAGCGGAGGCGAGATAGCCCGCGTGATGCTGGCACTGAAGGCTCTCATGGGCATGAGGGCTTCGCTCCCCACTATCATCTTTGACGAGATTGACACGGGCGTGAGCGGGCGTGTGGCCGATGCCATGGCACGCCTCATGAGGCAGATGAGCAGTGCCCAGGGCCAACAGGTGATAGCCATCACGCACCTGCCACAGATAGCAGCCCAGGGACAGACGCACTACTACGTGTACAAGGACAACACAGAGGAACAGACCGTCAGCCACATACGCCTGCTGACGGACGAGGAGAGAATAACCGAGGTGGCTCACATGCTGAGCGGTACCGACCTCACACAGGCAGCCATCGACAACGCAAAACAACTGTTAGGAAAATGACACACAACCGCATTACACTCATATTGACAGGCTTGCTCCTTACCTTCGCCCTGGGCGCACAGCAACCCAAGGGACTCAAGAAACTGCGCCAGGCACAGGTGTCGGTACTGGCCTACACAGCCGACGGGACACTACAGCAGGGACAGGGCACGCTCATCTCGGAGGATGGCATACTGGTGGTGCAGTATGACGTGATGAAGAACGCCACACGCGCCACCGTGATAGATGCCAGCGGCACAGAGCATGCCGTGACCGAGATACTGGGTGCCAACAGTGCCTATAATATGGTAAGGATGCGCATGGAGCCCGGCAAGAAGAAGAACGCCTGCCTGACCATCGCGGCACAGCAGCCAGCCGAGCAGGCCGAGGTGTTCATCATGCCAAGCGAGAAGGCCGACAAGAGTGTGCCCTGCACCACGGACACCGTGACACATGTGGAGGAGTTCGGCGAGGGGTTCAAGTATCTGACCCTGCGCCATGAGGCGAATGCAAGGCAGGCCAACAGCCCTGTCATAGACCGGGATGGCGCGCTGATAGGCTTCGTGCAACTGGCCACCAAGGAAGGGCAACCCTCATACGTGATAGATGCCAACTATGCCAACTCGCTACAGGTAAAGGCCATGGATGCGGGAAACAGCGACCTCAACAGCATCCGCATCCGCAAAGCCCTGCCCGAGAATGAGGAGGATGCCGTCAGTTACATCTTCCTGACAGGGAAGAGGGACACTGCCATGTATATGGACTACATCAACCAGTTTGTGGCCAAGTACCCCGCCAGCACCACTGGCTACACGATGAAGGCCGAGCAACAGGCCCAGATGGGGCTCTACACTGAGGCAGCAGCCACCTATGAGGCTGCGCTGAAACAAGAAGGGACCAAGGCCGATGAACTGCACTACTCCCTGTCAAAGGTCATCTACGGACTGAACATGCGCACGGACTACAAGCAGTATGCCGACTGGAACCTTGAGCGCGCCCTGGGCGAGGCCGACCAGGCCGAGGCCATCAACCCTCTGCCCACCTACACCATGCAGCAGGCCAACTGCCTGTATGCCCTGAAACGTTACCAGGAGGCCGGTGACAAGTTCCTGGCTCTCACCAAGACCAACATGCGCACCCCCGAACTGTTCATGTATGCCGCCCAATGCCGGCAGAAGAGCCAGGCCGACACCACCCAGGTGATAGCCCTGATGGACAGCGCGCTCAACTGCTTCAGCAAGCCCTATCCCGTGGCTGCTGCCAACATCATCCTGCTGAGAGCCAAGACACTGGCCGACTGCGGAAACTATCGTGAAGCCATCGCTGGCTACAATGAGTTTGAGCACCTGTCGGGCAGCAATGTCACCGCCAACTTCTATTACGAGCGAGAGCAGATGGAGGTAAAATGCCGCATGTACGCTCCCGCACTCAATGACATCGAGAAGGCCATACGACTCTCCCCACGCGAACCAGTACTGCATGCCGAGGCCGCTGCGATCAACTACCGGGTGGCACAGAACGAGCAGGCCATCGCCTGCGCACAGAAAGCCATCGAGCTTGATGGAAACTTCGCCGATGCCCACCGCATACTGGGCGTGTGTCTGATGGAGAAAGGGGAGAAGGCCGAGGCGCGCAAGCATCTGCTGAAAGCCAAGGAACTGGGGGACACGCTGGTCGATGACATCCTCAAAAAGACGGAGTGAAGAGGCGGGTTGACCTATATATAAGGAACAGGCAACTGCTCAGCCGGGAACGGCTCCTGCTGGTGGCATTGAGCGGAGGAGCCGACTCGGTGGCCCTGCTGTGCGTGCTGCAGGAACTGGGTTACAGGCTGCATGCACTGCACTGCAACTTCCACCTGCGTGGCGAGGAGTCCAACCGTGACGAGGCATTCGTCACTCGCCTATGCCAGAAACGCAATATCCCTATCACCATAAGGCATTTCACGACCCAGGAATATGCTCTGGAGCATCATGTGAGCATCGAAATGGCGGCACGCGACCTGCGCTACGAATGGTTTCACAGCCAGGCAGAATCGCTGGGGGCACAGGGAGTGGCCGTTGCCCATCACCGAGACGACCAGGCCGAGACCCTGCTGCTCAACCTGTTGCGTGGAACTGGTCTGCGTGGCCTGGCCGGTATGTGGAGCCAGCATGAGGGCATCCTGCGCCCCCTGCTGTGCGTGGGCAGGCAGGACATCCTGCACTACCTGGCCTCCATAGGCCAGGACTATGTGACCGACAGCACCAATCTTGAGCGTGACGCACTGCGCAACCGCATCCGCCTGGATGTGCTGCCCCTGCTCCAGACCCTCAATCCACAAGCCACTGCCAACCTCTCCTCACTGTGTGACATCATGCAGGGCAGCCTGCCCTACTATCACGAGGGCATACGCGAGGCCATGAGCCAGCGGGGCATCACCGCACAGGAGTTTGGCAGGCAATGGCTTACGGGAACGCCCGAGGCCGATGTCCTGCTGCATGAATGGCTGAGACCCATGCACTTCAATGCCACCCAGCAGACCGAGATGCAGGCTGCGGCCAGCAGCACAAGCGGACGCATCTGGGAAAGTGACACCCACCGCGTGCTGCTTGACCGCCTCTCACTGGTGGCCGAGAGGAAGGAGGAGGCCTCACAGATGCCCGTCATCGAGGAGGAGATAGTAGATGCCATGCAACCAGCCGATGCCCGCACGGCCTACTTCGATGCCGACCTCCTGCCTCACCCCCTGCACACACGACACACCGAGAGAGGCGACAGGATGGTGCCCTTCGGCATGAGAGGCTGGAAACTGGTGAGTGACCTGATGACAGACAGGAAGTTCAACCGGTTTCAGAAGGAACGCCAGTGCGTGGTCACCTGTGGTGAGGACATCATCTGGCTGGTGGGAGTGCGCTCTGACAACCGCTTCCGTGTCACCTCCAGCACCACCCGTATTCTGCGCCTGAGAGTCCTCCCCGCACCACAATAAACACTCCCCAGGGACATCCGGCACACCTCACTACAGGGACAAGTTTCCTCCTGATTTGGGTTTAGCCGCCTGCGTGCTGAACAAAAACTTACTGAGAATTATCCACAAACAGACCACGAAAAGCGAAAAAACACATAACTTTGCATAAAGAAATACGACAAGACCTATAGACTATGAGTTTAATCAAGTGCCCAGAGTGTCATCAAAGTGTGTCCTCACTGGCTGGTACATGCCCACATTGCGGCGTGGCTATACGCGGAAATATAAGACAATGTCCCCACTGCAAGGAATTTGTGACCTTGTCTGCCACAGTATGTCCCTACTGCTCGACTCCCCTGCCTCCCCTACAGCAGGAAGTGGGCGGCACTCCTGATGCTGGCCAGGCCAAAGATGGAGACACACCATCTGGCAGCACATCTCCCACCGGGAAAAAGAAGGGGCTGGGCATCACAGGCATGGTCGTGGGGCTGTTGCTCCTGTGCGCAGCTGCAGGTGGCGGCTATTATGTGTTTGACCTGCAGAAGGAAAAGCAGCGTGAGGAAGAGAGATATGCGAGCCTGGCGACACTCACCGACCCCGAATACTTCCAGCAGTTCCTCATCGACTTCCCCAAGAGCAGCCACTGCGATGATGTTCGCCAACGCATGGAGGCCCTCCAGCAAGAGGATGGGGACTGGCAGGCCATGCTCGCTGGCGTGTCACGAAGCAGCGTGTCAGAGTTCCTGGAGAAGCATCCCGAGTCGGCCCGACGCTGCATCTGTGAAAACATGCTGGACTCCATCGACTGGGCCGAGGCCGTGAGCCAGGAGAGTCCGGAAGCCATCGACACCTATCTGGCCCTGCATCCCGAAGGGCAGCATGTGACCGAGGCGGCCAGCAAGAAGAACGAACTGGCCATGGGCAAGATAACGCCTGACGACAAGGCACTTGTGCGTGGCACGCTGGAGACCTTCCTCAACAACGGCATGGGCAAGCAGGACACCACGGCCATCAGGCAATGCTGCGCCCTGGATATGGAGTCGTTCTGCGGAACCCAGCACCCCACGCCTGCCCAGATAGCCGCCTATGCGGCCAGGAAAATGGAGAAGGACGTGATAGGGCTGCACTATCTCACGGGGGCCGACATGGACATCCGCCGCCAGACCATGCCAGACTCCTCGCTGGGCTATGCCGTGGAGTTCACCATCGACGAGACGATGGCACGCAAGGACCCCACACAGAACACCGACCGCCATTACCGCGCGTCGGCCCTGCTCAACGCAGAGCGCAAGATTGTGAAACTCACAATAATGTAAGACGTGAAGGAAGAGAACATCCACAGGAGAATACTCAGGCTCACCCTGCCTGCCATCGTCAGCAACATCAGCGTTCCGCTGCTGGGACTGGTTGATAGTGCCATCGTGGGCCACATGGGCAGTTCGGCCTACATAGGCACCGTGGCCCTGGGCACCACCATATTCAACATGGTGTACTGGCTGTGTACCTTCCTGCGCATGGGCACCACCGGTCTGGTGGCACAGGCCCATGGCCAGGAGGACGCGCCACGCATGCAGGCCGTGCTGCGCAAGTCACTCCTGGCGGGAGGCATCATCAGTGCCCTGATGCTGCTGCTGCAGTGGCCCCTGCTGCAGATATCCACCCACATCATGCAGCCCGATGCCAGCACGCAGCCCCAGCTGTGCATCTACTTCGGCATCTGCATCTGGGGCGCGCCCGCCGTGCTGGGGCAGTACTGCCTCAACGGCTGGTTTATCGGGGCACAGGACACACGTCCGCCCATGTATGTAGCCCTCTTCCAGAATGTGGTCAACATCCTGATCAGCCTCTTCCTGGTCTATGTCGCAGGCTGGAAGATAGAGGGAGTGGCCATGGGCACCATGCTGGCACAATGGGCCGGACTTGGCCTGTGTGCGCTCTTCATGCGCAGGCGTCGCTCCACCCTGCACATCCCGGCAGGGCGCGAGAGCACTCCCGTGCGGTGGAGGGAGTTCCTGGCTGTCAACCGTGACCTGTTCCTGCGCACCCTCTGCCTGGTGTGTGTCACGGTCTATTTCATGCGCGCTGGCAGCATGCAGGGCAGTGACATCCTGGCTGCCAACGCGCTGCTGATGCAGCTCTTCATCCTCTTCTCCTACATCACCGACGGTCTGGCAAACGCTGGAGAGGCACTGAGCGGCAAATACACAGGGGCTGGAGACCGTCACGGACTCAGCCAGTGCATCCTGGCACTCTTCCTGTGGGGAGGGGCGATAGCGGCTGTGTTCACCCTGGCCTACATCTTCGGTGGCGAGTGGCTCCTGTGCTTCTTCACCGATATCCCCAGTGTGCGCAGCCTGGCCTCGCTGTTCCTGCCCTGGGTGTATCTGATTCCCATCGTGGCCCTGCAGGCCATGGTGTGGGATGGCGTGTTCATCGGCATGACCTACACACGCGGCATGCTGCTCTCGACAGCCGGAGGAGCCCTCGTGTTCTTCACTGTCTATCTGTCGGCCAAGGACATTCTGAGGAATGATGCCCTGTGGATGGCTTTCCTCAGTTACCTGTTCACGCGCGGCATCATACAGACTCTGCTCATCACCCCCAAACTGCGTTTCTCATGAATCTGACAGGCATCATCATAGGCGTGGCCTCCTTTCTCACCATAGGCCTCTTCCACCCCCTGGTCATCAAGGCCGAGTATTACCTGGGACGCAAGTGCTGGTGGGCGTTCCTGCTGGCAGGCGTGCTGTTCTGCGCAGCCAGCCTGCTCTGCTCCAATGACACGCTGAGCATCATCCTGGGTGTCGTGGCCTTCTCCTCGTTCTGGAGCATAGGCGAGATATTCTCGCAGCATAACCGTGTGAAAAAGGGATGGTTCCCTATGAACCCCAAGCGCAAGGCTGACTACGAGGACTGACCTGCCTCGACGGCCAGGCCCGGCAGGGAGGGGATTGGAAAAAGATACCCCAGTTCGGGATAAGAATGCCGT
>CAVKOT010000115.1:0-9201 GCA_963658045.1 Opitutia bacterium UBA4654
TAACAGTATGCGAGAGACCCAATGTTTAAAAGGGATAAGGCAGCTGAATAGTTACCCCCCATGCGTCCAAATGTTAAGAATGCTTAAAGCCCCCCCTAATTTTGTGCGCCTGACCAGGCAGGAGTCATGCAAAACCCCTAAATTCGCAAGACCGGGCATCTCCTGGCATGCCCAAAGGCTTAAAAGACAAGAAAGGACAAACCGCAATGAATGCAATGAAGGACATCCTCGCAACCATCCTCCTGCTCGCCCCGTGTGCCACGACCCTGGCCCAGGGCGAGGGCACACCCTTCCACACCCTGGTGGACAGGGTCGCGAAATTCGGAAGCCGCATCCCGCAGGAGAAGGTGTACGTACACATGGACAACACCTCCTATATGATGGGAGACACCATCTGGTTCAAGGCCTACCTGAGAAGGACCGACACCGACCTGCCCTCGGGAGTGAGCCGGACGCTCTATGTGGAACTGCGGGATGCCGATGGCTACCTGGCCGAGCGCAAGCAGATATACATGACCAATGGCGAGGGCGAGGGATTCTTCTCGCTGGCCGACAGCTCGTTCTGCCTGGGTGGGTACTACGAACTGCGGGCCTACACGCGATGGCAACTCAACTGGGGAGCCACTGAGCACCCTCACACGTCCATCGCTGAGCGCTGGTTCTTCAACAAGGCTGCGGCACGTGACTTCTTCCGTGACTATGACAAGCTCTACAGCCGCGTCTTCCCCATCTTTGCCGAGTATGATGAGGTGGATGGGGAGATGTTTCCCGTGATGTATGCGAGGCCCATGCGCAGGCAGTTCAAGAGGGAGCCCAAGCCTGCCCAGCCTGTGCTGACGCTCTTTCCCGAAGGGGGAAACCTGGTGGCGGGCGTGCCCAACAGGGTGGCCTTTGAGGCTGCCACGGACGACGGGAGGTACCTGGAGGGATGGCTCCGTGTGAACGGGGACTCGGTGCACACGCTGAACCGTGGGCGGGGCACATTCCTAATCACCCCGCAGGAGGGGGTGAGAACCCTGGTGGACTTTGTGAGCAAGGACGGCGAGCGTGCCCAGGCCAGCCTGGACAGGCCAGACACCGACGGCGTGACCGTGGCACTCAGCAGGCGGGACAGCGGATGGCAGGCTGTCATACGCACGGCAGGGAGCGTCAGCGATGACTCGCTGGCACTCACGGTGATGCACGAGGGGCGGCTGGAGGACTTCCACACGCTGGCCTCGCTGGCCCAGGATGGCGGGGCACGGCACCTGCTCCTGGACAAGGCCCAGGCCTCGGGCGTGCACCAGTTGACGGTGTTTGACACGCAAGGGCGCGTGCTGGCCGACCGCCTCTTCTTCGTCACCCGCCCCCAGGACATGCTGCCCACGCTGTCCATCAGCGGGCAGAAGGAACGCTACGACCCACACGAGCCCATCTCGCTGGACATCAAGGGACGCGCCGGGAGCGGGGCCAGGGTATCGCTGTCAGTGCGCAGCGACAGGGCCTCGGTGCGCCTGCACGACAATGGCAGCATCCTCACCGAGATGCTGCTTGCCAGCGAGGTGAGGGGATTTGTGCCCCAGCCGGGCTGGTACTTCGAGGCTGATGACGAGGAGCACCGCTCGGCACTCGACCTGCTGATGCTCACCCAGGGCTGGCGCAGGTTTCCCTGGCGGGAGATGGCACTGCGTGGACACTTTGAGATAGTGCACCCCGCCGAGAGCACGCCCATACTGACAGGAGCCGTGCACACCTATCAGGCGGCCATGAAGTTTGACCCGGTGCTGATGCAGGAGATGGCCGAGCGGGAGAAGTTCATGGGCACCCCCAAGCATGAGATTGCCGACATCCTGCGCGAGCGGTTCGACCTCGACGACAATGGTGGCAGGAGGCAGCACCGGGGCAAGGACCTGAAGAAGAACGAGCGGGCCGACAGCATCGGGGCCACAAAGGAGTTGCGCAAGCGGCTGATGGTGGACGGGGAGAAACTGAGGCACGAGGTGAAGGTGCGGGCCGACTTCTTCCCCAGGCAGGACATCCAGGCGCACACGCCCCTGTGGGGAGAGAGCGTCACCCGCGACGGCGCCTTCCGCATCCAGACACCCGCGATAGACGAGTACTGCTACCTCACACTGGCGGCCTCTGACACGACCCGCTGGAGCAAGGCCGAGAGGCTGGGCAAGAAGGAGCACCAGTGGTACTGGCATGACGACAAGGGCTACCCGGAGTTCTACGTGCGCCTCTCCTTCCCCTACCCCAACTTTGTGAAGCCCTACTCTTACTACCAAAGCCGTCTGGCGCCCATGCCCTCACGGGGCGGCCACCGCACTCCCACACTGGCAGATGGCACGATGGCCACGACCCTGATGAGGGAGGTGAACGTGAGCGGACGGAAGCGCAACCGCCTGCTGAGCGTGGCGCAGACGACACCCGTGGTGAGGCTGGGGGCCAGGGATGCCTTCAACATGCTGGTGGATGACGGACTGCTCAACGGATGGTTCTCCTCGCCCATGCAGTTCGGGACGGCCCTGGCACGCCACATGGTGGCTGACATGGGAATGAACAGGCAGTACAGCGTAAACGTGCACTATGATGACAAGATGACCAACCCCAGCGGTCTGATGGCCATCAACGGCCTCAACCCGGATGCCGTCATCAGGAAGGCGGGGCTCATGAGCATGCTCGACTCGGTGTATGTGTTCACTGACTATGCCCCACGACAGGAGGGGAGCGACCGCTACCGGGCATCAGACCAGCCCGAGGTGGACATCCTGTTCACCCTGCTTGACTACCCCTTCCCGGCGAATGTGGACCGCTACATGCGCCTGCGGGGCTTTGCCCGTCCTGCCGAGTTCTACAGTCCCGACTACAGCCGGCGCACGCCCTCGGGGGACGAGACCGACTATCGCCGCACGCTCTACTGGAATCCCAACGTGAGCCTGGACAGCAACGGCGAGGCCAGGGTGCGCCTCTACAACAATGCCCTCGCTGGTGGCATCCTGGTCAACGCCCAGGGCCAGGGCAGCGACGGCTCCCTGCTGTGGAGCAGGCAGGAGGAATAGTCCCCACGCTCATCCGCCCCCACCAGGCTGGATTCCCCATCCGTGCTGGCAGTGAGAGGGCGGTGGCACCTGGCGGGAGGCCAGGTTTCTTCGTGCATGAGGGCAGGTGCCTTTGTGCGAGAACGCATCTGACTTCTATATTTCACAGTTGGGAACGCTCGTTTCGTGGTTGGGAACGAGTATTCCGTGGTTTGGAACAACCGTTCCGTGGTGCGCAACAAGGCAGGCACCAGACTCCCCGCACAAAGTGTCCAAGGCCCTCCAGCCACTTCTTCACGCCTCGCAGGAGCACGCATTCACATTTTATTTGTATTTTTGCGGTATGAAAGTCGGTCTGTATCTGCTTTTCGGGCTGCTGTGGCTCATCTCCTGGCTGCCGATGAGGGCACTCTATGTGCTCTCTGACGGCCTGTTCCTGGCGGTCTATCACCTGGCGCGCTACAGGCGCAGGCTGGTGAGGCGGCAGTTGCGGGACTCCTTTCCGGGGAAGTCAGGCGAGTGGCTGAGGCACACCGAGCGGGGATACTACCACTTCTTCTGTGACTACATCGTGGAGACGCTCAAGCTCATCCACATGAGCGGCGAGGAGATGGAGCGCAGGGTCACGTTTGAGGGGCTGGAGGAACTGCAGACCGAGATGCGCGCACGCGACAGGCAGTTTGCCATCGCCTACCTGGGCCACTATGGCAACTGGGAATGGGTGGCCTCCTTCAGCCGCCACCTGGGCCCGGACTTCTGCGGGGCACAGATTTACCACCCGCTCAAGAATGCCCTGATGGACGGATTCTTCATCCGGCTCAGGCGGCAGTTCGGCGGCGAGTGCATAGCCATGAAGGACACCCTGAGGCACATCCTGGCCATGAGCAGGGGCAAGAGGCGCGAAATCATCGGTTTCATCGCCGACCAGTGTCCCAAATGGGAGGCCATGCACCACTGGACGGAGTTCCTGGGGCACCGCACCTCCTTCTTCGTAGGGCCCGAGCAGATAGGTCGCCGCGTGAGGGCATGCGCCGTGTATGTGCAGGTCACGCGACCCAGGCGGGGATACTACCACTGCCGCATCGTGCCGCTGGCCTGGAGGATGGAGGAGCATGCCGACTATGAGATTACGGACCGATATGCCTCGGCACTCGAGCAGCAGATAAGGGAGCGGCCCGAACTGTGGCTGTGGACACACAACCGGTGGAAGCGCACCTATGAGGAATGGGCGAGGATGAGCGAGGCCTGGGCAAAGACAAGAAAGAACCCTAAATAAGGAAAGCATATGAGCAAGCAGGACATCACACGGCGCGTGGAGGCCTTGAGGGACTACATGCGCAGGCACGGACTGGCGGCCTTCATCTGCCCGAGCACCGACCCGCACAATGGCGAGTATGTGCCCGCCCACTGGATGACACGCGAGTGGATAAGCGGTTTCAACGGCAGTGCGGGCACAGCGGTGGTCACGCTCAACAGTGCCGCGCTGTGGACTGACAGCCGATACTTCCTGGCTGCCGAGGAGCAGCTGGCAGGCACGCCCTACCAGCTCATGCGGGAGCGCATGCCCGGCACACCCACCATCGCCGGGTGGCTCGCCAGCACACTGCAGGCGGGGGACACCGTGGGCATCGACGGATGGGTCAACAGCGTGGAGGTGGCCGACAGCCTGCGGCGGGAACTGCAGGCTCATGACATCCTGCTGGACACAAGCCACGACCCGGCCGAGACCCTCTGGGCCAACCGGCCAGACGTGCCACAGAACCCCGTGGAGATACAGCCGCTGGAGTATGCTGGCGAGACGACACGGGACAAACTGGCCCGCATACGCGAGCAGATGAGATCCCTGGGGGCAGAGATGACCATCATCTGTCCGCTCGATGAAATCGCATGGATTACCAACCTGCGCGGCACGGACGTGCATTGCAACCCTGTGTTTGTGGCCTACCTGGGCATCGGCATGCAGGAGGCCACGCTGTACGTTAACCCCAGGAAACTGACTCCACAGGTGCTGGAGTACCTGAGGGGCGAGGGCATCAGAACCAAGCCCTATGAGTCCCTGCACGACACATTGGCGGACATGAGGCCCTGCACGCTGCTCATCGACCCGCAGTCGTGCAACTGCCAGGTACTGCCACCCGATGGAATGGGCTGGAACGTCATCCGCCACGACTCCATCATCGCCCCCATGAAGGCAGTCAAGAACGAGGCCGAGCAGGAGGGCTTCCGACAGGCCATGCTGCGTGACGGGGTCGCCCTGGTGAAGTTCTTGAGGTGGCTCAGGCCTGCGGTGAGGGCGGGCGGACAGACCGAGATGAGCGTGAGCACGCGCCTCACGGAACTCCGTGCCGAGCAGCCCCTCTACAGGGACATCTCCTTTGACACCATCGCGGCCTATGCCCAGCATGGCGCCATCGTGCACTACGAGCCCACCCCCGAGACTGACATCCCGCTGGAGCCCTGGGGACTGCTGCTGATTGACAGCGGAGCACAGTACCAGGACGGCACCACCGACATCACGCGCACCATCCCCCTGGGCGTGCTCTCGGAGGAGGAACACCTCGACTATACCCTTGTGCTCAAGGGGCACATACGCCTGGCCATGGCCAAGTTCCCCGTGGGGACATGCGGGACACAGCTGGACGTGCTGGCACGCTATGCCATGTGGCAGCACGGCATCAACTTCGGGCATGGCACAGGGCATGGTGTGGGCAGTTACCTGTGCGTGCACGAGGGGCCTCACCAGATACGCATGAACCACATGCCAGCCCCGCTGCTCGCGGGCATGACCGTGACCGACGAGCCTGGCATCTACCGTGCGGGCAAGCACGGGGTGCGCATTGAGAACACGATGATGGTGGAGCCCTACATGCAGGGGGAGTTTGGGGAGTTTCTGCAACTCACGCCCCTCACGCTGTGCCCCATCGACCTGGACCCTGTCCTGTGGGACATGATGAGTGCCGACGAGGTGCAGTACCTCAATGACTATCACGCCCACGTGCGCAGCGCACTGGCTCCACTGCTCGACGGTGACGACCTGGCCTGGCTCGTGGAGGCCACCAGGCGTGTATAGTTTTAAGAATATTCCTAAGGTTACAAGGTTATGGGGGTTTAAGGTTATGAGGGGGAATGTGGCCGGAAGGCGCACGCCCTGACAGCCAAGCAACCTCATTACCTCAAGACCCGAGAACCCCAAAACCTTAGGAAGAGCCTTAAAACCTCATAACCACAAAACCTTAAAACCTCAAAAAAATATGGCTATCATCAAGAGACTGGCGGGGATGCCCGCACCACGCTTTGGCAAGCACTGTTACTTCAGCGAGGGAGCAGTGATCGTGGGGGACGTGCAGATGGGTGACGACTGCACGGTATGGTTCAACGCGGTACTGCGCGGGGATGTACACTTCATCCGCATAGGCGACCGCACCAACGTGCAGGACAACAGTTGCATACACACACTCAACGGCCAGGCACCCTGCATCCTGGGCAATGACGTGACCATAGGCCACAGCGTGACCCTGCATGGATGCGAGGTGAAGGACGGTGCGCTGGTGGGCATGGGGGCAACAGTGCTGGACCATGCCGTGGTGGGCAGGGGAGCCATCGTGGCCGCAGGCGCGCTGGTGCTGAGCAACACGGTGATAGGTGACGGCGAGCTGTGGGGAGGAGTGCCTGCCAAGTTTATCAAGAAGGTGGACCCCGAGCAGGCGGCCGCCCTCAACCAGACCTACGCGAGCCACTACATCGCCTATAGTGACTGGTACAGGCAGGCCGACAAGGACCCGCACTCCACACAGGTGGTGACCACCAGCGAGGACTACCGGAACGAATGAGGAGGATGACCCTGGGACGGTGAGTCCCTGGGGCATACCCTGAGGAAAGAGACATCACAAACTGCACAAAAACATAGCAACATGATGAAGAGACACATCCGTACATGCATGATGGCGCTCATGGCTCTTGCCTGCCTGGGCTCATGCAGCCTGCTGGAGAGGAAGCCCGGCACGCCCAGCACCGTCACCAACCCACTGCCCATGAAGTTGGGCGACCCATTCCTGCTGCATGCCTCCAATGGCAAGTACTACATGTATGGCACCTCGATGGCCGATGGATTCGAGGCTTTCGTGAGCGAGGACCTCGTTCACTGGGACTCCTGTGGCCAGGTCTATCACGGAGGCGACAGCAACCAGTGGTGCAAGGACTGCTTCTGGGCACCCGAGGTGTATGAGCGGAATGGCAAGTACTACATGTTCTTCAGCGCCAACTGGCGCAAGAACCCGACCCACGAAGCCGAGAACTTCAAGATAGGCGTGGCGGTGAGCGAGCGTCCCGAAGGTCCCTTCCGCGACCTGATGAACCGCCCCATCTTCACGCCCGACTACCCCATCATCGATGCCAACGTGCTCTTTGACGACGAGCATGGCCGCTGCTACCTCTACTTCAGCCGCTGCTGCTACAAGCATCCAGTTGAGAGCGAGGTGGCCGACAGCCTGCGCCGCGAGGGTGTCTATAAGGAGATAGAGGAAAGTTGGGTGTATGGCGTGGAGATGAAGGGTGACTTCACAGGGGTGATAGGCGAGCCACAACTGCTGCTGCAGCCTCCCACACACCTGAGCGACAGGCAGTCGGAATGGGAGAGCCGGAGCGCGTCGCACGGCGAGGTGAACAGGCGCTGGACCGAGGGCAGCTACATCTTCAAGCACAAGGGACTATATTATATGATGTATAGTGCCAACTGCTACCAGGGCCAGTATTACGCAGTGGGCTATGCGACAGCCTGCAACCCGCTTGGCCCATTCTGCAAGGCCGACAACAACCCCGTGCTGGAGGAGAACCTGCGCCAGGGTGGCGAGGTGATGGGCACGGGACACAACATGGTGCTGGAGATGCCTGACGGCTCGCTCTACACCGTCTATCACGGGCGCATGAAGAGTCATCCTGACGAGCGCGTGGTGCTGATGGACCGCGTGCGGATAGAGGACAGTGGCAAGTTGACCGTGGAAGGCCCCACCACCGAGCCACAGGTGATAAGGCGGTAGGGCCGTGCCCCAGGTGGGCAAGGCCACAGTGTGGTGGCAGCCGCATGAGCGTGCCTACAGCCATTCGCCTGCAAAAAAGCAGCGAAGCCCCGAGTTATCCGGGACTTCGCTGCTTTTTCCGTTCCTGTGGAAAGGGACATCTGCCCCCAGTCCCATCAGAACTGCTCAAGATAGGCGATGCGGCTCTCGGTGCTGGGATGGGTGCTGAAGAGGGAGTCCATCATGCCCGACAGGCAGTTCTCCACCGACTTGGGATGGATGATGAAGAGTTGTGCCACGTCCTCACGCTCCACCTGTCTCAAGCCCGGATGAGCACTTATCTTGCGCAAGGCCGAGGCCAGGGCCAGGGGGTTGCCACAGAGTTCAGCCCCGCCCGCATCGGCCATATACTCGCGCTTGCGGCTGATGGCAAAGCGCGTGAGCAGGGTGAAGAAGTAGCCAATGGCCGAGAGCACAATGGCGACAAGCAGCAGCACAAAGCCTGCCGCGCCGTTGCCCTCACGCTCGTCACTGCTGCGGCGACGTCCTCCGCCAAACACGATATTGTTCCACAGGAGGCGTATCGCGAGGCTCATGATGGTGCTCATGATGCCCACAAAGATGATGCTGATGATGAGCAGGCGGGTGTCACGGTTGCGTATGTGCGTGAGTTCATGCCCTATCACCCCGGCAAGTTCCTCGTCAGTGAGCCGCTCACAGATGCCTGTAGTGACTGTCACCGTGTAACTGCCCTCGTCGATGCCGCTGGCAAAGGCGTTCAGCATGGGGTCATCGACCACATTCACCTTGGGCATGGGCATGCCGCAGGACATGGTGAGGTTCTCCACAATGTTATACACGCGGGGATTCTCCCTGCGCTCCAGCGGCCTCGCGCCTGTGGCATGGCGTATCATGGAGGTGTTGGCAAAATAGGATATGAGGAACCACACGCCCACGATGCCCAGCACCCAGGGCAGCACCTGCAACATCTCATAGTTGACATAGGCCCAGTTGACACCCGTAGTCTGGCCATAGTAAGGGTCAGTGACCCCCAACGCACAGGCTATCGCGAGGAACGCATATACGACTCCCAGCAGGATGCATGGGAAGAGGAGCAGGAGCAAGACAGACTTCATGTTGTTGCGCACCTGCTGTGTGTGTATGCC
>CAVKOT010000116.1:0-9120 GCA_963658045.1 Opitutia bacterium UBA4654
GTTGTGCATGGGCGACACGTCCTGGGCAGTGCCGTCGGTGTTGAACACCACATCCAGGAGGTCGGCCTTGAGCTCGGCGGGAGTCTCATCGGTGAAGAAGGAAGACTGGTCATTGGTGAAGGTGCCCTCCTTGGTCTTGCCCACGGTCTGGTGAGTGGGGTCGAGCACAGGATAGGGGTCGCTGTCCAGGTTCTGGAACCATACGGGATGCTCTGTGTCACCCTGGTTGAGCAGATAGCACACCTCGCCGCTTGCCAGTTGCTCGTCGGTGACTTGCGAGCCAGCCACGTCGCCCAGCGCGTTCTTGAAGTAGGTGTTGATTACCGCAGCCTTGCTCGGCTGGCGTGTGATGGTGTTGCAGCCACTGGGGTCGATGTCAAAGTTGGCTATCTGCAGGCAGTTGGTGATCTTGCTCGCGTTGTTGTTCCAGCCCACCAGGCCACCGCAGTTGTTGGTGCCAGAGCCCTTGATGGAGCCGTCGAAGAGGCAGTTGTCAATGAGGGTGTATCCGCCAGTGACAGCCACCAGGCCGGCATGTGTGCCGTCTCCGCTGGTGCCCGACACGATGTTCACATGGCTGGTCACCTGGCTGATGCGGCTGTTTTCCTTTGTGCTTGCGGCTACTGAGCAGGCAAACTTGGCTGTGGTGCTGATGGTTCCGTCGATAACCAGGTTGCGCACCTCGGCTTCCGCTTGCAGAGTCGAGATGAGTGCGGCCTCGTTAACTTCAGTCTCCATGTTAAGTATCACCTTGTGACCGTTGCCGTCCAGTATGCCATAGAAGTTCTCTATCATCAGCGACCGGGTGAAGTTGGGGATGTCGGCCACCAGTTTGCCTGTCACTCCCTGTGTGGCCTTGCCTGCGAAGTAGAGCAGCTGTGCGCTGTTGGCTATCTGATACACGCCATCCACCAGTTCGGGGTAGAAGCCGGTCTCCTTCAGGGCAGTCATGTCCAGAGCCTGCTCTGTCGAGTAGGAGCCTGTCTCAAAGGCGGTGAGCACCTCGTCGTACTTCTGCATGACAGACTGGTACTCGTCGGGTGACAGCACCTTGTCCTCATCCAGTTTCTGTGCGATATTGTAGATAATCATGGCTTCATCTACCATCTTCACATAAGCCCTGCGTGCCTCGAGCACTTGTTCAAAGAGTGTGCTGAACCGTTCCACCAGCGCATATTTCTCCTCGGGTGTGGCGCATGTGGCGATGGCCTCGATGGCCTCCTGCAGTTTGTCGGTCAGTTCCTTTGGGCATCCCGGATGCTCGGCATAGTCGGCTCCCGAACTGGGCAGGAAGTTGATGATGCCCTGTGCGCGTGCTGCCATGCACTCCAGTGTCTTGTCGATGTATGGTTCAGCGTCCTTGAGTGTCTCGTAGTAGATAAGGTGTATGTTGGAGATACCCACCCAGTCCTGTCCTGGTGTGGTGTTGTCATTCTGCACGCCCACGGTGAGTGTGCCGTCGGTCACCATCGTCACCAGATAGTTCTGTGCTCGTCCTGCGGCGGCCGCGTTGGCCATACTTGTGCGTCCGTGTATGGCATAGCCCGCCAGGTCGGTGCTTGCCCCCCCCTCGGCATAAACCTCGAGGTCTGTAGATCCGTCTGCGTCATTGGTGATGGTCAGATAGCAGTTCTCGCCATCCACAGCCTCAGCGAGTGGGATATAGGTTTCATATACGGTGGGCAGATACAGGCGCGTGTTGTTGAGATACACCTGTGCGGCATAATAAGTGCTGTAGCGGTCGTTGTAGGGCCTGTATGCACCATTGACGGCCATCACATACACACCATTGTTGCGCTGGGTGAGTGTCTGGTACATGTTGCAGTTCTTGGCCCAGCACTCAGCAGCGGTAAATCCAGTGGTGGGGCTCTTTGCCATGCCCGACATGGGCGTGCCCTGCCATCCCTCGAGTCCGTCGGAGAAGTCGGCGTTGGTGAGCAGGTTGGTAATCTCCACGCCTGACTTCACGCCAGTCTCGATGGCGCGCTTGAGCATCTGCTTGACATTCTCGGTCTCGGCTTTTATCTGCTCCACGTTGAGTTGGCGGTTCTCCAGGATATAGAGTGCGCCTCCGTTCTCGTAGGTGTCACCGGGAGCCTCGTCACTCTGCAGGTAGTCCTCGAGTTGCTCGCGTGCCTCGCCTTCAAAGTCGGTGTTGTTGTCCAGGTACTCCTTTGTGCTGTTCACCTCGTCGCGGTAAGCCTTGTAAGCGTTTGCGCTGGTCTCCAGTGTGGCGCGCAGGGCGTTGAGTGTGGTCATCTCCGAGGCCAGCGAGTCAGCCTTGCCCTCGTTGGCCAGTGTCTCCATCTTCTCCAGCTGTGCGCTGTAAGCCTCGATGTCGGGGGTATAGGCCACGAAGTCCTCTGCGCCTATATAGGCTTTTCCCTCCTCTATCTTCTGTCTATATACGAGCACATTGGCATTGTTCACGCCATCCTTGACATCCTCCCACAGAGCCTCGGCCTGTTCGCCATTGAGTGGGTCGCTGTATATGCGTGCCACGGCAATGTCGCCGCGCCATCCAGCCTCCACGTTGGAGCCGCCCGGGTCACCACCTATGCAGAACCACTTGCTGCCGTCGCTGGCAAAGCGGAACTGCTTGTCAGTGGATATGGTGTTCATCAACTTGCCGTTGCAGTAGATATAGGCCTTGCCCTCCTCCTGGTTCCACACGCCCAGGAAGTGGTAGTAAATCTTCTTCTCGGGCTGTATGCCGCTCGTGCACCAGTTCCACTTGCTGCTTCCGTCAGCCGACACGTTGGGCAGGAACGTCATCACGTTGCCCCGGTCGTTCTTGGTAATCAGGAAGCCTGTGCCGCCTGACTGCATGCTTGAGAAGGGCTTGATTTCGGCGTTGGTCACTGATGGATAGTCGGCCATGAGCACCACCTCCAGCGAGTGGCCGTCGGCAAGTTTGCTCTTGAAGTCCTCGTTCTGCTCATAGTCCACGCGGTAGCCGCTGCTCTTTCCGCCTCCCCAGGTGTTGGTGAAGTTGGCCACGACAAATCCAAATCCGTCGTTGTAGTAGGTGCTCAGGGCGGTGCCCACAACCTCCACAGTGTTTTTCATGGCAGAGACATCCTCTGCCGTGCCGTCTGTGTTGAACTTGACGTCCAGCATGTCGGCCACTGGCTTCTCAGTTCCCTGTGCCAGCAGGGGTACTCCCGAGGCCGCCAGCAGGGCCGCCGAGAGCATTACTCGGGTAATGTTTCTCTTCATAATGATTGCTTTTAGATAATTTAACAGATATTGTTGTTAGCAACACTTTTTGCCTATATCACTTACAAAGTTATAAGATTACAGCGTACTATGAATATAGTAGAGGCAAAAAATGTTCTTGCTTGCTTCATTTTTTGTCTTGAAAAGCAGAATTATGCCGTACCTGTCACACCAGTGTCATAAGTGGCGGCTGGCATGAGGTGTGAGGAGGGTCATTTCCTCTCCTTCCAGTAGTTGGGCATGAAGAGGAACAGGACGGTGAAGATTTCCAGGCGTCCCACGAGCATGTAGAAGCTCATGAGCCACTTGCCGGCCGGCAGTATGCTGGCAAAACTGCTGGCGGGTCCCACACTTCCTGTGCCAGGTCCCACATTGCTGAGCGTGCAGATGCTGGCCCCTATGCAGGTGTCCACATCGGCACCCATCAGTCCATGACAGGCGGCCCCAAGTGCCACGAAGAGCATATATACAAACAGGAAGGTAAGGGTGCGCCGCACCTTCTCCTCGCTGATGGCGTGCCCGTTGACACGCACGCTGAGCACTGCACGCGGGTGCAACTGGAGCACCAGTTCGTTGAAGAGGCATTTGGTGGAGACAAGCACCCTCAAGATTTTGATTCCTCCCGCCGTGCTGCCCGCACAGGCACCTATGGCCATGATGGTCACTGTGGGGCCCCAGAACGAGGAGCCCCAACTCACATAGTCAAACTTCTGTGCGGCAAAGCCCGTGCTGCTCATGATGGAGGACACATGGAAGAGGGCGGTGCGGAATGTCTCCTCCAGTCCGTGCGGCAGCAGATTGGGCGGGCAGCCCCATGCGGGGGCAAACATGAACAGCACCATGAACAGCAGTACCGAGACACCCAGGATGCCAAAGAACGCTTTGGTCTCCTCGTTGCGCCACAGGGTCGAGGGGCGGCCTATGCTCGCATAGTAGAACAGGCTGAAGTTTACACTGCTGAGAATCATGAAGAAGGGACACACGTACTCCAGATACTTGCTGTGGAAATAGCCTATGCTGGCTGTGTGTGTGCTGAATCCTCCTGTGGCAATCGTGCTCATGGCATGGCACACAGAGTCAAACGTGCCCATCGGCCCCAGCCAGTAGCACACGGCACACACGGCTGTGAGGAACAGGTAGATAAAGAGCAGGCGGCGTGCTGTGTCGCCTATCTTGGGCCGCAACTTGTCCACCCCCAGGCCTGTCACCTCGGCCGAGAACACGTTGCTGCTCTTCATGTCATACGACGGGATGAGGGCGAAGGAGAACACCACGATGCCCAGTCCGCCTATCCAATGCGTCAGGCTGCGCCAGAAGAGCAGGTCGTGCGGCATGGCGTCCACGTCGGGGATGCAGGTTGCCCCCGTGGTGGTGAAGCCGCTCATCGACTCAAAGAAGGCACTGTGCAGGTCCATGCCGGCTATGAGCATATAGGGCAGGGAGCCGATGATGGAGAACACCACCCATGAGAGTGTGACCACCAGGAAACTGTCGGCCCTTGTCAGCCGCTTGTCCTTCTCATGCTCTCCCGCCATCTTGCAGGCAAGCCCCATGAGGAACGCCCCAGCGGCTGTCAGCAGGAACACCTGCCAGTGTCCCTCCCGATAGCAGGCCGACACGATGGAGCACATGGCCAGCAGCAGGCTCTCCATCATGACCAGTATGCCGAAGATGCTTTTCTTCATTGTCGCTGTGCGGCACGGACAAAGAGGGTGCAGACCCGTCAGTCCACACCCTCATGCCTGGTGTGCCAGTGGAAACTTATTTCTTCTTGTCCAAGGCGTGCTTGGGATAGTCGATGGTGTAGTGCAGGCCACGGCTCTCCTTGCGCTCCAGGGCCTGGCGCGTGATGAGGTAGCCCACGTTGATCATGTTTCTCAGTTCGCAGATGTCCCTTGTGGGCTTCACGCGCTTGAACAGGTGCTCCGTCTCCTCATAGAGCAGGTCCAGCCGCTCCCAGGCGCGGTGCAGGCGCAGGTCACTGCGCACGATGCCCACATAGGTGCTCATTATCTGGTTGACCTCCTTCACATCCTGTGCTATCAGCACCTTCTCCTCGTTGGTCATGGTGCCCTCGTCGTTCCATTCGGGCACGCGGTCATTGAAGTCATACTTGTCGATGACCTCCAGCGAGTGGCGCGCTGCTGCGTCGGCATAGACCACTGCCTCGATGAGTGAGTTGCTGGCCAGGCGGTTGCCGCCGTGCAGTCCGGTGCATGAGCATTCACCCACGGCATAGAGGCGGTGTATGCTGCTCTGTCCGTCGAGGTCCACCTTGATGCCGCCGCACATGTAGTGCGCGCTGGGTGCCACGGGGATGTAGTCCATGGTGATGTCTATCCCGATGGACAGGCACTTGGCATAGATGTTGGGGAAGTGGTGCTTGGTCTCCTCGGCATCCTTGTGTGTCACGTCCAGGCACACGTGGTCCAGGCCGTGTATCTTCATCTCGCGGTCGATGGCGCGTGCCACAATGTCACGCGGTGCCAGGCTGCCGCGCTCGTCATACTTCTGCATGAACTCCTCGCCGTTGGGCAGTCGCAGTATGCCTCCATATCCACGCATGGCCTCGGTGATGAGGTAGGCAGGGTGCGTCTCCTTGGGATTGTAGAGCACGGTGGGGTGGAACTGCACAAACTCCATGTCCTTCACCTTACCCTTGGCACGGTACACCATGGCGATGCCGTCGCCCGTGGCGATGTTGGGGTTCGAGGTGGCGGCATAGATGGCACCCGTGCCTCCCGTGGCCACCAGCGTGATGCGGCTCAGGTAGGTATCTACCTTGCCCGTGTCGGGGTTGAGTATGTAGGCTCCATAGCACTCGATGTCGGGGGTGCGGCGTGTGACCCTGATGCCCAAGTGGTGCTGCGTGATGATTTCCACGGCAAAGTGGTTCTCCAGCACCTCGATGTTGGGATGGCGGCGCACGGCCTCCATCAGTCCGCGCTGTATCTCGGCTCCCGTGTCATCGGCGTGGTGCAGGATGCGGAACTCAGAGTGCCCTCCCTCGCGGTGCAGGTCAAACTCCCCGTTCTCCTTCTTGTCGAAGTTCACGCCCCACTTGACCAGGTCGCGGATGCCAGCGGGCGCGTTGCGCACCACCTGCTCCACGGCTGCGGGGTCGCTGATGTAGTCACCCGCTATCATGGTGTCCTGTATGTGCTTCTCGAAGTTGTCCACCAGCAGGTTGGTTACCGAGGCTATGCCGCCCTGTGCCTTGGCCGTGTTGGCCTCCTCGAGTGTGGTCTTGCACACCAGCGCGACCTTTCCCTTGCCCGCATCGGCCACTTTCAGGGCGTAGCTCATGCCTGCCACACCGCTTCCGATAATCAGGAAATCAAATTTGCGTATCATGTTGCTCTTGGGTTTATAACCGTTTATCAGCGCAAAAATACTGAAATTCTTGCACAGAGCGAGCCGTTATCCTTTTTTTCTTTAACTTTGTGCCACATAACAGGAAGAGAACACAGAGGATGACACCATATACTACCTGGCACAGGGCAGCGGCGCTGGTCGCACTGCTCCTGTGCCTTTCAGCATGCGGCACCAGGCGCTATGCCGTGCAACACACTCCCGTTCAGCCCGTCGCGGAAAGTCCTGCCCCGGTGGCGGATGCCCAGCCAGACGTGGCGGCACAGGACTCTGACGACGAGGCTGGCGAGGCTCCCGCGCAGCCCCACACCCTGGCTGTGCCACAGGCCGACCAGCACTCATGGCTGGGGCATGTGCAGCAGCGGCTTGACTCGCTCTGTCACTCAGCCATCAGCGAGACCTCCCAGGTGGGCATCCTCGTCTATGACCTCACCGATGACCAGCCCATCTATGCGCTCCATGCCTATCAGCGCATGCGCCCGGCCTCCTGCGAGAAGCTGGTCACCTGCATCACCCTGCTTGACCATGCCGATGGGCTCAGGCCCCTTACTACTGAGGCGATAGCCACAGGGCAACTGGCTGGCGGGGTGCTCGATGGCGACCTCTACCTGCGTGGCGACATGGACCCCATGCTCTCGCAGGCCAACCTCGACACCCTGGCCTGCGCCTTGCACCAGGCGGGGATTGACAGTGTGGCGGGCCGCCTGTGCGAGCTCATGCCGCCCTACGAGGTGCTCCCCTATGGCTGGGGATGGTGCTGGGACGATGACTACGGCCCGCTCTCGGCCCACCTGGTGGATGGGGCCGACGGGCTCTCCACGCTCTGGCCCGAGGCTCTCATGCGGGCGGGTGTCAGGCTGCAGAGTGAGCGTGTGTCCGAGGTGAGGGGGATGGAGGGCGAGCCCGTCGTGGCCTTTGCCCTGGAGCATCCCGTGGCCGAGGTGATGGAGCCGCTGCTCAAGAAGAGTGACAATATCTATGCCGAGAGCCTCTTCCACCGCCTGGCCTCCATGTCAGGCCACAGGAAGACGGCGCGCCACCAGGCTGTGGCTGTGATTGACAGCCTCATCACCCGCCTGGGGCTCAGCCCGCGTGACTACTTGATAGCCGACGGCAGCGGCCTCTCGCTGTACAACTATGTCACTCCCCATCTGCTGGTCACCCTGCTCAACCACGCCTACCGCACCGACACCATACGCCAGACCCTGTGGCCCTGCCTGCCCATAGCGGGCGTGGATGGCACTCTGAGGAAGCGCATGCGGGGCACCGCAGCCCAGGGCAACGTGCGTGCCAAGACGGGCACCGTGGAGGGAGTGTCCTCGCTGAGCGGCTACCTGACGGCGGCCAATGGCCACCTCGTCTCCTTCAGCATCATCAACCAGGGAGTGGCACGCACGCGCACAGGCCAGAACTTCCAGGATGCCGTGTGCCTGCTGCTCTGCCAGTAAGGGGCAGCACCACAGCCGCATAACCATATAACCGCACAACCGCATAACCAAATAACCATATAACCGAAAAGTATGAAAAAGATTCTAATGATGGCGCTGCTGGGTATCTCGCTCAGCGCGACGGCGCAGGACTATGAGGACGACTATGAGTATGCCGAGGGTGGAAAGACCTGCATGGAGTGGGTTACCCAGTTCACCAGCGAGGTGGGCACCCTGCAGGCCGAGGTGTCATCGCTCAAGGCCAGGGTGAAGACCGACGGCTCGAAGCAACTCAAGCGGCAACTCAAGGAGAAGCAGGCCGACTTCAAGGCCGCCAAGAACAACCTCAAGGTGGCCAAGAAGGCCCTCAAGAGTGACCAGGCAGCCGACAAGGCCATGCAGAAGGCCATGAAGGAGGGAGCCAAGCTGCAGCAGAAGAAGGACAAGGCACAGGCATCCCTCATCAAGGCGCAGAAGAAATCAGCGGATGCAGAGAAGAAGGTGACAGCCGCCGAGCAGAAACTCGAGAAGGCTCGCCAGGACCTGGACAAGGCCATCGCCAACGTGGACAAGGTGCGCTCACAGGTGAGTGACCTGCAGAACTCGGCCGACATCTCGCAGACCAGCATACGCAAGGCACGCGAGCAGAAGTCGGCCGCGCGCAAGATGGTGCGCGACCACGTCATGGTGCGCTCTGACGGCAAGAGTGGCAGCGTGCGCTGACACGCGTCACCGGGCAGCCACAGGCAGGACGGCAGGAAGCCGCATGGGGTCACACTCCCCATGCGGCTTCCGCTTTTTCTCCTTATATATAATGCGCGTGCGGGAGAGAGGCCAATATACCCCAAATGCGGTATTGTGCCACCGCCAGGATGCCCGTACCTTTGCAGTGTCAAAAGGAAGAAAGGGCGGCTGGACACGTGCCACAGGCCCACTCCGGGTGAGACAAGAGTACAAACAAACTAAACACATACGGTTATGGCAAAGATTTATGAGAAACTGACAGAGCTGGTGGGCCACACGCCCCTGCTGGACTTGCAGCGTCTGGCTGCCAAGAAGAACGCACAGGCACAGGTGGTGGCCAAGGTGGAGTACTTCAATC
>CAVKOT010000117.1:0-9096 GCA_963658045.1 Opitutia bacterium UBA4654
GATGAGCAGACTGCGCCTGCCCTCCTGCTCCTGCAGGCGGCAGCGATGCACATTGGTGGTGGCAAAGGAGATAACCTGGTCAAAGGCATGGCTGCGGAAGAAGGGGCTGTCGCTGTCGCTCAGGAAATACAGGCGCATGCGTCCCTTCTTGAGCACGATGCGCTCGGCACCGAAGTGGCAACCAAGCCTGCGCAGTGTCACCACACGGATGAGTTCCTCGCCCTCGGGCGGAATGGGACCGAAGCGGTCACGCATGCGCTGGCAGAAGGACTCCACCTCGCGGTCGCTCTGCAGCGAGTCGAGCTCGCGGTAGAGCAGCATGCGCTCGGCCGAGGTGGGCACATAGTCCTCGCTGAAACTCATGGGCAGGTCGCTGTCGAGCTGGCACTCATCCACGAAGATGCTGCCGTCGGCCAGTTGCGCGGCCTGCCTCTGCCTCTCCTGGGGAGCGTCAGCCAGTTCCTCGCGCTTGATTTCGCTCACCGCCTGGGCCAGTATCTTCTGGTAGGCCTCATAGCCCAGGTCAGCGATGAAGCCACTCTGCTCCGCGCCCAGCAGGTTACCGGCCCCGCGTATGTCCAGGTCCTGCATGGCTATCTGGATGCCGCTGCCCAGGGCCGAGAAGTTCTCTATGGCCTGCAGCCTGCGGCGCGCATCGGTGGGCAGCAGGCCGAGTGGCGGAGCCAACAGGTAGCAGAAGGCCTTGCGCGACGAGCGGCCCACCCGCCCACGCATCTGGTGCAGGTCGCTCAGCCCGAAGCACTGTGCGCCATTGATGATGATGGTGTTGGCGTTGGGGATATCGAGCCCGCTCTCCACTATCGTGGTAGAGAGCAGCACATCATAGTCATAGTTGGCAAAGTCGAGCATTACCCTCTCCAGCTCGTCACTCGGCATCCTGCCATGCCCCACAGCCACCCGCGCATCGGGCACACAACGGTGCAGCAGGGCCTCCAGTTCGGCCAGTTGGCTGATGCGCGGCGTGATGAAGAGCACCTGTCCGCCACGGCTCATCTCGAAGCCGATGGCCTCGCTGATGACATCCGCGCTGAAGGTGCACACCTGGGTCTGTATCGGGCGACGGTTGGGGGGCGGCGTCTGTATGATGCTCAAGTCCCTCGCGCCCATCAGGCTGAACTGCAGGGTGCGCGGTATGGGCGTGGCGGTGAGGGTGAGGGTATCGACATTGGTCTTCAGTTGACGCAGCCGCTCCTTGGTGCTCACCCCGAACTTCTGCTCCTCGTCAATGATGAGCAGTCCCAGGTCATGGAAATGCACACTCTTGCCTATCAGTTTGTGCGTGCCGATGAGGATGTCCACCTTGCCCGTCTTGAGGTCAGTGAGCACGGCCTTCGTGTCGCTGGCCGAGCGCGCACGGCTGAGATACTCCACCCTCACGGGCAGGTCCTTCAGCCTGGCCGAGAAGGTGCGGAAATGCTGGTAGGCCAGTATGGTGGTGGGCACGAGCACGGCCACCTGCTTGCCATCGCAGCAAGCCTTGAAGGCAGCGCGCACCGCTATCTCCGTCTTGCCGAAGCCCACATCACCGCACACCAGCCTGTCCATGGGCTGCGCGCGCTCCATGTCGGCCTTCACTTCCTGGGTGGCCTTCTGCTGGTCGGGGGTGTCCTCGTAGAGGAAACTGGCCTCCAGCTCATGCTGCAGGTAACTGTCGGGGCTGTAGGCAAAGCCTCGCTCGTGCTCGCGTCGGCTGTAGAGTTTGATGAGGTCGCGGGCGATGTCCTTGATGTGTGCCTTGGTGCGCTCCTTCATGCGCTCCCAGGCCCCCGTGCCCAGCGCGCTCACACGGGGCGGCTCGCCATCCTTGCCACGGTACTTGCTCACCTTGTGGAGCGAGTGGATGGAGACAAAGACGACATCGTCATTCTTATATATTATCTTGATGACCTCCTGCCAGGTGTCGCCATTGGGGATGCGCAGGAGTCCGCCGAAGCGTCCTATGCCGTGGTCGATGTGCACCACATAGTCGCCTATCTGGAACTGCTGGAGTTCCTTGAGTGTCAGGGCCACGCGTCCGTTGCGTGTGCGGTCGCTGCGAAGCGTGTAGCGGTGGAAGCGGTCAAATATCTGATGGTCGGTGAAGCAGCACAGGTGCAGGTCGTCATCCACAAAGCCTCCGTGCAGGGTGTGGTCAACGGGAGTGAAGTGGAGGCCCGTCTGGCGGTCATGCAGAATGCTCTCGAGGCGGTCGGTCTGGCTCTCGTTGTCAGAGAGGACATAGATGTCATAGTCACGCTCCTGGTAGGACTGGAAGGCCTGGAACAGCAGTTCGAAGTTCTTGTGGAAGATGGGCTGGGCTGTGGTGTGCGCCTCAAGCACGACATCGGCAGCCGTGGCCTCGGAGGTCGTGAGCATGACGGTGCGGAACCGCTCCAACTGGCCCTGGAAGGCATCGGGCTCTGCCAGCAGATGCTCCCTGACCAGGGGCACTGCCAGGCCGTTCTGCTGACTGCCAGCATCTGCGTCCTGCGGGCCAGGAGCCGACCCTTCGGCCTCCTGTACGGCTATGGCCTGGCTGGAGAACCCATCTGCCCATATCTGCCGCACGCAGTCGGTGACGTAAGTGAGGTCGCGTGTAACCACCAGGGTGTCGGGGGGCAGGAAGGAGAGGAACGGCTGCATGGACTGCCCGTCCGCGCCGGACGAGTCGGGGATGATGCTTGCGTGCTCCAGTTTCTTGAGACTCAACTGGTCCTGCACGTCAAAGGTGCGTATGCTGTCAACCTCATCACCGAAGAAGTCAATGCGGAAGGGGTACTCGCTCGAATAGGAATATACATCGAGGAGGCTGCCTCGGAGGGCAAACTGGCCTGGCTCATAGACGTAATCAACGCGGGAGAAGCCCAGCTGGAGCAGGCTCTTCTGCACCTCCATCACGTCCAGCCTCTGCCCCACACCCACCTCCAGGGTGTGCCCCTTGAGGGAGGAGCGGTCCACCACGAGCTCTGACATGGCCTGGGGACTGGTGACCACGAAGAGGGGGAGCGAGCCACTGCCCAGGCGGCTGAGCACCTCGGTGCGTAATACCATGTTGGCCGCGTCACGCTGCCCATACTTGACAGCGCGCTTGAAACTCGATGGGAAGTAGAGTACCTGGGCATCACCCAGCAGTTGGGTGAGGTCTTGGTAGAAATAGGCGGCCTCTTCCTCATCGCCCAGGACGAAGAGGAACGGCACACCGAGCAGTTGTGGCGAGCGGGCGGCAAGCGACGAGAAGAGGAGCGGAGCCGCGCTGCCCTGCAAGCCACCCAGGCGTATCCGACGCACGCTGTCGCGCTGCAAAGCCTGGGTGAGACGGCGCACAAGTGGGTGCCGCCCATAGATGTCCTGTAGTTTGCGTATCTCCATTGTCACCTCATAGTGTCTCGACGAATTGCTCGGCCTGGTCCAGGGTCTCGGCCTTGCCTACGTCCATGATTTTGAGGCCTGGCTGCACATATCCATAGATGGGC
Organism: Opitutia bacterium UBA4654; assembly: GCA_963658045.1. Classification (GTDB taxonomy): domain Bacteria; phylum Bacteroidota; class Bacteroidia; order Bacteroidales; family Bacteroidaceae; genus Physcousia. Next base: position 3,474 of record CAVKOT010000117.1, read on the forward strand.
ACACGGTCGCATATCTTCAGGTAGAAGTCGATGATGCCAAACTTCAAGGGCCACTCGTCAAAGTAGCCGAAGAGTGAGGGCTTCATGTAGTGAATGCCCGCGAAAGCCAGTTTGTGGCATTTGGCAACGTCAAGGTCGGGATAGGGAGAGCGCACCTGGCCCGTACTGATGTTGGTCCACCCGACGAGTCGAAGTTCATCGTCAAACAGGAGATAGCGCTGGGTGGAGCGTTCTGACACGACCAGTGTGGCAGCGTGGGCAGATGCGGCCTGCACAAAAAGGCGGAGATCGACATTGCTCAGTATATCGACATTATGAATAAGGAAGCCCTCGGTGGCACTGGCCAGCAGGGGCGCGGCGTGCTTGATGCCGCCGCCGGTGTCGAGCAACTCGGCGCGCTCGTCAGAGAAGCGCACGCTCATGTCCATGGGATGCTGCTTCACCCACTCCTCAATCATGTCGGCAAAGTGATGCACATTGACCACCACGTCGCGGCAACCGAAGTCGCGCAACTTCTCCAGTTGGTGCTGCAGGAGCGGCTTCCCCTCCACAGGCACCAGGGCCTTGGGCATGTGGTCGGTGAGGGGCTTGAGGCGCGTGCCCAGTCCAGCGGCAAAGACCATGGCACGCACGGGACTGAAGGTGTGCTCGATGCCCTGCTCGCGATGGTGTACATGCACCTCCACGCCAAACTTCTCATGGATGTGCTCGGCCAGGTGCTGCGCACTATAGACGCTGCGATGCTGCCCGCCCGTGCACCCGAAGCAGAACATCAGACTGGTAAATCCGCGCTGGATGTATCTGAGCACATGGGCATCGGCCAGGCGATAGACGCTGTCGAGGAAGGTGAGAATCTCTCCGTCATCCTCCAGGAAGCGGATGACAGGCTCGTCCAGGCCAGTGAGTTTCTTGTAGGGCTCATATCGACCGGGGTTGTGAGTACTTCGGCAGTCAAAGACATAGCCGCCGCCATTGCCACTGGGGTCGGCCGGGATGCCCTTGCGATAGGAGAAACTCCACACATTCACCACCAGGGGACCACGTCCGTCATACTTGCTGAAGGTGGCTGGACCGTCCTGCGGATGGGCGGTGTAGGGGGTGGAGGGGGCTGTGCGGAAGCCATCGGCACGTGGCTGAGGCTTCTCCTCCTGGGGCTGGAACTGGGGAAGGCTGACCATGCGGGTGAGCACATCGTTGAGGTAAGGGTAGGGACATCCGCCCTCGTCCAGCAACTGCCGCAGGTTGCGCATGGCCGGGGGGATGCTGTCAAGGAAGTGGCTCTTGCGCTCGAAGTAGCCGCGAAAGCCATACGCCCCCAAGACCTGGAGCAGGCGGAAGAGTAGGCATAGCCGCAGGCCACGATGGAACTCCTGCTCATTGACCTCGACATAGAGTTTGAGGTGCTCCAGATAGACCGTAATAAGTTCCTGGCGCAGGCTGTCGGGATAGTTGGCCGAGGCCTGCCAGAGGAAACTGGCGACATCGTATTGCACAGGACCGCGCCTGCCTCCCTGGAAGTCGATGAAGTAGGGGTTGCCTGCCTCGTCAAGCATGACATTGCGTGCCTGGAAGTCACGGTACATGAAGGCGGCACCGGGGAGTGCCACGATGTCCTTGGCAAGCAGCTGGAAGGATGCCTCCAGCTTCAGTTCGTGGAAGTCCAGCCCCGTTGCCTTGAGGAAGCAATACTTGAAGTAGTTGAGGTCGAAGAGCACGTTGGTGGCATCCAACCCCTCCTGGGGATAGCACTGGGTGAAGTCCAGGCCACGTGCCCCGCGTATCTGTATGGAGGGCAAGAGTGCCATGGTGCGCCTCAAGAGTTCACGCTCGTGCTGGTTGTACCGGCCATGGGCAGCGCGCCCGCCCTCCAGGGCCTGGAAGAGGGTGAGGTCGCCCAGGTCAGTCTGCAGGTAACGCAGCCCGTCGCCGCTGGTTGCCAGCACCTGGGGCACAGGCAAGCGGCGCAGACAGAAGTGCTGCGAGAGGTAACAGAAGGCGTGGTTCTCGTCACGGCTCGTGCCCACGACTCCCACCACGCTGCGCCCCGACTCACCACGCAGGCGATAATACTTGCGGTTGCTCCCCGCACCGGGAAGCGGAGTGCAGGACACAGCGTCCTCGCCCGCATACTCCTTATATAACTGAAGCAGTTGTTCCATTCGTTTGTTCTTTCTGTTTGTTTCTATGCCTGGATGCCCATGCGCCATGCCTCGGGGCACTCCCCTGCCCTACACTTTCCTTTGCCAGATGGCAGTCACACGGCGGCGCACAGCCACCACATTCAAGATGCTCACCGCCAGCAGGAGTACCGCTCCAGCCAGGATGGTGCGCATCATGCCTGCATCCTCCATTGTGGGGAACATGAGCCAAAGACGTTCCATATAGGCATGACGAAGCCCCATGAGCAGGAGCAGCGCGATGACCAGCACCGCCAGGTTGATGCCCAGGGTGAGGCACTGGTATGGCCTGGCCACAGCAGCGGGGCTGTAGCCGATGAGCATGAGGTTGCGCAACTTCTCGGTGTTCTTCTGCACAAGCAGATAGATGCTGAGCATGAGAATGTAGAGCGAGAGGACACAGATGAGCAAGCCCACCCCCATGACCACCGCAGCGGCCACCTTGAGGAAATACGTGGCGCGGCCGCTCTCCAGTTTGTCGTCCTCGAGCTCATAGCCATGCTGGTTCATGTAGGTGGCAATGGCATCGTCAGCGGGATTGCCCACCTCCACGATGAGGCGTGTGGGCTTGTCGTCACTGTCCGGAGCAAAGCGTCCGTTGCTCCAGCGGATGAAGTCCTGGGGCACGAGGATGGTGTTGAGGCGGGAACTGAAGCCCACCACACGGGCTGGGTATTCCTCGCTCAACCCATTGCCCGAGAGCGTGACCTTCATGTCTATCATGCCTGCCACACCCTCGGAAATCTTTGGCAACTGCTGGCTCTGTGCAAATCCGAAGTTGTAGATGGCCAGATAAGAGCGTGGCAGCACGATGGGCACCTGGGGATTCTGCGGGTCAAACGACCAACGGCTGAGGTGTGCATCGACATACTGGTCGGGCACGCTCTCAAAGAACATGTCCGTTCCGAAACTGGCCACACCGTCAATGCCCATGCGGCACTGCACAGCATAGCGGCTGGCGGTGAAGGCTCCCACCGAGCGGCAGAAGGGCTGCTGGCGCAGGTCGTCCATCTCCTGGGAGGTGAACATCTGCCCTTCGCCCGTGTCCAGGGCAGAGACGGCTGACACATGCTTGCTGACAATCAGATAGTCAGACTTGAGCACGCCATCCTGCCCGCCCAGCAGGGGCTTGACATCCATATAGAACTGCATGCCCAGCAAGAGTATGAGCATGCCCAGCAGATTGGCAGCGAAGAAACCTCCTAACTGCAAGGGACTGATGTGACGGCGCAGTAATTTCCAGACGAGACTCATAATCTAAGGGTTTTAGAGTATGGTAAATCCATGTGCTTACCCACACTGGTGACCACCAGGCCTGCGCCCTGTGCGCGGGTCTCGGCGAGGAGCACCTCGGCCATCGCGCGGCTGTTGGCATCATCAAGGTGGCTTATGGGCTCGTCGGCAAGCAGGAAACTGAAGGGCTGCACCAGCGCGCGTATCATGGCCACACGCTGCTGCTGGCCGAAACTCATGCGGCCAACCAGCGCATCACGCTTGTCCGCTATGCCAAAGGCATCAAACCACTCGCCTATCTGCCTGTCGCTGCGCCAGTGGGTGAGGCTGTTCTTAATCTGTATGTTTTCCCATGCCGTCAGTTCGGGAAACAGTCTGAGTTCCTGGAACAGGTGGCTCAAGGCTGTCCTGCGAACCTCCACCCACTGGTTTACCGAGAGGGTGCGGATGTCGGTGCTGTCAAACAGGATGCGTCCCTCGTAATCATTGCGGTACCCTATCAGGTAACTGCACAGGCTGGTCTTGCCCGTTCCGCTGCCAGCCTCCACCAGGTAGATGCCCCCCCGCTCCAGCGTGAGCGGCTTCTGCCACACCTCACTGGCTGTCATGTCCCTGCCGTGGAATATCTGTGGCAGAGCATTGTCCAGCGTTATCTTTTCAATCTGGTACACCTGTACTTCTCCTTTCATCATTCATTCTCTGCCGTTTCGTCGCTTGCCTTGACACGCAGCACGAATGTTCCATACTGCGTGAGGAGGTCAGCGAGGCCCAGCCCATGGCTTGCATGATAAGTCTGCACCTTGGGCTTCTTCTGCAGTTTTTCCAAGTCCAGCTGGGCATAGATGAGACAGCCAACCACATCCTTAATGCTGGTGCTACGCCCTTCCTCCTCATCTGCGAGGATAGCCTCCCCACATCTCTGGTCGGAGCAAGCCACCAGACGCGTGCCTCTCAAACCTGTATAAAGATAGCCGTCAGAAAAGCACACGCAGAAGGTACTATCGTTCTCCACTTCCACCCCGCCATCCGCTATAGGATAGTAAAATTTTGTCAGTTCACTGAGGCTCTGCCTGAAGTGTGTATCCTTAAATTGCGCAGCCAGTGCGATTTGGATTTCTCCCCAGCTATCTGTTAGAATTGACAGGTTCACGTCGCCTTGTATGGCGCGAATCATCTGGTCGAGGTCAAAAGTGAAGTTAATGGCCAACATGGCCGTGCGGACAACAGGATAACTGCGAAGCAAGGTCAGCAGCGCGTCACCATTCACCCCCATCGACAGTATGAAATTGCCCGCCATCGACTGCGGAAGTGTGGCTGGTTTATCCAAGGGAACCAGGAAAGACTTTCCGCTACCCAAACCGGTGTCATACAAGGTGACATCAGACACAATCCGCTTGTCGCTGAAATCGACATCTAAGCCCACCGTACCAGTCTGTTCTCCTCGGATAACCCCATCTGCCTCGGGAACAAAGCGTGTGATCAGGTGCTGTACCAGTCCAACGGAAAAGGCCGCGCTTATGGGGGCGCGGGACTCCACAACGCCCTGCAGGAATGGGTTGTCAGGCTTTGAGTCCTGCCTCATAAGGGCCACCATCTGCCCGCGCGCCTGCCCCATCTCCTGCTCCGAGAGCGGCCCGCGCACCAGGCAACGGTCGCCAGAGAACACCATCAGCCAGTTCTCGCACTGCGCCCAGCGGTATCCACGCTGGCTCTCCACCCGAATGTCCTTGCTCTGCAAATATGCCGCAAAATCCTTGGCACTGCGCAGCGGGAGGAGCACTCCCGGACTGTCATGCCCATCCACGAAGGCATAAAGGGGGTGGGCAAAGTCAATGCCACAGTCCCTCAGTTCCCCTTGCTGCTGTTCCGTAGGGGGTAAGGCGGACTTCTCCTGCAGCATGCGGGCATCCAACCGTGCCACCGCCTGCATGTCAGCAGGCAGGGAACTCACATACGAGGCTCCCCTGAAAAAGAAGAACCATACAGCCACCACCACTATCACGATGGCCATCACCACTCCGCAGAGCGCGTATTTCGTTTTCTTGTTCATATCTTATTTTGAGGTTTTAAGGTTTTGAGGTCGCTTCGCTTCCAGGTTTTGAGGTTTTCCACTCAATCCCTTGGGCTCGCTGCTTCCAGGTCTTGAGGCTTTCCACGCAATCCCTTGGGCTCGCTGCTTCCTGGTCTTGGGGCTTTCCGCTCAATCCTTTGGG
>CAVKOT010000118.1:0-9081 GCA_963658045.1 Opitutia bacterium UBA4654
GGCAGCGTTGTCTATTGTCACGGATACGCCCACCTCACTGGTGCACACCATGTCGATGCTGGTCTTGTAAGTCTCGAAGATTTCGAACACCTTGCGAAGGAACCCATGGGCCAGGAGCATGCGGCTGCTCTGTATCTGGATGCAGATGATGCCGTCCTTGGCAGCCACAGCCTTGATGGTGCCAGCCTGGAACTCATTGTTGATAATCGTGCCGGGGGCAGAGGGGTCCATGGTGTTCAGCAGGCGCACGGGCACTCCAGCGAACTTTGCAGGCTGGATGCATGTGGGATGCAGTATCTTTGCTCCGAAATAGGCCAGTTCTGCGGCTTCCTCGAAATGCAGTTGGCGCACAGGTTCGGTATGCTCCACCACGCGTGGGTCGTTGTTGTGCATGCCGTCGATGTCTGTCCATATCTGTATCTCCTCGGCCTGTATGGCGGCACCCAGCAGGCATGCGGTATAGTCCGAGCCGCCACGCAGCAGGTTGTCTATCTCGCCATAGGCATTGCGGCAGATAAATCCCTGGGTGATGTAGATGTCTTGTCCCTCGTTCTCCTTGAGTGCCTGGGTACACTTCTCGCGTATGTAGTTGAAGTCCGGGTCGGCATTCTTGTCGGTGCGCACAATGTCAAGTGCACTCAGCAGAAGTGCCTTCACGCCTTGCTCCAGCAGATAGTTGGTCACCATGTTGGTGCTCATGATCTCGCCCTGGGCAAGGATGACCTTCTCCTCAAAAGATGTGAAATGCACTTTGGTGAACGAGCGGAGATAGTCAAATTCCTCATGGAGGAACATGAGCGTCTTCTTCTTCCACTCCTCGGTGCTGTATAACTCGTCCACATGACCGATATACTTCTGCTCCAGTCTGTTGATTATGGTGTTGGCTCCCTCGGGGTTTTTCTTGTAGAGATAGTCGGAGATTTCCACCAGGGTGTTGGTTGTGCCAGACATGGCAGAGAGCACCACCAGTTTGGGCTGTCCGTCAGCAGTTATGAGTTTGGCCACATCTTGCATTCTCTGCGGCGTGCCAACTGACGTGCCGCCAAATTTCATCACTTTCATATCTTCTGTGTGTTGAAGTATGTGTATATCCTTGTTATTTGTTCTCAGATGTTGGTTGTAGGGTCAGATGACCGCCATCACAGCAATAGACACTTCCTGGAAAATAGGTTGGCCAAAGCAGGTTGTGGGTGCTTACGATGACCGTTGCCTGGTACTGTCGGCGTACCTCGTCAAGCAGGGCCATCGTGAGTTCACCATTCTCAGAGTCCAGGTTGCCGGTTGGTTCATCGGCCAGTATGATGCTTGGCTTGTTGAGTAAGGCCCTGGCGATGCACACCCTCTGTTGCTCGCCTCCCGAGAGTTCATAGGTGCGCTTGCTGGCTTGTGCCTGGAGGCCGACCAACTGAAGCACCTCGTCAATGCGTTCCGCCCTCTCTTTCTTCTTGCTCCATCCTGTTGCTCGAAGCACGAAGTCAAGGTTAGCGTGCACATCGCGATCATGAAGCAGTTGGAAGTCCTGGAACACGATGCCCATCTGCCTTCTGAGGGCAGGCAGTTGTCTCGTGTGCAGGTGCAGCATGTCCCGTCCGAGCACAAGTGTCTGCTGCCCTGTGCATTCAAGTTCTCCGTAGATGGTCTTGAGCAGAGATGTTTTCCCGCTGCCTACAGCACCGGTCAGATAAACCATCTCGCCCCTGTTTACAACAAGGTTGACACCGCTCAGCACTGTGTGTGTGCCGCGTGTAATGCTGACATCAACGTATTTTACCGTGTGTTCGGCAGTCTCCATGTGTCTGCTGTCTTTAATGTTTCTTCCAGCCAGGGTTGTGCCTCTCACGCAGTTCTGCAGCCATATCCTCAATGCGCAGTCCCTTGTAGGTGAGCAGTACAATCAGGTGGTAAAGCATGTCTGAGCCCTCGTAGATAAGGCGGTCGTTGGTGCCGTTGGTGGCCTCTATTACCAGTTCAAGAGCCTCCTCGCCCACCTTCTGTGCCATGCGGTTCAGTCCGTCACGGAAGAGACTGGTCGTGTAACTCCCCTCAGGCATCTCCTGGTGGCGTTTTTCGATAAAGTCGCTCAACTCACTCAGGAAGAGCAGGGGTGAACTCTCGTTCTTCTCTCCCCAGCATGTGTCGGTGCCCTTGTGGCAAGTGGGGCCATCGGGATGTACCTTTACGAGCAGGGTGTCATTGTCACAATCGACCTTGATGTCCACCAGGTGGAGGTAATTATTGCTCGTCTCACCCTTGGTCCAGAGGCACTGGCGTGAGCGGCTGTAGAATGTGACAAGCCCAGTACTCATGGTCTTCTCGTAGGCTTCTTTGTTCATGTAGCCCAGCATGAGCACGTTCTTGGTGTCTGCGTCCTGTATTATGGCAGGCACCAGACCGCCTGACTTTTCGAAATCAATGTTCATATCTTTATGGGTTGTATTAAGTTCCTTTATTGGCATCTGACGATCACACCTTCCTCCTTGAGGTAATTCTTCAGTTGTGGAATGGCAATCTCACCGAAGTGGAACACGCTTGCGGCCAATGCCGCATCGGCATGCCCGATGTTAAACGTATCCTTGAAGTGCTCCATTGTGCCCGCTCCTCCTGACGCAATAATGGGGATGGTGAGTCTGTCGGCCAGCATGGCCAGTGCCTCCAGCGCAAATCCAGTCTTCACTCCATCGTGGTTCATGCTGGTGAACAGGATTTCCCCCGCCCCTCTGTCAGCGGCCTCTGTGGCCCACTGGAGCAATGTCTTCTCGGTGGGGATTCGCCCCCCGTTGACATAGCACCTCCATGTGCCGTCGTCCAGGCGGGCATCAATGGCCACCACACACACCTGGCTTCCGAAGCGTGATGCCATCTCGTTGATGAGTTCTGGATGTCGCAGGGCCGCGCTGTTGACACTCACCTTGTCCGCTCCAGCAGCCAGCATGCGCTCCACATCGGCTATCTCGCCGATTCCTCCACCCACGGTGAAGGGGATGTTCACCCTTTCGGCCACCCGCTCGACAGTCTTGGTGAAGGTCTTCCGGCCCTCATGGCTTGCGGTGATGTCCAGAAACACCAACTCGTCTGCTCCCTCTCGGCTGTACAGTTCGCCCAGTTCCACAGGGTCACCCGCCTGCCTCAGGTTTACGAAGTTGGTTCCCTTTACTGTCTGTCCGTCCTTGACATCCAGGCACGGTATAATTCTCTTGGCTAACATGCTCCCTCCTTCTGGGCCCCTTGTCCCGTCTGGATGTTGCCCTGTGGGAAGCGCAGCAGCAACTCATGGATATCCACCCTGCCTTCATAGATGGCTTTTCCAAACACGACAGCAGGCACACCTGCCTGCTCCAGTTCAGCGATGTCCTCTATGCTGCTCACCCCTCCGCTGGCTATCAGATGCATGTCGGGGTAGGTGCGCATCAGGTTGCGGTACATCTCTGTGGCCGTTCCTTGCAGCATCCCGTCACGGCTGATGTCGGTACAGAGCACGTTGCGCGTTCCATGTTCCATGTATTCTTTCAGAAAGGCATCCAGTTCCACGGGTGCGTCCTCCTTCCATCCATTGATGCTGATGCGTCCATTTCTTACGTCCGCGCCCAGGATGATGTGGTCGGCTCCGTACTTCTGCAGCCACTGAAGGTAGGTCTCGGGATGTGTGACAGCGATGCTTCCTGCCGTTGCCAACTGGGCTCCAGCCTCAAACACCTTGTCAAGGTCATCTTCCGTCTTGATGCCTCCACCGAAGTCAACGCACAGGCTGGTCGCTCTGGTCACGGCACGCAGTACCTCACAATTGACCACGTGCTTGCTGCGCGCACCGTCCAGGTCCACCATGTGCAGCCTTCTGTAGCCCGCTTCCTCAAAACGGATGGCCATCTCAACGGGGTCTCCATACTCACGGCTCTGGGCATAGTCCCCCTGTGTGAGGCGCACACAGCGTCCGCCGATGATGTCGATGGCAGGTATCAGTTCTATCATATCTCTCCCAAGAAGTTTCTCAAAATACGCTCACCCACGCTTCCACTCTTTTCAGGATGGAACTGCGTGGCCATGAAATTGCCCTTGCGCATGGCTGCGCTGAAGGGTAGGATGTGCTGTGTAGTGGCAATGGTATGCTCGCATACGGGCACATAGAAACTATGTACAAAGTAGGCAAACGCTCCCTCGTCGAGCCCCTCAAGCAGTCTGTCCTTGATGTCCTCCAGCTGGTTCCATCCCATGTGGGGCACTTTCTGCTCATGACGCTGGGGGTGGAAGCGGCGCACATCGGCCTGGAAGATGCCCAGGCAGTCCACCTCGCCCTCTTCGGAGTGGCGGCACATCAGTTGCTGCCCGATGCAGATGCCCAGCACGGGCTGGGACAGCGTGCGTATCACCTGGTCCAGACCGTGGCTGCGCAGATAACTCATCGCATGGCTGGCCTCCCCCTGTCCGGGAAACACCACGCGGTCAGCCCCTCTCAGTTCGTCCGCGTCGTCAGTCAGGACGGGCTCCACACCCACACGCTTGAGTGCATTCATCACGGAATGAATGTTACCTGCATTGTATTTTACTACGGCTACTTTCATCAATCCTATTTGTTTGCCTTGCACGCCTGTCGTTGCTTTCGCATGCAAAGTTACGGCTTTTTTACGCCTTTTACAATTTCCTTATGGGCAAATGGCAGATTTAGGCAGACTTTCCCCGCCAGGCTTACCAGGTGCTTGTCAGAAATCTTCTCCACATTTTACTTGCTCAGCGCATCCCGCAGTGCATCCACTGCCTTCTGTGCGTCCTGCAGTTCGTCAAGCAGTGTGACGAACTTGCTTCCGATAATCGCACCTGCCGCATTGGCCTGTGCGCTCTCCAGGGTCTGCTTGTTGCTGATGCCAAATCCTATCATGCGGGGATGCTTGAGGCTCATGCTGTTTACTTTGTTGAAGTAGGCTTGCTTTGCCTGGTCAAATTCCTTTTGGGCTCCAGTGGTTGACGCAGAGCTCACCATATATATGAACCCGTCGGTGTGGCTGTCTATGAAGTGGATGCGTTCCTCGCTTGTCTCGGGCGTGATGAGCATGATGACCCTGATGTCATGCCTGTCGGCCACAGGTTTCACCTCTTCCAAATAGTCCTTGAAGGGCAGGTCTGGGATGATGACACCATCTACACCGGCCTCCTCACACCGCTCGAAGAACTCCTCATAGCCCATGTGATAGATGGGGTTGAGGTATCCCATGAGTATGAGTGGCATTTCCACGCCACGGCTTCTTGCCTCCTTCACCTGCGTGAAGATTTTCCTCAGCGTCATCCCGTTCCTCAAGGCCTTGGTGGCAGCGTCCTGTATGACAGGGCCGTCGGCCATGGGGTCGGTGAAGGGGATGCCCACCTCGGCAAAGTCGATGCCGTTGCGGTAGAGCGTCTCGATGATGGAGGCTGTGCTGTCCAGTGTCGGGTGTCCAGCGCAAAAGTAGAGCGAGAGCAGCCCCTGCTTCTTGCTTTCGAAAATCTTGTTTATCCTGTTCATTGTCGCTTGATGTTTCTGATGAATGTTCTTATAGCCTCAGCGTCCTTCACTGCGGGCGATGTCTCAAAGAGGGAGTTTATGTCAATGCCTGCACAGCGTGGGTGGCTCCACTGACGCACTCTCTGCCAGTCCTCGGGGCCGATGCCGCCTGACAGCAGGAAGGGTAGTGTCCCGTCATAGGCTTGCAGCATGTCCCAGTCAAACTGGCTGCCGCTGCCGCCCACGCTCCTGCATTTCGTGTCAAAGAGGAGCATGTCAGCCACTCCCTCGTATGCTCCAGCCCGGTCAATGTCGGCCTTTTCGCTTACGCTTATAGCCTTGATAAGTCGCAGACCTGTAATGTCTTTTATTATCTTGCATAAAGTGACAGATTCATGTCCATGCAACTGTATATAGTCCAGGTGCAGCATGTCATTGGCTGCCGCCACATGCTCTGGTGTCGGGTCCACGAAGACACCCACACGCTTGCATGCTGGCAGATAGTCGGGCCTGGTGGTCACGTTGCGCTTTGTCCCGCTCCAGCAGATGAACCCCATCAGGTCGGGATGGGCAGCCTCCACCGAGCGGATGTTGTCCCCGTCCCTCATGCCACACACCTTTATGATTGTTCCCTTGCCCTGCATATTCTGTCTGCTTTGCCTGGATGTCACTGTGCCTTGTCCATGCCTCTGATGAATTGTGCCAACTCCGTGCCGGGGTCTTCAGCCTTCATAAAGTGTTCACCCATGAGGAAGCCACGAAATCCAGCCTGGCGGAGCAGCATCACTGTGTCGGGACTGCCCAGACCGCTCTCGCTCACCAGCACCTTGTCCTGGGGGAGCGAGGCCGAGAGGCGGAAGGAGTTCTGTACATCAGTGTGGAAGGTGCCCAGGTCCCGATTGTTGACCCCGACCATATCCACATCCAGTCCTGCATAGTCCAGTTCACTCTCGGAGTGCAGTTCCATCAGCACCTCCAGGCCCAGTTCGTGGGCTGTAGAGGCCAGGGCACGTGCCTCCTGCAACTTCAGGTCTGCCGCTATCAGGAGCACGGCGTCGGCTCCTGCGAGCCGTGCCTCAAACAGTTGGTACTCGTCCACCACAAAGTCCTTGCGCAGTATGGGCTTGTTTACAAGCGGGCGTGCCCTCTTGACAAACTCCAGGCTGCCGCCGAAGTAGCGGTTGTCGGTGAGGATGCTCAGCGCGGCTGCGCCATTCCTGGCGTATGAGGGAGGGATGATGTCGGCCTGCCCCTCCTCCTTGATCCAGCCCTTGGATGGACTCTTCCTCTTAAACTCCGCGATGATGCCGTGCTTGTCTCCCGCCAGTGACTGACTCATGCTGAGGGGCGAGGAGGCGCAGGACTCCATGGCCAGCTCGACCATTGCGTGCAGGTGGCGGGGCGAGAGCACCTCCTTCTGCAGGCGCACCTCCTCACGCTTGTGGGCCACAATCTCATCCAGAATATCCTTCATCTTCTTCTTTGATAAATAAGTGCTATGAGTTGATGCTCACAAACTTGCGGAACCTGTCAAGTGCCTTTCCGCTCTCCAGTGACTCCCTGGCCATTGCCACGGTGTCGGCCATGCTGAGGTTCTTGTCCATGATGCTGATGCCACAGGCTGCGTTGGCTATCACCACGTTCTTCTGTGCCTCGGTGGCTGTGCCCTGCAGCACGGAGTCGAAGATGGCAGCGGCCTCCTCGGGCGTGTTGCCTCCGTACAGGTCCTCTTGCGAGGTATATCTCAATCCCATCTCCACAGGAGTATAGACGCGCTCATACAGGCGGGTCACTACTTTGAACTCGCTGGTGAGGGATATCTCGTCATACCCGTCGAAACTGGTCACCACACCGAAGTTGTCACCTATCCTCTGGTGAATGCTCGTGTAGAGGCGCAGTTGCCCCTGGGTGGCTGTGCCGTGCAGGGAATTCTTGGGACGCGCGGGATTGAGCAGCGGCCCCAGGATGTTGAAACATGTGGGGATGCCCAGTTCCTTGCGCACGGGCATCACGTTCCTCATCCCGTAGGCAAAGAGGGGGGCATGCATGTAACACACGCCGGACTCCTCGATGGAGCGGCGCAGCAGGGCCTCGTCATCGGTGAACTTCACTCCGTGCAGTGCCAGGACGTTGCTCGCGCCGCTCACGCTGCTGCTTCCGCCATTGCCATGCTTGCTCACGAGATAGCCTGCGCCAGCAATGACGAACGCGGCACAGGTGCTTATGTTGAAGGTGTTCTTGCCGTCGCCTCCCGTGCCCACGATGTCTATCGTGTCCAGGTCATCCAGGTGGATGCGCTTGCCGGTCTCGAGCAGTCCCTCGCGGAAACCCAGTACCTCGTCCACGGTGATGCCACTAATCTGCAGGGCGGTCAGCAGGGCCGAGATCTGTATGGGGGTATAGGCATCGTGAGTGATGCCCAGCATGATGTCATGAGTCTCCTGGCTGCTCAGAGTCTCGCCGGCAACCAGTTTTTCCAGATATTGTTTCATAATTCTTCAGTTTAACTCCTTGCGCACTCCTGTCAGTGTTCCAGCCAGTTGGCAATTATCTTCTTGCCAGCGGGCGTGAGCACGCTCTCGGGGTGATACTGTATTCCGCGCACGTCATACTGCTTGTGGCGCAGTGACATGATTTGCCCTTCTTCGCTCACGCTGGTCACCTCCAGGCAGTCGGGAAGCCCCTGCGTGTCCACCACCCACGAGTGGTAGCGCCCCACCTCTATCTGCGGGGGCAACTCATTATATATATAGTCGGGGGCGGTTATGGTGATGGTGGATGCCACGCCATGGAACACCTGGCTCAGGTTGGTAAGCCTCCCGCCGAAATGCTCGCCGATGGCTTGGTGTCCGAGACACACCCCCAGGATGGGCTTCACACCCGCGTAGGCCTGGATGACATCCATCAGGAGGCCAGCCTCCGAGGGGATGCCCGGTCCGGGCGAGAGTATAATCTTGTCATAGGGCTTCAGCTCCTCCATGCGGAACTCGTCGTTGCGCAGCACGCTCACCTCTGCTCCAAGTTCCTTTACCAGGTGGGCCAGGTTGTAGGTGAAGGAGTCATAGTTGTCGATGATGACTGTCCTCATATCTTTTCTGCTATTTCGATGGCTTTGCGCAAGGCTCCCAGTTTGTTGTTCACCTCTTGCAACTCATATTCTACGTCACTCTTGGCCACGATGCCCCCGCCGGCCTGGAACCACAGTTCGCCATTGCGGCTCACAAATGTCCTGATGGTGATGGCCTGGTTGAGGCTCCTATTGAAGCCGATGAAGCCCACGCACCCGCCGTAGGCACCCCTGCAGTGCGGCTCATACTGGCTTATCAGTTGCATGGCGCGCACCTTGGGCGCGCCCGACAGTGTGCCTGCGGGGAAGGTGTCGATGAATGCCTGCACTGCATCACGCCCCTCGTCAAGGGTTCCACTCACGCGGCTCACCAGGTGGATGACGTGGCTGTAGAACTGCATGTCCTTGTAAAACTCCACCTTCACATCGTGGCAGTTGCGGCTCAGGTCGTTGCGCGCCAAGTCCACCAGCATGACATGCTCGGCATTCTCAGTCAGGACGGGCTCCACACCCACACGCTTGAGTGCATTCATCACGGAATGAA
>CAVKOT010000119.1:0-9013 GCA_963658045.1 Opitutia bacterium UBA4654
TACATCTCGCATGAGAACATGGCTGGGAGTGTCACGCCACACCCTTACTCCTCATGCCTGCGTGCAGGCGCGTCGGCAAATTATATCCTAATCAACGACGAACGCAGGCCGACTGAGAGGGAAATGCTTCGGCTTCAGGGCTTTCCTGATGACTTTAAGGTTGTGGTTCCCTATGGCCAGATTAAGCATCAGACTGGTAATTCTGTGGCCGTCCCAGTGATTTCCGCAGTGGCCAGGCAGATGGTGAAGGCTTTGAAGGCATATAACTCATATATTACACAATGCTGACAGTAGAACAGGCAAAACAGGCACTGGACAAAGTTCTGAGCAAGGGGCGTGTGCATATGTACAAGCCTATACAGGTGGCAGAAATTTTGTATAGGGACAGGGTGATAGGCGATATCAATCTGAAGAGGCTTGATACAATAGGGTGAGGAGCCGTGAGTGGCGTGACAAGGTGTCGATTCCACTGGTGGGGAGAAAGTGCAACAGTACAATGAGGTTTCAGGACAATCTCTTTGAGGAGAATGCGCTTCCACCATCCGCACTTGCAGTCCTGGGTGAGGAAAATCGCCGTACAGGTGGTGCCGTGGAGGCTTATATATACGCTCGACTCATGAAGAAATATGCCCAGTTGCGTCATGCGTTGGCGTATTGTGAGCAATCTACCATAGAGTCTTTCTCGGTCAAGCATTTCATTGATTCTTTCTGGGACGAACCTGGACTAAAGAGGAGCGTGGATAAGATATATGAGATTGTTGTCTATTCTCTATTTGCAACTTTGGTTGATGGCTTAGGTATCGAGGTTGCCATTTCGGTGAAGGAGGAGGCACTGCCTTTACTTCGCGAGTTTGAAGACTTTTCCGAGAAAGTGATGTGCCTGAATGCCCAGGATTGCATGCGTGTTGAAGAGGCCAGGGTATATAGGGTGGGTGTCACAAATGCAGCAGACCGCGGACTGGACATGTACTCTAACTGGGGCCCCGCAATACAAATTAAGCATTTGAGTCTGGATGTTGAGATGGCGCGGGATATTGTTGAAAGCATTTCCAGTGACCATATAGTTATAGTGTGCAAGGATGTTGAGAAAGATACTATTGTCTCCCTGTTGTCACAGATGGGGTGGAGAAAACGCATACAGAGCGTGGTCACGGAGAGTGATTTGGTCAATTGGTATGAGAAGGCATTGCGTGGACGATATGCGGGAAGGCTGGGTGAGCAGTTGTTGGAAACCCTTGTGGAGGAAATCAGAGAGGAGTTTCCTGCCAGCAGTTCCATGCCAAAGGAACTGCTGGAGAGAGGGTATGAGAATATTACAGATGTCTTTTGGAGGGCGTGAACTTCAATTATTCGCTTGACAGAGGGGGACGTGTCAAAACATTGATAATGCGCCCCGAAGGGGCAATCTGCTCATAGCCCAGGACAACGTCCTGGGTGAAATGAGCGTGGAGCACTACGCCCTGAAAGGGCAAAAGCCTTAGTCCTCTGTGCTTTTGCCCTTTCAGGGCGTGCTTGACCGATCTGCTCAATTACCCAGGACGTTGTCCTGGGCTATGGGCTTTGGGGCTTTCAGCCCGCACAATCCTCGTCTTGGCATACCCCTTGTTAGTGCTTGTTGTCAGATTTATGCTCTTGTGCTTCCTGCTTGTGCGCTTTCTCCCGCTGCCTCTGCAACTCCTCATGTTTCTCCTTGGTGGAGATGGTGATGTGCAGCTGTCCGTTGGGCTGCTTGGTGAAGAGCATCACCTCGCGCTTGACGGAGTGCTTGGCGTGGTCGTAAATCTTGGCCGAGTCGAATGCCTTGCCGCGCACGCGGGTCTCGAAGTGCAGGTGCTCGGTCGAGGCACGGCCTGTGCGCCCGGTCAGGGCGATGGGCTGGCCCGCGTGTACCCACGCGCCCTTCTTCACCAGGTTGCGCGAGTTGTGGCTGTAGGCCGTCTCCAGTCCGTTGGCGTGACGGATGACTATGAAGTTGCCGTAGGCGTAGTAGGGGCCACTCAGGATAACCTCGCCAGGGAAGGCCGCGCGTATCGTGTCATTCGCCCTGGTCTTGATGTCCGTGCCGCCATGCCTGCGGCTTCCCCCGAAGGGACTTATCACCTTGCCGCCAGGAAGTGGATAGCACCACTCCTCGTCGGCATAGTTGGCAAAGTTGATTGAGAACTGGCGTGAGTGCTCAAAGGGGTCCTTTGATGCCGCCACCCTCATCACCTGCCATTCGTCAATATCTACCGCTGCCGTGTCCTGCTCCTTGTGGTGCTGTGCGAGACATGCTGTGGAGAGGGCAGTGAGCAGGAGGGTCGTAGTCAGAAGTCTTGTCATGGGTTGATGAATATACCGTTCATGTTGCGCCCCGTGTTGATGGTCTCGCGGCGCGCGCTGTAATAGAGTGGGCTGGTCATGGTGCAGATGCCCTGGACAAAGATGTCCTCCACCCCCACCTCATGCAACTGCCAGCGGTTGGCCTCCCACAGGTCAATGTGCCATCGCTCGCCTCCTTGGCTGCAGGGAAAACGCCTGGCGATGTGCTCCATGGGAAATCCCGCCTGGCGGAAAGCCTCATACACCTCGTCGCCCACCTCGAAGCTCTCTTGTGAGATGCCCGGGCCGATGATGGCGTGCAGGTGTCCGGGATGGCTGGTCATCAGCCTGGCGGTCTGGGCGGCTATGCTTGCCACCGTTCCACGCCAGCCTGCATGCACCGCAGCCACCACGTGCTCGTGGTCGTCATATAGCAGGACGGGGATGCAGTCAGCGGTCTTCACACACACGCACAGTCCCGGCTGGTCAGTATAGACAGCGTCTGTGTCCTCGGGCCGGCCAGGCCCGCTCACCCGCAGGATATGGTCAGAATGCGTCTGCCGGGGCAGTGCCAGTTCCTCCAGTCGCAGCCCCATGTCCTCCACACCGCAGCCCTTGCCTGTGGTGAAGGCCGTGAGCCACGATGGCGTGTGGTAAATGAGCGGGCTACTCATCCTCGTACTCATAGTCGTCCAGGTCGTCGATGTCCTCGACGAGGTCATCTCCGTCCAGTATCTCTATCTCCTCGTCCTCGCCCTCATCCTGCATCTCGCTGCGCAGCCACTCTGGGTCTTTGTTGCGGTGAACCAGTGCCTCGCTCTGTGCGATGGCCTGCAGTTTGTTGCTCTCGCTGTTGAGCTCACGCCACAGGGTGTCCTTCAGTTCCTGCATACCCAGTCCCGCCACCGCGCTGATGAACACATGCGGGATGTCCTGCGGCAGTTCCTCGGCCAGCATGTCCATGAGCTCCTGGTCCAGCAGGTCACACTTGGTGATGGCCAGCACGCGCTGCTTGTCCAGCAGTTCGGGGTTGAAGGTGCTCACCTCGTGCAGGAGTATCTCATATTCCCTCCTTATGGAGTCCGTGTCACCGGGCACCATGAATAGCAGGAGCGAGTTGCGCTCGATGTGGCGCAGAAATCTGAGCCCCAGTCCACGCCCCTCGGCGGCCCCCTCGATGATGCCGGGGATGTCGGCCATGACGAATGACTGGTTGTCGCGATAGGACACGATGCCCAGTGACGGCTCCATGGTGGTGAAGGGGTAGTTGGCAATCTTGGGCCGTGCGCTGGAGAGCGCGCTCAGCAGCGTGCTCTTGCCCGCGTTGGGAAATCCCACCAGGCCCACGTCGGCCAGCAGTTTCAACTCCAGCACCACGGTCATCTCCTGCATGGGCTCACCGGGCTGTGCGAAGCGCGGAGCCTGGTTGGTGGAGGTGCGGAAGTTCCAGTTGCCCAGTCCTCCACGCCCGCCCTTGAGCAGCATCACCACCTGTCCGTCCTCGGTCACGTCGCATAGGTACTCGCCCGTCTCGGCATTGTAGGCCACGGTGCCGCATGGCACGTCGATGTATCTGTCCTCGCCCTTGGCGCCCGTGCTGCGGCTCTGTCCACCGTTGCCCCCGTGTCCAGCAAACACATGACGCTCATAGCGCAGGTGCAGCAGTGTCCAGTAGTTGTGGTTGCCGCGCAGATATACGTGGCCGCCCCGACCGCCGTCACCGCCGTCGGGGCCGCCATTGGGGATGTACTTGGCCCTGTGCATGTGCATGGAGCCTCGCCCGCCCTTGCCTGAGCGGCAGCATATCTTTACATAGTCAACGAAGTTTGACTCCGCCATCAGTCCTGCTGGTCAAGGAATGCGAAGATGCTGTCCACCATCTCCTCCTTTGAGGGATGGTCAGCCCAGCGGAATGTGTGGCGCATGCCCTCCTGCTCAAACCACTCGGCCAGGGGTGCCGTCTGGTTATGGTACACCTCGAAGCGCTTGCGTATGGTCTCCTCGTTGTCATCGGCGCGGCCCTGTTCCTTGGCGCGGTTGAGCAGGCGCTCCATCAGCACGTCCTCGTCCACCACCAGTTCCACCATCACTCCCATGTCATGTCCACGCTCGCCCAGCATCTTCTTCAGAGCCTCGGCCTGTGCGATGGTGCGGGGAAATCCGTCGAATATCACGCCCTTGCCGGCAGGCAGCTCGTCGTATGTCTTGGCCAGGATATCGACCATCAGGTCATCGGGGATGAGCTGTCCGTTGTTGATGTAACCCTGTGCCAGTTTGCCCAGCTCGGTGCCGGCCTTTATCTGTGCGCGCAGCACATCGCCTGTGCTGATGTGCCCCATGCCATACTTCTCTACGATCAAGTCACTGTAGGTGCCTTTTCCTGATCCAGGAGCACCGAAGATAATGATGTTCTTCATATTTTTCCTTGCTTGTATGTTGTTGTTCGGTTTTGTGGTTCTGCGGTCGTGCGGCTTCACGTTTGCTTGGCTTCTGGGGCCGATGCTTCCTGGGCATGTGGCCATCTGAGCCGCATGAGCCTAAACCAGCGTGTAGATGTCACGCGTGTTGCGGCCATATCCGTCATAGTCCAGGCCATATCCCACGATGAAGTCGTTGGGTATCTCCAGGCAGCAGTAGCGTATGTCCAGCTGTGCCTGCAACTTGCCGGGCTTGAGCAGCAGGGTGCACACCTCGATGCTCGCGGGGTTCTGCTTGCGCAGGGTCTCCAGCATGTGCGCCATGGTGACACCCGTATCGACGATGTCCTCCACCACGATGACGGGCCTGCCCGTGATGTCTATGTTCAGCCCGATGAGTTCGCGTATGGCACCTGTCGTCTGCGTCCCCTGGTAGGAGGCCAGCTTCACGAAGGATATCTCACAGGGCAGGTCTATCTCCCTCAGCAGGTCAGCCGCGAAGATGAATGAGCCGTTCAGCACAGCCAGGAAGATGGGCTTCTGACCCTTGTAGTCCTCATTGATGCGTGTGGCCACGGCCTTCACTTTCTGCAGGATTTCCGCCTCGGTGATTGAGACGGCAAACTGCTTGTCCTTTACCTGTATGGTTTGTCTGTTGCTCATAGCGTGTATTGTAATGTTGCGCAAAATTAGCAAAAAAACTCCACAGGCAGGCTCTGCGGGGCGAATTTCTTGTTGCAGAGTGCGCACATGTACAATGGAAAGCAGTACCTTTGCAGTATGACAAATGCGATGACACCCATGCGCATGGCCAAGGTGCTGCGCCCCCGGCCCGATGATGCCCACAAGGGCACCATGGGGCATGCCCTGCTTGTGGCGGGGAGTGCGGGCGTGGGTGGATGTGCCGTGCTGGCGGCAGAGGCATGCCTGCGTGCCGGGGTGGGCAAGTTGACCGTGGCCACCCCCGAGTGCAACAGGCTCCTGCTCCAGCTCGCGGTGCCCGAGGCTGTCCTGGATGTGCTCCCTGGGGAGTCATCCGCCGGTCTCTCATGGCCCCTTGCGCCCTTCTCCCGGTGGCAGGCTGTGGGCATCGGCCCGGGCATTGGCCTGCATGCCGGGGACCTGCTGCATGCCGTGCTGGAGCAGTCATCCAGTCTGCCCCTGGTGGTCGATGCCGATGCCCTGCGCATCCTGGCCGCGCACCCGGGGTGGATGACCCTCCTGCGTGGGCGTGCCGTGCTCACTCCCCATGGTGGTGAGATGCGTGCGCTGGCCCAGGGCATCCTGTCAGGGGATGACGCGCAGTCCGACAGCCTCCCCCTCGATGAGGCAGCCGTGCGCCTGTCCAGGGAGGCAGGCGTGTGGACGGTGCTCAAGGGACATCCCACCCGTGTGTGCCATCCCGACGGGCGTGTCACCCTGTGCCCCAGGGGAAATGCGGGTATGGCCACCGCTGGAGCGGGCGATGTGCTCACGGGCATCATCACAGGGCTCCTGGCCCAGGGCTATGAGCCAGGCGTGGCTGCCAGCCTGGGCGTGTGGCTTCATGCCAGCGCGGGCGACCTCGCAGCCAGCCTGCTGGGACAGGAGGCCATGCTGGCGAGGGACATCACGGCCCACCTGGCCGGGGCATGGAGGGAACTGCATGAGTGCAACATGACGAGATAACAAGAAAAGGCAAGATATGAATATCAGAAGGAACATTGCCCTGGCCCTGCTCGTGGCAGCGGCCCTGGGCGCACAGGCACAGACGGAGGTGACCCCATTCGTGCCTGGCAGCACGCTGGAGGGAATCTCCTACTTCCTCCCGCGCACTGCCTTTCGCGTGACCATAAAGGCGGACAAGACGGTGACAAGGCCAGGTGACTTCCACAAGTATGCCGAGCGCTATCTCCACCTCAGCCACGTGCCCACCACCGAGAGTGTGCGCTGGGAAATCAAGAGCGTGACGCTGGAGCCATACGGAGTACCCGACAAGACGAAGGCCTACAGCATCAAACTCAGGAGCAAGACCGTGGCCCCGCTGGTGGGACTGAGCCGTGACGGCATCCTGCTGAGCATCAATACCGATGCCGAGGAGACTGCCCTGCCCGCCCTGCCGCAGGCCTCCCAGGACCCCGCTCCCGCCGATCCCCGCTCCTACATGACCCAGGAGATACTGGCGGCTGGCAGCGTGGCCAAGATGGCCGAGCTCTGCGCGCAGGAAATCTATGACATACGCGAGAGCCGGAATGCCCTGGTGCGCGGCGAGGCCGACAACACACCCAAGGACGGGGCACAGCTGCAGCTCATGCTCAGCCAGCTGGCCCAGCAGGACCAGGCACTCACCTCGCTCTTCGCCGGCACCACGCACACCACGCACGAGGTGTTCTCCATGACCTATGACCCGACTCAGGAGACTGACAAGGACATCCTCTTCCGCTTCTCGCACAAACTGGGTGTCGTGGGTGCTGATGACCTGGCGGGCGACCCTGTATATGTCAGCGTGAAGCGCACCGAGACCCTCCCGCCCACCGTGGTGGACGAGCAAGTGGCGAAGAAGAAGGCCAAGATGGAGAAGGGCGTATATTATAATGTGCCGGCACGGGCAAAGCTGCGCGTCTTCGACTCCAGCGAGGAGTACTGCACCCTCGAGACCCCCATGGGGCAGTTTGGCAGCGTGGAGATACTCTCCAACCTCCTCTTTGACAAGAAGACCACCACCAAGGTGACCTTCTTCCAGAACACCGGTGGCACGAAGGACGTGATGGAGTGACAGGCCTCCCGCATGCGGGTGGCTGAAATCAGGAAATACCAACCAAACAACCAAGACAATATGAAGAAAATGCTTCTCATGGCTGCCGTGCTGATGATGGCAGCCTCTGCCAGCGCGCAGAAGAAAGAGTATCCCAAGCAGGAGAAGATGAAGCCCGGCATGTCAGAATACTGGACTCCCCAGCCCCAAGTCGTGACCCCTGGCGACCAGAAGACCGCCTCGGCCCCCAGCGATGCCATTGTCCTCTTTGACGGCAAGGACCTCTCGGCCTGGACCAATGGCGACGGCACTGCCGAGGCAGGCTGGACGGTGAAGAAGGGCATCGTGACGGTCGATAAGAAGAAGGGCGACATCGTGACCAAGGAGAAGTTCGGAAGTTTCCAGCTGCACCTGGAGTGGCGAGTGCCCGAGGGCATCACGGGCGAGAGCCAGGCACGTGGCAACAGCGGCGTGTTCCTGCAGGACAAGTATGAGATACAGATACTGGACTGCTACCAGAACGAGACCTATGTCAATGGCATGACGGGCAGCATCTACAAGCAGACACCCCCTCTGGTCAACGCGATGCGCAAGCCGGGCGAGTGGAACGTGTATGACATCATCTACACAGCCCCCGTGTTCAAGGAGGATGGCACTTACCTCTACCATCCCTATGTCACTGTGATACAGAACGGGGTGGTGCTGCAGAACCACACCGAGATATGGGGCACGACCGAGTATATAGGATGGCCGCGCACTGAGCGGCACGCCGAGGGCCCCATACGCCTGCAGTCACATGGTGACCCCAGCGCGCCCATCTCGTTCCGCAACATCTGGATCCGCAAGATGTAAGCGGCATCCCTTCCCCAGGGGAGTTCCCTCCCGGCACTGTCCCATGAGGCTGTGCCACCAGTCATGAGGGAGCCCCACGCTCACCAGGGCACTGTGCCTGTCCCGCACCACAGCGGCAGGCATGGTGCCCTTTCGTGTGCCAATATCCCATGTTTTGCCTTCACCGGCCTCATGCTGAGCCACTGGTCGTTCCGACGAATGTGTCCCGGTGGGGTGGGTGAGCGTAGCCGCCTGCTCGGGGCGGGCGTGTTTGTCCTGCTCAGCAACCTGGGTGTGGCATGGCTGTGCGAGGCACTGATGGATGCCTTCTACCCCTTCGATATGTCAGAGGATGGGCTGGATTACCTGATGAAGCCCATTGACCCCAACGAACTGGAGGCTGCCATGCGCAAGTCGCTGCTGACTCCTGCCAGTGACACGGCCCTTGACCGCGAGTGGCTTGACCGGTAGACTGTGTCTGGCCATGCTGCCAGCATCCTCCTGGCACCCGTATCACATCTGTATTTCGCACCACGGAACGGATATTCCAAAGCACGGAACGTTGGTTCCGCACTTCGGGATATCCGTTCCGCACTTTGGTACATAGAAGCATCGTGCATCCTGTGACGAAGTAAGCAGGGTGGGGGAGCATAGTCAGGCAGCCCTCTCAGAAGGTCACACCGATGCCCATCCACAGGGAGTGCCGCATGTCGTCAAGATACTTCAGGTC
>CAVKOT010000120.1:0-8988 GCA_963658045.1 Opitutia bacterium UBA4654
TTGGGCTCGCTGCTTCCTGGTCTTGGGGCTTTCCGCTCAATCCTTTGGGCTCGCTGCTTCCTGGTCTTGGGGCTTTCCACTCAACCCTTTGGGCTCGCTGCTTCCTGGTCTTGAAGTCCGATGCTCAAAGTTCCCGCAGCGTAACGTCCTCGCTTTCCTCAGTCTCCTCTGACTGTTATTCTCTCATTATATAATTATAGGTCATTCTCCGCGACCCAATCATTGGGCTTCTCCGGCAACTGGTGGGTGAACTGCATCAGGTGCACGGCCACCAGGGCGGCAGTCTCGGTGCGCAGGCGGCTCGTGCCCAGGGTGACGCTGCGCCAGCCCAGACTCTCGGCCAGGCGCACCTCCTCCACGCTGAAGTCGCCCTCGGGTCCTATGAGCACAGTGGCATCACTGTGGTTGTCCAGCAGGCTGAGCAAGGGCTCACGGCTGCTTGTGGGACTGATGTCGGCCGGATTGTAGC
The DNA here is from genome assembly GCA_963658045.1 of Opitutia bacterium UBA4654. Classification (GTDB taxonomy): domain Bacteria; phylum Bacteroidota; class Bacteroidia; order Bacteroidales; family Bacteroidaceae; genus Physcousia. The sequence goes on from CAVKOT010000120.1 coordinate 470, forward strand.
AATGACAGATGAAGCGACCACCGCCCCGCTCCTCCCTTAGGAATTGCTCCAGAGGGCACATCGCGTTCACACGCGGCATCCATGCCTTGCGACTCTGCTTCACTGCCGATACCACGATACGCTCCACCCTGTCCGTCTTCAGCTGGTGCCTTTCGCTGAACTGGCAATCAACAAACGAGAACTCATCCACTCCTATCTCGGTGGACTTCTCGGCCATCCACTCCACGCGCTCGTTCATCTTGGTGGGTGCCATGGCTATGTGCAGGTGCCCCTGCCAGGCGCGATGCTGGGGCAGTTCCTCCAGCACGGCATAGTGACATCGGTGCCCCGTCTGTCCCACAATCTCCGCACGTAGGAACATGCCCGCCCCATCCATCAGATAGAGTTCGTCACCCACCCCCAGGCGCAGCACACGCAGGGCATGCTTGGCCTCATCGGGAGGCAACTCCATGGCGTGGAGCGCATCAGGGACATAGAAATATCTTACTTCCTTCATTCTTTCCTATACCTCCTTTACTATATTCTCACCACCTGCCTGGTGCCTGTAGCGGAACAGGATGGCAAATGCCACAGCCAGCACAAGCGAGTAGCCGGCAAAGATGTACCAGCAGGTAGTCCATCCCCGCCACACGGCCATGGGGTCAGCATCAGCCCCCAGGCCAAGCACATAGTGGTTGACTACCTGCTGGGCAGAGAGTGTGCCCACCGTGGCACCGAAGCCGTTGGTCATCATCATGAAGAGTCCCTGGGCCGAACTGCGTATGTCCGTGCCCGTTACCTGGCCGAGGAAGAGGGAGCCGCTTATGTGGAAGAAGTCAAAGGCAATGCCATAGACTATCATGCTGAGCACGAACCACCCCACACCGCTTCCAGGATTGCCAATGGCAAAAAACAAGTAGCGCAGTGCCCACGCCAGCATGGCCAGCAGCATCACGCGCTTGATGCCGAAACGCCTGAGGAAGTAGGGGATGAGCAGGATGCAGAGGGTCTCGCTCGCCTGGCTCAGCGAGATGAGTATGTTGGCATGGCGCACGCCAAAGGTGTCGCAGAACTGGCTGATGTTGCCAAACGATGTGATGAAGAGGTTGGCAAAGCTGTTAGTTATCTGCAAGCAGACGCCCAGCAGCATGGAGAAGATGAAGAAGAGGGCCATACGATAATCGCGGAACAGGGCAAACGCCCTGAGTCCGAGCGTGTCGGCCACACTACGGCACGCCCTGCCACTTGTCGGGCAATGGGGCATGCTGAGGGCATAGGCGGCCAGGACAAGCCCCAGCAGTCCGCTCCAGCCAAACTGCAGGGGTGAGGACTGCATCCCCCCCAGGTCCACAACCCACATGCTGGCGATAAAGCCCACGGTGCCAAAGACACGGATGGGCGGAAAGACCTTGACCGTCTCAAGCCCCGCCTGGCCAAGCGCGCTGTAGGCCACGCTGTAGGAGAGGGCTATGGTGGGCATGAAGAATGCCACACTGAGGGTGTAGAGCGTGAACAGCGGGCCAAACTGCACCGCCTCGCCCGCCCGCAAGCCGTAGAGGCAGAGTGCCAGCATGAAGGCTCCCGAAGCCAGGTGACAGAGTGAGAGCAGCCTCTGGGCCTCAATCCAGCGGTCGGCCACGATGCCCATGAGGGCTGGCATGCACAGGGACACAAAACCCTGCACACTATAGAACCACCCTATCTGTCCTGCCATGCCCACCCGGGCCAGGTATGTGCCCATGGATGTGAGGTAGGCTCCCCACACGGCAAACTGCAGGAAGTTGAGGACTGCCAACTTTACTTTCGTGCTCATCTCATGCTCTTTGTTGTTGAGTGTTTGTCTTCAGGCAAACGCCGCTCTTTCCCGCCACGCCAGGCTATTCCACATAGAGCACCAGCCCCTTGAGATACTCGCCCTCGGGGTGATAGATGCTCACGGGATGGTCAGCAGGCTGGTGCAACTGGTGCAGGATGCGCACCTGCCGGTGGGCCAGAGTGGCCGCTGTGAACACGGCAGTGCGGAACTGCTCCTTGCTCACGGCCTGCGAGCAGCTGAAGGTGAAGAGTATGCCGCCGGGGGCTATCTTCTCCATGGCCTTCGCATTGAGCTTGGTATAGCCACGCAGGGCATTCTTCACCGCGTCGCGGTGCTTCGCGAAGGCCGGGGGATCCAGTATCACCAGGTCATAGGGGAGGGTCATTTGGTCGAGGAAGCGGAAGGCATCCTCGGCATAGGCCTCATGGCGTGTGTCGCCAGGGAAGTTGAGCTCGACATTGGCACGCACCAGTTCCACCGCCTTGCTGCTGCTATCTACCGAGTGCACCAGGCGCGCGCCGCCACGGAGCGCATACACGCTGAAGCCACCTGTGTAGCAGAACATGTTGAGCACGCTGCGTCCCCTGGCGTAACGCTCCAGCAGGCTGCGGTTCTCACGCTGGTCCACGAAGAAGCCCGTCTTCTGTCCCTTGAGCCAGTCGATGTGGAAGCGCAGTCCGTTCTCGGTGGCGACATCGGTATGGCTCTCGCCCAGGAGGAAGCCATTGCCCCCGTCCATAGTGGCCTTGATGGGCAGTGTGGTCTCGCTCTTGTAGTAGATGGAGTCGATGCGCTCCCCCATCACCGTGGCCAGCGCGCTGGCTATCTGCTCGCGGCTGACGTGCATGCCCACGCTGTGGGCCTGCATGACGGCTGTGTGGCCATAGATGTCAATCACGAGTCCAGGCAGGTTGTCACCCTCGCCATGCACCAGTCGGTAGGTGTCACCAGCGGTACTGTCGGCCAGTCCGATGGCCTGCCGCACCGCGAGCGCCGACCTCAGCCTGCCCTGCCAGAAGTGGTCATCGACAGGCTCCTGGTCAAACGTGAGCACCCTCACCGCGATGCTGCCCACCTGCCAGTGTCCCTGGCAGAGGAACGCGCCCTGGCTGTCAAGCACAGTCACCACATCGCCCTCCTCGGGGTTGCCCTCCAGGCGCATCACCGCGCCAGAGAATATCCAGGGGTGAAATCTCTTGAGGCTCTCCTCCTTGCCTCGCCGCAATATTACTTTCTTATCCATTCTGCTTTTCTGTTTTACGTTTCCGTGGGCTCTTTCGGGGCTTCACGTCCTCCTCTGCCCCGCCCTCGGTGGCTGTCTCCTGCTGCCTGGCACGTGTGGCAGGTGCCTTGCGTGTGGCCTTCCTGGTGCGCCTGGGCTTGGCAGGCTCCGCGCCCTCGGCAGCCTCCTGCTCCTCGGGCATGGGCAGCACCATGGGCTTCACGGGGTCAAGCACAGGGGCCACCTTGATCAGATAACCCTCCTGGCGCAGCCTCATCATCTCCTCATAAAGTTGGATGCAGGCCCAGGCATCAGTGGCGGCATACCGCTTCTGCGCCTCGCTCAGGTGGTCGGCCTCCCAGTTGCTCAGCCGCTGGGTTTTGCTGATGCGCCGCCCCATCAGGTTGGCATACAGCTTCTGCAGGCTCAGGTCACGCAGTCCCATGTCCTTGGCTATCTGCTGTATCTCGATGAACGTGCCGGGACGGAACTCCCCCCGGCGTAGCAGTCCGCAGATGTCATCATGCCACGAGAGACCTATCTTGAGCGTCTCGCCCTCGTCAGAGAGCAGGCGCTTGATGCTGTCGGGCAGCCCTATCATGTTGAGGCGGAAGAGGAAGCAGATGTCCCGACTGCTCACCTGCAGGAGTGCCACCAGCGAGGAGTGCCCGCGCTGGAACTGTGGCTTGGTCTCGGTGTCAAACCCCAATATGGGCTGCGTCAGCAGATAGTCCACCGCGCGCTCTGCCTCATAGAGGCTCTGTACCACTTCGATGCGTCCCTCAAAGAGGGCACGCTCAAGGCCGTTGATGGCCTCCTTGTCAAACTTGTCTAATATCGTCTTCATTCCTTCCCCTTGTCCATCGTGTACTTCAGGCGGTGCAGCCGCCTCAGGGAGTCCACCACATTCTGCCCCCAATAGAGTTCAAAACTGTCGCGCACCGCCCACAGGGCATCCTGCATGCACTGCTCGAGCCGCTGCTGATAGACCCACACGAAATTGCGCAGCGGCTGATACACATCGGCCAGAGACTCGCTCAGGCTCACCCAGCGGCACTCCTCGCGCCCGCTGGCCTCGTCCATCACCAGGTCCTCATACTCGTCCCAGTCATCCAGGAGTGTGCGCAAGCCCTCTCTCACATAGTCATAGTCCTGCTCTGTCACCTTGTCATCGGGCAGGAACTGCCCCTCCGTCTCCATCGGGCTCTGCACCTGGGCGTTCCAGTACAGCACAGGCAGCAGGCGCAGGAGGCTGTCCAGCAACTCCGCGCGGCTGTGCTCCCGGATTTGCTCCAGCGTGGCACAATATTCCGTGGCTACAGCCAGGAACTCCATGACGGGGCGCGCATACACGGGATTTACGGTCTCTCTTTCCATTATACTTCTTTGACCTTTGTTCACAATTATGCAAAATTATAAAAATTTTGCCTTTCCACAGCATTGGCGGGGGCAAAAGAGTCACACGGTGGTCAAGAACGTGCATCCGCGCAGCGAAATGCCACACCGCAGGCACTGACTATACATTATATATTAGGTATGCTTCCACGCCCTGCCCTGGAAGCCCAGGGAAGATGACGGACGACGCCTCTGCCGCACCCATGGCAGGACAGGGGAAAGGAGTCACCACGATGCGATGGCCCACGCAGGGGCATGCAACACCTCACGCAGGGGCATGCGATGGTTCACGCAGGGGCATGCATCCGACAGCGCAGCGCGCCACCACCCGACATGCGGGAAAGCAGCACGAAATGGACATGCCGCCCATCCTGCTGCCACGGCCACCCATGGGGGATGAAACTCAGGCAAAAGGGCGGGAACCGACAGGGACTCAGCATCCATTTCACCCGCGAGACGGGAGGAAGCGCACCATCATGGGGCAGGACTGGGAGGAGCGGAACGGCACGCAGCCAATTCATAGACTAAAAATGCGGAGCGGACAGAAAAATCATGTCCCGGCCCATGCAGGTCTCGTTATAATTCATTAACTTTGTGGGGAGAACATATTCACCGAAAAGCAAAAATCGTATGAAAAGAGAACTGACACTGCTTACGCTGGCTCTGGCCTGCCTGCAGGCATGGGCAGACCCCGTAGGGCGGGAGGCCGCGAGGGAGTCTGCACGCCTGTTCCTGGAGGGCAGGGGCGTTGAGATGAAGGCACAGGGACCCGCACACCGCGCCCCACGCAAGGGGGCGGCAGAGAAGGAGAACTCCTACTACTATGTGTTCAATGCCGGCAACGACCAGGGCTTCGTGGTCGTGTCGGGCGATGACCGCACCGAGGAGATACTGGGCTATGTGGATCACGGGACTTACAGCGAGGATGCGCTGCCCGCACACATGAAGGCATGGCTGCAGGGATATGCTGACCAGATACAGTATCTCACTGACCATAACATCCAGGGAAGCACAGCCAGGCAGAGGGCCGCGGCACGGCACAAGCTGCAGAGCACCAAGCACGCCGTGCCCGTGCTGATGAGCACGACATGGAACCAGGGTGACCCCTACAACTCGAAGTGCCCCATATACTACAAGGGCGACGGCACCAGCGACCAGCCTGCGTCGGGCTGCGTGGCCACCGCGCTGGCACAGGTGATGAACTTCTATAAGTATCCCCAGCGCATACGCAAGACCATCCCTGCCATCAGCAACACCTACACACTGGACAACGGCACCAAGAAGACGGTGACCACCAAGCCCATACGCCTGGGCACCAAGATTGACTGGGACAACATGGTGGACAACTACACCGGCGGCGAGACGCAGGAGCAGCGGGATGCCGTGGGCAACCTGATGTACTATGTGGGACAGGCCGTGGGCATGGGATATGGCCCCTCGTCGGGCGCGGGCTTCGGCTCAAACGTGGCCACTGCCTTTATCGACTACTTCGGCTATGATGACAGTGCCTATCCTGCCTACCGCACAGACTATACCATCGACGGGTGGTTTGACCTGATATATGACGAGATTGCCTCGGGACATCCCGTGGGATTTGCAGGCTGGAGCACCGGGGGCGGCCACTCCTTCGTGCTTGATGGCTTTGACGGCGAGAGCCTGTTCCACCTCAACTGGGGCTGGGGCGGCGGCAGCGACGGATGGTTCCTGCTGGGAGTGCTCAACCCAGGCGACAACAGCGGCATAGGAGCCAGCACGAGCAGCGACGGCTACTGCATGGGGCAGACGGCCCTGATGAACCTGCGCATGCCTGACAAGGTGAAGGCTGACCCCACCGCATGCCTCAGCATCAACGATGTGACCATCGAGGGCACGGTCATCAAGGGCAACTACATCAACTGGACGGGGGCCAACGGCACTTTCCATGCCGGCATCGTGTGCCAGCAGGAGGATGGCACGACAGCACCCGCAGGAGGCAAGTATGAGACCTTCACACTGAGCCCAAACGCCTTCTATAGCAAGAGTTATGACGTGAAGGGGCTCCTGCCACAGGGAACCTGGAAGATTTCGCCTGCCAGCAAACTGAGTTCCGCCAAGACGTGGCGCACCAAGTACAACATGCGCGACACCTACATCGAGGCTGTGGTGGACGCACAGGGCGGGACGACCCTGCGCACCGTGACACCCAACTATGACATCAGCATAGACACCATCAAGTGCATAGGCACAGGCGAGGTGGGGGCACAGCAGGAACTGCAGGTGCAGTTTACCAACCATGGCGACGAGTACATGAGGGAGCTGCGACTCTTTGCCAGCACCTCGGACGTGAAGGTGGATGCCAACAGCCGCGCGATGGTGGCGCTGAAGAAGGGCGAGACGGCGACCTATAGTTTCTTCTACAAGCCCACCGAGGCCGGGGAGTATAACCTGTGGATATGCAGCGAGACCAACGGCGACGGTGAGGTGGGAACCGGCAAGATGACCATTGCCGAGCAGAACCAGGGCGACATGCCCAAACTCACGGCCACCTCGTTCAGCATCAAGAACTCACAGGACGGCACCGTCTATGGCCAGAGGCTGACAGGCACGGTGGCCCTGCGCAACGGCGGCACCAAGCCCTTTGCAGGAAAGGTGGTGCTGCAGATGTGGAGGCAGCCCAAGGGGTCCAACACGGCATGGACCTACAAGGCTGCCACCGTGACGGTGGACATAGCCCCCGCACGCACGTCACTCGCCTCCTTTGACTTCACTGGACTGGAGTACGGACCCACTTACCGCATACAGGTCAAGGTGTATGACCGCGAGGTGGAGAAGGGCGGCCTGTGGGAGCACGGATGGGAGTGCAAGGAGGGCATCCTCACCTGGAAGGACAACGGAACGCTGGGGGCCATGGCCACCAGGACCACCTTCTCGGCAGGCAACACCTTCTGCGCACTGCTGGTGGACAAGACCAACGTGCGGCGCATCAGGCCCAACAACAACCCCAACACCATCTACGCCATCGGCGAGGACACCGAGGTGCCTGCCGGACTGGACGGCCACAACCTGGTGACGGCTGACTCTGCCGAGATGATCAGCATTACCAGCGGCCATGCCTACTATGTGCCCTACACCCTCACGGCCAGGAAGGCACTGTTCAGCCACACCTTCCCCGTGGAAAGCTGCGGCAAGGGATGGCAGGCATTCACGCTTCCCTTTGCCGCCGACTCTGTGTCGGTGGGCGGAAAGGGCATGACGCTGAACGACCCCAACAACCATTTCTGGATATATGAGTATGCCTGGAGCGGCGATGACGGTGAGCCCATCTTTGCCCCCGCCCAGCAGTTGTGAGGCAACACACCCTACATCATCGCCGCCGACAGTTGCCTGGCAGGCCAGACTATCGAGTTCCATGGCACGGACGTGTCCATCTTCGGCACAGAAGGCACGAAGTCTGTTGTGAGCAGCCGGGAGTACAGCATGCTGGGCACAACCCTTGCCGAGAGCCGGAAGGGAATATACACCCTAAACAGCGACGGCACAGCCTTTGACTACTCTGACAACAGCGTGGCCACCACACCCACGGGGGCATTCTTCACCACCACGCTGGATGCCGGCACACGCCTGGCCTCCATCGCCCTACCCGAGGTGCCCCGGTCACTGGACACCGCCATACAGGGCGTGGGAGCATCCAGCAGGGGCAATGACGAGGCTGTGTTCAGCATCACAGGACAGCGCGTGGGCACCACGACCCAGCTGCGTAACGGACGGCTCGCCCCTGGCGTGTATGTGAGAAAGGGCCGCACCATACTGGTCAAGTAAGCCACCCGACAGGGCGGGGATGACACCCGGCGGCAAGCCACATCCATCCCCTGCCCCGCCTTACACATCCTTGCCAGTCCCAGGCAAACCCTCTTCCCTCGCCCTCCATGACACAGGGCACATGCGGGGAAGGAGGCTTTGCCGAGGGCTGGCAAGGCTTTTTTTGCCTGCCTTTCCACCCGCTGTTTTATAAAAAGTTGTACCTTTGTCCATCTAAAAAGAAAGCCAGGTACAACGTGCAAGCCATCTGCCAGGAAAAGTCCAGGATGGCTGGCAAGGAGACGCATGGCAGAGAAGACGTAAGAGGAA
>CAVKOT010000121.1:0-8973 GCA_963658045.1 Opitutia bacterium UBA4654
TGCACGGGTTTGCCTACCCCGCCGAGTTCTACTCGCCCGACTACAGCCAGAGAAGTCTGGATGACAAGCCTGCTGACTATCGCCGCACGCTCTACTGGAACCCGCATCTCACGCTGGACGAGAATGGCGAGGCCGAGGTGAGGTTCTACAATTGTGGCCGGCATACTGAACTCAGTGTGGATGCCCAAGGCCAGGCACAGGATGGGACGCTACTGTGGAATGGAGGAAAGTGAGTCGCATGGCAGGAGTCACCTACTTGTCTTCTTCCTTGGTCTCCTTTCCTTTGGGTGAGGGTGGGAGGGGGCTTTGCTTTTGACCCTGCTTTTGCTCTGGCAAGTCAAACAGGCCATAGGTGGTGCGCAGTACCTTGAACTCCGTTCGGCGGTTCAGTGAGTTGCATTTCTCCTGCTGTGCCGTGTCGGGCAGAGCCTTGATAAAGGCCTCGGTGAGTGTGTCACCCTCATGCAGGAATGGGTTCTGCTCCGCAATCTTCCTGGTGACCACCTTGGGACGACTCTCGCCATAGCCCACAGGCGTGAGGCGGTCCTGGGCTATGCCATGTGCCAGGAGGTAGTTGACCACACTCTCGGCCCTGCGTTGGCTCAGGCGCAGGTTGTACTCGTCCTTGCCGCGATAGTCACAGTGAGCAGCCAGTTCGATGGTCACGTTAGGGTTCTCGTTGAGGAGGTCCACCAGGCTGTCCAGTGCCATGGTGCTGTTATCGGTAAGTTCGGCACTGTCGAAGGCATAGAACACATTGCGTATGAGCACAGGCACATTGATGTTTGCCAGGGGGAACTGCAGCACATACTCACGGCTCACGCTGCTGGTATCAATCGTGAGTTCCTCCTTGTGGTTGAGGTAGCCCTTGCAGGTGCCCAGCATCACATAGCGCACGTGTGGCTTCACCTCCTGTGTGAAGGAACCGTCCCCCCGCACGCTCAGTTTGAGGTTTGTGCCGTCGTCACCCACCATATACACCAGTCCCTCGGGCAGCTCGTAGCCGTCCTTCTCATATACCCATCCCTTCACCGTCTGCAGGACCTCGGGGCATTCAAAGGACATGATATGGTCCCATCCGCGTGCGTCACCACGGTTGGTGCTGAAGTAACCACGGTTGTGCAGTCCCTCGAAGGTCATCCCGAAGTCATCGCCATTGCTGTTCATCGGGCACTTGAGGTTCTCTACCTTCCATTGGCCAGTGCTGTCACACTGGGCCTTGAACAGGTCAAGGCCGCCCATGCCCGGGTGTCCGTCACTGGAGAAATACAGTTCACCATTGGGGCGGAAGGTGGGGAACATCTCATTGCCTGGCGTGTTGATGGGCTCGCCCAGGTTCTCCACTCCACCCAGTCCATGCTCGGTGAGTGCCACGCGCCAGATGTCCAGTCCCCCCAGTCCTCCAGGCATGTCGCTCACGAAGTAGAGCCACTGCCCGTCAGGGCTCACCGCCGGGTGGGCATAACTGGAGAGCGTGTCCTTGCTTATCTGCAGCCGTTGGGGTGTGCTCCACGAGGCATCTGAGCGGCTGCTGGTGAATATCTCGGCATATCGTGGATAGTCAGCATCAAAGGTGCAGCGTGTGAGGTACATCGTGTGTCCGTCGGGCGAGAAGCAGCACGCCCCTTCCTCATATTCGCTGTTGAGTCCGCCCTCGACAGTGACGGGAGCCTCCCACTTTCCCTTCTCGTCCTTCTTTGTCATCCAGATGTCCGCGCTCTTGATGCCCGTGATGCCGCTTATCTCCCCCGAGGCTATCTGCGGGCGTGTGGTGGTGAGATACAGTTGGTCCCATTCATCGCCAAAGAGAGCGGGTGAGTAGTCAGAGCGTCGTCCGTTGAGCACAGGCTCCTTCTTCACGGTATATAGTGTGGGCTTCTTCTTCCACATGGGGGCCTGCAGGCAGCCCAGCCGTCCGTTGGTGGCAAGCGGGTCGCCTGGCACAAGTTCCAGGTAGGCCTCGTAGTTCTTCAGCGCATTCTTGTAGTCCCCCTGCTTCTGCTGCATCTGTGCCAGGTAGAGGAGTGCGAGCGTGTCGGGGTAATGGTATCTCAGCGCATTCTGGTAGGCTCCCGCAGCCTTGGCAGCGTAGTTGATGCGTCGGTAGCACTCAGCCATCTTCCATGCACGCTCTGCCCGTTTGGGCTTGTCCTTGATGGCCGTGCGTGAGTAGGCCTTCTTGTATTCCGCAGCCGCGTCGAAGTACTCGCCTATGGCATAGAACTGGTCCCCCTTCTTCACATTCGTCTCCGCTCCACATGAGGAGAGCAGTGCGGCGAGAGCCGCACCTGTGGCCAGCACGGCCAGCAAGTGCCGCCAGTGTGCCATTGTCATAATGCAGAACCAGTTCATTTGTCTCTCTATCGCTTGCAGTCCGGGGGTTCCCCAGATGCCCTTGCTGTCCAAAGGCCAGCCTGTCGCACCTCCCAGAAACCTTATAACCTAAAAACTAACAACCTTATAACCTTAATAACGCTTCACTTCTTCTTTTTATTGCCCTTCTTGGTGACAGGTTCCTCCACGGTCACTGTCACGCGTCGGGGAGTCGGGTCTGACATCACCGTCTGCACCAGGTCAGTCACCATCTGTTTCAACTCGGCCAGGAAGGCACTCGCCTCATACTCGTGCCGCTCAATCTGCCGCAGTTTCTTCTCCCAGCGTCCTGTGAGCTCCGCACTCTTGAGCAAGTCCTCGTGTATGAGGTCTATCAGTTCCATCCCCGTGGGTGTGGCCCACAGGTTCTTCTTCTCCTTCCTTATATAATGACGGCGGAAGAGTGTCTCGATGATGGCCGCGCGCGTGCTCGGTCGTCCTATGCCATTCTCCTTCAGCGCGTCACGCAGTTCCTCGTCATCCACCATCTTGCCCGCTGTCTCCATTGCTCTCAGCAGGGTAGCCTCGGTGTAGGGCTTGGGTGGCGTGGTCTTCTTCTCGGCCAGGTCAGGCTTGTGCGGCCCGCTCTCCCCCTTGTGGAAGTCGGGCAGTTGGCGGTCTTTGTCCTGTGTGGTATCGCTGTCGGGCTGGCCCATCACCACCCTCCAGCCAGGGTCAGTGGTCACCTTGCCTGTGGCCTTGAACCTCACATCGGCCACCTGCCCCAGCACGGTAGTGGCATTGAACAGACAGTCGGGGTGGAAGGCCGCTATGAACCGCCTGGCTATGAGGTCATACACCTGGCTCTCCATCTCGCTCATCCCGCTGGCAGGCACTCCTGTGGGGATGATGGCATGGTGGTCGGTGACCTTGCTGTTGTCAAACACCTTCTTGCTCTTCTTCAGCGGCTTGCCCTTGATGCGCTCCATGAGCGGGAAGTACTGCCTGAGCCCATTGAGTATCTGCGGACACTTGGGATACACATCGTCGGGCAGGAAGGTGGTATCCACACGTGGATAGGTGGTGAGTTTCTTCTCATAGAGCGACTGGATGAGCTGGAGCGTGAGGTCGGCACTGAAGCCATACTTGTGGTTGCACTCCATCTGCAGGCTCGTGAGGTCAAACAGGCGGGGCGGTGCCTCCGTCCCTTTCTTCTTCTGCACATCTGTCACGGTGAAGGGCAACTCTCCCATCGAGGCCAGGGCAGCCTCGCCCTCCTCCCTGGTGCGGAAGCCCCGCTCGCCCTCCTCCATCACGGCTGTGAAGGTCACATCGCGGTAAACGGTGGTCAGCACCCAGTAGGGCACAGGCACGAAGTGCTCTATCTCCCGCTGGCGGTTGACGATGAGGGCCAGGGTGGGTGTCTGCACCCGCCCCACGCTCAGTACCTGGCGGCCCGAGCCATAGCGTCCTGTGTAGAGCCTGGTCGCATTCATCCCCAGCAGCCAGTCGCTGATGGCGCGCATCAGTCCTGCCTCATACAGCCCCTGGTATTCACTCTGGTCCTTGAGCGACTGAAATCCCTGGCGTATGGCATCCTCGGTCAGACTGTTGATCCACAGCCTTTTCACCGGACATGTGGCCCTTGCCTTCAGCATCACCCATCGTTGGATGAGTTCGCCCTCCTGTCCAGCATCACCGCAGTTGACTATCTCGGTGGCCTGGCCCATCAGGGTCTCGATGGTGTGGAACTGCCTCTCCACCCCCTGGTCAGCCTTGAGCTTGATGCCGAAGCGGGGCGGTATCATGGGCAGTCGTCCCAGGCTCCATGCCTTCCACAGGGGGGTATAGTCGGCTGGCTCCTTGAGCTCACACAGGTGTCCAAACGTCCAGGTCACCTGGTAGCCGTTGCCTTCCAGGTAACCATCCCGCTGGTGCTCAGCCCCCAGGATATGGGCGATGTCACGTGCCACGGAGGGTTTCTCCGCTATACATACTATCATTCTCGGTCTGCTTATTTCAGGCAAAGGTAATGATAATTCCCCTTTGCGTGGCCTTTTCTCTGTGGAATATTGGCTGTGTCAGCCTTTTTTCATACCTTTGTCCATGGGTCATTTCCCCACCGCAGAGCATGGAACTATCGGTCATCATACCCATATATAATGTGCGCGACACGCTGGGCCGCTGCCTTGAGAGCGTACTTCGCCAGCAGGTGGAGGGCATGGAGGTGCTGCTCATTGACGATGGCAGTACTGATGGCAGTGGGCTCCTGGCTGACGAGTGGGCGGCACGCTATCCCCTGGTGCGTGTGTGCCACAAGCCCAATGGCGGGTTGAGCGACGCGCGCAATGCTGGCCTGCGGCTGGCGTGTGGACGCTATGTCACCTTTGTCGATTCGGATGACGAGGTGGCCGATGCCACCTATCCCCTGCTGCTGCCCTTGCTGGCCGAGAATGCCGATGTTGACATCCTGGAGTATCCCGTGCGTGCGCATGCCGGCCATGACTCACAACAGGACCTCGTGCTGCCCGACAGGCGCTGGCCCTCGGCACGTTCCTACTGGAGGGGCACCGAGGCCTGGGAGCACACCTATGCCTGGAACAAGGTGTTTCGGCGGGAACTCTTCGATGAGGTGCAGTTTCCTGTGGGACGTGTGTTTGAGGACATGTGGACCATTCCCCAGCTGCTCTCGCGGGGAGCGAGGGTGCTCACCACTAGCCAGGGCATGTACATCTACCACTGGAACCATGACGGCATCACCGTCACCGCTGATGGGCAGGCACTGGCCCAGTTGCTTGAGGGACAAGTGCGCGCCGCGCGCCTGATGCACACGCACCTCCTCTCACCGCAGGGCTGGAGGCTGTATCGCAGCATGCTATACAGGCAGGTGGATGTCTATCGCCTTACGGGCAGGGTGATTCTGAGATGGCCCTTTGTCAAACTCCTTTGCCGCCTGCATCCGTCATGCCGATAGTCTCCTTCATCATCACCTATTACAATGAGCCTCTCCCGCTCCTGGCCTGCTGCCTGCGTAGCGTGCTTGACGTGTGCTCGCTGATGGGGGCACGCGGAATGTCGAGGGACGATTTCGAGATAATCGTGGTGGATGACGGCAGCGCGGCCTCCCCGCTGGAGGCACTCAGGCAGATGGATGACGGCATACGCTACCTACGGCAGGACAATGCCGGACTCTCGGCTGCCCGCAATGCAGGGCTGGATGTCGCGAGGGGGACGTATGTGCAGTTTGTGGATGCCGATGATGCCCTGTTGCCCCAGGCTTATTGTTCCCTCTGCCCCCAGGATGCGAATGGGGCCGACCTGATTCTGTTTCGTCTCACCACACGGGAGGCCTGCTTGGACAAGGCTGCCCATCGCTGCCCTCCCGCAGGCAGCCAGGCAAGGCCCTGGAAGCCCGCCCCGCAGCGAGGGGCAGGGCAGAAAGGCACCTGGGAGAGTGGCATCTGCCACATGCTGCACCATAACCTGCGGGCATCGGCCTGTGGCTACCTCTTCCGCCGAAGCCTGCTTCATGGCCTCCGCTTTGCTGATGGCCTTCTCCATGAGGACGAGCTCTTCACCCCGCTCTTGCTGCTGCGCATGGGCAGCGTGAGTGACACCTCCGTCCCGGCTTATTACTATCGCCAGCGTCCCCACAGCATCACCCACAGCCAGACGGCCAGCCAGGTGGCACGCCGCCTTGACGATACCCTGGAGGTGCTGTGCCGCCTGCGTGACGAGGCCAGCCGGCTGGAGGGGGCAGGCAGGAGGGCTCTCATGAGGCGCGTGGAACAGTTGACAGGTGACTATATATATAATGTATGCAGTCTGGTGCCAGACCAGATGGCACGGCAGAGTCGCATGTGCAGGTTGGCCAGGGAGCATTTCCTGCCTCTGCCTGTGCGTGCCTACACCCCGCGCCATTGGCTCTTCAGCCTCGTGGCGCGACTGCCCTTCCCCATGCTTGACAGACTGATGAGGCTGGTGGTGCATGCCCCGCGCCAAAGGGTGGATGAGGGTGATGAAAAAGTATCTTAACTTACCTGGCCAAGTATCTTAACTTACTTGGGCAAGTATCTTAACATACTTTGCCTGGTAAGCCAGGATGCCTCTTTGGGGATGTCTCATCCCCTGTGTGGGAGAACATATAAGAAATGGGAGTCAAAGAACAGCGAATGGCAACAAACAATGGATTGACAGAGTGCGTGAAGGGACGCTTTGCCCCCTCGCCCACAGGCCGTATGCACCTGGGCAACGCCTTTGCCGCCCTGCTATCGTGGCTCTCGGCCAAGAGCCAGGGGGGCAAGTGGCTTCTGCGCATTGAGGACCTGGATCCGCAGAGGTCTCGCCCCGAGTATGCCGAGACCTTGATGGATGACCTGCTCTGGCTGGGACTGGAGTGGGATGAGGGGCCCAGGGTGGGCGGTGTGAACGGGCCTTACTGGCAGAGCCAGCGAGGTGACTTTTATCAGGATGCGCTCGTGCGGCTTGGACAGGGCGGACTGCTATACCCCTGCACCTGCACCCGTGCCGACATCATGGCCACCCAGGCTCCGCACGAGAGTGACGGAAGGGTGGTGTACAAGGGCACTTGCCGCCCACCGAGAGCACTCCCCTGGGACGCGCTCTTGAGGGATGGGGTGGGTGCGGGCCGCACTTCCCTCATGGGGGATGTGCAGCGGGCTGGCCTTCCTGCCACGCCCGTGTCATGGGAAGTGCCCGCTGCCACGAGGCTGATGGTGCCGCCAGAGTCCCTGGCCAACATCGTGTGCCACGATGGCCACTATGGTGAGGTGAGTGTCAATCTGGCCTCACATTGTGGGGACTTCATTGTGCGCAGACGTGACGGGGCCTGGGCCTACCAGTTGGCAGTGGTGGTGGATGATGCGCTGATGGGCGTGACCGAGGTGGTGCGTGGGCGTGACCTCCTGCTCTCTGCCCCTCAGCAGATGTATGTCGCACGCCTGTTGGGCTATGCGCCTCCGGCCTTCTCCCACATCCCGTTACTCGTCAATGGGGATGGACAGAGGCTCTCCAAGCGGGACAGGTCGCTTGACATGGGGGAGTTGCGCTCGCGTCTGTCACCCGATGAGGTGCTTGGGCGGCTGGCCCACCTGGCTGGACTCACCACTGATGACACACCCGTGTCGGCGCGTGAACTCGTTCCGCTGTTCTCCTGGGCGAAAGTGCCGTGCGAGGACATCGTGTGCGCGGCATCCCGCTGAAGTTGTCAGAACCACTCGACCTGGCCATCCCTGCCCTCGGCGAAACGCCCGGTGAGTTCCAGGATGTACAGGGCACAACGCTCCACCTGCTCCCTGTCACCATCATAGCCATTCACAATGGCCAGCAGATGAGTGGTGCTGAGTGAGAGTTTCGTGCGCTCATTGTCGGTGGTGGGGGTGCCTATGCCCCCTGCGGCATCGCGATAGACAGGCAGTCCGCTGATGTTCACCATGCCGCGTCCAATGCCTTCATACGGCTCGCCCTCACGTCCCACACCCAGGGTGATGGCGTCTCCCTCTATCTTGTCCGCGTCAAATCCGCCTATGCTGTAGCCATAGGCGATGCTGGCCAGGTTGATGAGATCGACCACGGTGCTTATCTGGTAGAGTGGCTTGCCCTGCAGCGTGCGCCTCACCAGTGCCTCGCTGCTGGGGCGGTAGCGGCTGGGATCCTTGCCCAGGGCCTTGTAGGCCTGGCGTGTGGCCTGTATGGCAGGCATGTCCTTGATGCTCTCGGTGGTGTAGCGCAGGCGGTAGTCACTGAGCTCGCGCTCAATCTCTTCCCACAGCGTGGGGCAGAACTGGCTGTTGGCGATGGTGACGCTCACGGCTGCGCCCACAAATGTGGGGCACGCTGTTCTGATTTCTTCTGATACGTTTATCTTCGTCTTCATTCTCGCTTGATGTCTTTTCTCTGGCAGCGGCATCCTCATGCTGTCCTTGGCATGGGCATGTCGTGCTTGTCATGCCTTTTCCCCCGATGCCGGTTGCTCCTGCTGGAATATCGCCTGGTAGTGCGCGGCTTTCTGCTCTATCTTCATGGGGTAGGCACGTGAGGTGGAGGGCATCCTCCACCACAGCACCTCGTGCCCTCCGATATGGCAGGAGACGCATGTCCCTACGGCAGGGATGGCCTTCGCGTCCGTCTGTGCCAGCAGTTCCTCGCTGGCCTTCCCGCCCGTGGTCACCACCTGGTGGCATGAGGGGATGCGGTCAAGCAGGGCCGCCACATTGGTGGGTTCCTGTATCTCCAGGAACTGGTCGCTGGCATTGTCCTTGGTACGGCACACCTTGCGCGCTGTGTCATAGAAGGCCAGTCCGTGCTCCTGTGCCAGCCGCACGACTCTCTCCAAGCAGAACCGCTTGTGCGGTGGCTCCTCCAGGGCGTGCTTGTTGTCCAGGAAGATGAGTCCCATGATGCGCCAGAAGTCGTTGAGCCAGTTGGGGTAAAAGAATTCCATGCTCCATCGCTTGTGTGGTGGAGGGAAACTGCCCAGGAACAGCACGCGCGCTCCATCGGGCAGGAAGGGTTTCAGTGGATGTTCCTCTATCGTCATTCCATCTGCAAAGTTACGAAGAATTTGCGGCATGGCATTTGCTTGTATGTGTCTTGTCCTGGAATAGGTAGACACATTTAGGAACAATAAATGTGTTATAA
>CAVKOT010000122.1:0-8939 GCA_963658045.1 Opitutia bacterium UBA4654
CCTGTGCCCTGAGCCATGCCACCTGGTCCACCACGGCTGATATGCGTGTGATGTCCAGTTTTCCGTCGGCACGCGTCAGCACGTTCGAGCCTATCTTGACTATGTATCGCATACTTTTAATAGGTTTTATGGTTATGCGGTTATGCGGTTTTACGGTTGGACAGATGGCTTTTCTTGCCAGGACTTCCTGCCATGAGATTGCGTGGCAATATGACTCTGCGCTTTTATTGGGTGGAGAGTAATGGCTTGCTAAGTCTGTTCCTTCCTTTGGACTTCATGGGGCGGCCTGTAGGCCTGTACGGCAGGCGTAACAGCCAAGTCCCGCTGTACAGCAGGCCAAGGTGTCTTCCGTAAAACCGTACAACCATAAAACCGTATAACCGTGTGCCCTCAATTGACACTTGCCTTCAGTCCCCGTATCACGGCCGAGGAGAATCCAGCGTGCTCCATCTCGTTGAGTCCCCTGATAGTGTAGCCCCCCGGGGTGGTCACCTTGTCTATCTCCGCCTCGGGGTTACTGCCGCTCTCCTGCAGCAGCGCCGCCGCGCCCTTCATGGTCTGGAGCACCACCTGGAGCGCGTCCTTGGCACGGATTCCCAGTTCCACGCCACCCTCGGTGGCCGCCCTGGCGTAGCGCATGGCGTAAGCGATGCCGCAGGAGGCCAGGGCCATGCCTGCCGGCAGGAGCCTCTCCTCGGTGACCATCACCAGGCCCAGGCCCTCGAGCAGGGCCTTCACCCTTGCCGTGCGCTCCGCGTCAGCAGTCACAGGCACCAGGAACGTCATCGACTGGCGCACGGACGCTGCCGTGTTGGGGAGGCACAGGAGCACCTGGGGAGTGGCCCCGTCACGCTCCACCAGTTGGCTGATGCGCGCTCCCGAGAGTCCAGCCACCACCGACACCAGTGTCTGGCGGCCGTAGTCCAGCACGGGCTTTATCTGCTCCAGCACCTGCTCAGCCAGCCAGGGCTTCACACACAGGATTACCACGTCACCCTCGCTGGCGGCCTCGCAGTTGTCGCTCACCACGTGGGCACCCTGCCCGCTGAAGCGTGCGAGTTTGTCCACATGCGGCCCTGCCAGCCACAGGTCAGTGGCTGGCAGGCTGCCCGCAAGCAGGAGTCCATCGGCAATGGAGCCACCCATGGCTCCCACGCCTATGATTGCTACCTTCATAACAGTATGGTGTTACTTGTTGTCCTTTTCCCTGATTTCCACGCGACGAATCTTTCCCGAGATGGTCTTGGGCAGTTCTTCGACAAACTCTATGATGCGGGGGTACTTGTAGGGAGCGGTCACACGCTTCACATGATTCTGAAGCTCGATGACGAGTTCCTCGCCAGCCTTGCTCTTCCACTCCTTGGCCAGCACCACCGTGGCCTTCACCACGGCACCGCGTATCTCGTCGGGCACGCCCGTGATAGCACACTCCACCACGGCGGGATGTGTCATGAGCGCGTTCTCCACCTCGAAGGGGCCAATGCGGTAGCCCGAACTCTTGATGACATCATCTATGCGTCCCTCAAACCAGAAGTAGCCCTCCTCGTCCCTCCAGGCCATGTCGCCCGTGTGGTAATAGCCGTCGTGCCATACCTCACGCGTCAATTTCGGGTCGCGGTAATAGTACTTGAACAGGCCCAGGGGCTTGCTGTCACCGATGCGGATGCAGATTTCTCCCTTCTCGCCATCCTCGCACTCTGTCATGTCGGGGCGCAGGATGTGTACGTCATACTGCGGGTTGGGCTTGCCCATACTGCCTGGCTTGGGCTTTATCCAGGGGAACGTGCCCAGCGTCATCGTGGTCTCGGTCTGTCCAAATCCCTCATATATCTGTATGCCGGTGAGTTCCTGGAACCGCTCGGCCACGCTGGGGTTCATGGCCTCGCCCGCCGTGGTGCAGTACTCAAGGCTGCTCAAGTCATACTTTGAGAAGTCCTCGCGTATCATGAAGCGGTATATGGTGGGCGGCGCACAGAATGACGTGACATGGTACTTCGCTATCTGGCGCATGATGGAGTCGGCACCGAACTTCTCGTGGTCATACACAAAGACTGTCGCACCTGCAAACCACTGGCCATAGAGTTTGCCCCACACGGCCTTGCCCCAGCCTGTGTCGGCCACGGTCAGGTGTATGGAGCCCTCGTGCAGGTTGTGCCAATACACTCCCGTGGTAAGGTGTCCCATGGCATAGAGGTGGTCGTGGGCCACCATCTTGGGCTCACCGCTCGTTCCGCTGGTGAAGTACATCAGCAGGGTATCCTCGTTGCTGTTGACATGGTTGGGCCTGTGGAACTCAGGCGCACTCGTCCACTCCTTCATCCAGTCGTGGAAACCCTCGGGCACGCTGGGGCCTATGCTCACCAGCACTTGCACCGTGGGACTCTCGGGCATGGCCTTCTGGATCTGCTCGAGGACGTATTCCTCGCCACAGGCAATGATGGCCTTCACCGAAGCGCGGTTGTTGCGGTACACGATATCCTTGTGTGTGAGCATGTGCGTGGCGGGCACCGCGATGGCTCCCAGCTTGCTCAGTGCCAGCATGGCCAGCCACCACTGGTAATGCCGCTTGAGGATGAGCATCACCACGTCGCCGTGTCCGATGCCCAGCGACTGGAAGTAGGAGGCCGTGCGGTTGCTCAACTCGCGCAGGTCGCGGTATGTAAATGACTTCTCCTCGCCCTTGTCGTTGGTCCAGAGGAGTGCTATGCTGTCGGGCTTGATGCGCGCCCACTCGTCCATCACATCGTAGGCGAAGTTGAAGTCCTCGGGGACAACAAACTCCAGGTGCTGCGCAAAGTCCTCTTCACTATCGAACTTAGTTTGCTTCAGAAATCTCTCTATCATCTCTTCTCTATCCGTTAGAAGTGGATGTCCGACATTGAGGGCATCCGCTTGAAGGCATATATATAATAATGTGTAGCCATCTGCCCATCCTGTGTCAGGCAGGGCGAATTCATGCCTGTGGTCGTGTGCGGCTCACCAGGTGCTGCGTTTTACACGATGACACACACAAATGTGGCAGGTTTGCCATTCAGCGCGCGGAAGCAGTGCAGGCGCTTGCTGTCGAAGTAGATACTGTCCCCAGGCTGCAGCACCAGGGGCTTGTCCTCGATGGTGAGTTCCAGTGTGCCCTCCAGCACAAAGTCAAACTCTTGTCCGTCGTGCGTGTTCTGCGTGTATTTCCTGTCGCCCGGCAGCGGATCGACCTGCGTGAGGAAGGGATCGACCTTGCGGTTGCGGAAGCCCATGGCCAGGCTCTGGTACTTGTAGTCGTTGCCCCGGTCCACCTCTGGTCCCTTTCCGGCACGGGTGATATAATAGCCCTTCATGCGTGGCTCCTCACCGAAGATGAGCACATCCAGGTCGATGCCATAACGCTTGGAGATGCGTGAGAGCCGATATACCGAGGGGTCAGCCTCACCGGCCTCTATCTTCAGATAATGCTCCAGGGGCACCTCACACAGTTCGGCAACCTCCTCGGCGGGGATGTCGAATATCTCGCGCAGGCCCTTGAGCCTCTCTCCTATTTGCTTGATGTTATCTTCCATACTCTTGCTTGCGGTTATATGGTTTTGCGGTTTCTCGATTTTACAGTTGGGTCAGATGCCCTTGAGCACCTTCTCCAAGCGGTCGATGAAGTCGTCCACCTGCTCCTCGGTAAGGCACAGGGGCGGCAGGATGCGCAGGATGTTGGTGCCCGTGCAACCCGTGAAGCAGTGCTGCTCATAGATGAGACGTGAGCGCACCTCCTTCTGTGGCACGTCAAGCACAACACCCACCATCAGTCCGCGGCCACGCACTTCCAGAATGTGGTCGGTGCGCAGTTGCAACTGGTGGAGTTTCTGAGCCAGATACTCGCCCACCTTGTGCGCGTTCTCGACCAGCCGTTCCTCCTCCATCACGTCGAGCACAGCCAGTGCTGCGGTGCATGCCAGGTGATTGCCTCCGAAGGTTGTGCCCAACTGCCCGTACACGGGCTTGAATGCGGGTGAGATGAGCACGGCACCCATGGGGAAGCCGTTGCCGATGCCCTTGGCCACGGTGATGAGGTCGGGACGTATGCCCAGCCACTGGTGGGCAAAGAACTTGCCGCTGCGTCCGTAGCCGCACTGTATCTCGTCACAGATGAGGAAGGCTCCGTGCTCGTGGCAGGCTTCCTGAAGCCCCTGCGCGAAGTCGGCTGTGAGCACATTGCATCCGCCCACACCCTGTATGCACTCCACAATGCAGGCGCACACGTCGCCCTTCTCCAGTTCCCTCTCCCAGGCCTCCAGGTCATTGATGGGCAGGTAGGTCACATGGTGATTGTCATTGATGGGGGCTATGATCTTGGGGTTCTGCGTGGCCTCCACTGCCATTGACGTGCGTCCGTGGAACGACTTCTCGGCCGAGAGGATGCGTGTCCTGCCATTGGTGAATGAGGCCAACTTCATGGCATTCTCGTTGGCCTCGGCGCCTGAGTTGATGAGGAAGAGTTGGTAATCCTCATAGCCGCACGCCTTGCCCAGCCGTTCTGCCAACTGCTGCTGAAGGCGATTGATGACCGAGTTGCTGTAGAAGCCCAGTTGGGTCAACTGTTCCTGGAGCATCTGCACATAGTGCGGGTGGCAGTGTCCTATGCTGATGACAGCGTGTCCGCCATACAGGTCCAGGTACTCCTGTCCCTTGCTGTCCCACACCTTGCAGCCTTCTCCCTTGACAATATTGATGTCAAAGAGAGGATATACATCGAATAGTTTCATGTCAATTGATATGCAGCCCCCCTCCCAACCTCCCCCAAAGGGGGGAGGCTCCCAAAAGGCGTGACTGTTGTAGGTTGCTCTATTTTATTTGTTTTATCTGTCTTTCGTCTCTATCAGACAAGCCCTTCTCCCCCCCTTGGGGGAGGTTGGGAGGGGGCTTCATGTATATGTCAGAACGCACTCGCCTTTAGCCTGAGTCCGGTGTCCTCTGGCAGGCCGAACATGAGGTTCATGTTCTGTACGGCCTGTCCCACAGCACCCTTCAGCAGGTTGTCGATGCAGGACACCATGAGCAACTGGTCCTCATAACGCTCCACATACACCACGGCCTTGTTGGTGTTGACCACCTGCTTCATGTCGGGTGACTTGGCCACCACATGGGTGAAGGCCGCATCGCGGTAATAGTCCTCGTATATTGACCTCACCTCATCAATGGGCGTGTCGCAGTGGGCGTAGGAGGTCACGAAGATGCCCCTGGCGAAGCATCCGCGCTGGGGGATAAAGAACATCCGCCCCTCGTAGCCTGGTTGCAACTCCTGGATAGTCTGGTTGATTTCCAGCAGATGCTGATGCGTGAAGGTCTTGTAGATAGATATGTTGTCGTTGCGCCACGAGAAGTGTGTGGTCGCTCCGGGCTTCTGTCCCGCCCCCGTGCTTCCTGTAATGCCGTTGGTGTGTATGTCGCCAGTGATGATGCCCGCCTTCAGCGCAGGCAGCAGTCCCAGTTGTATGCAGGTGGCAAAGCATCCAGGGTTGGCCAGGTGCTGGCATGAGCGGATGGCCTCATGGTGTGTCTCGGGCAGACCATAGACCCAGGGAGAAGCCCCCTCCGGCTCCCCCAGGGGGGAGAGATGCTGTTGGGGATCCTCCCCCTTGGGGGAGTTAGAGGGGGCTTCCCTTATGCGGAAGTCCTGTGCCAGGTCGATAATCTTCACACGTGAGGGTATCTCGTGCTCGGCCAGGAAGGCCCGGCTCTTGCCATGCCCGAAGCAGAAGAACACCACATCCACCTCCTCAAAGGGCATCTCGGCCGTGAAGCGCAGGTCTGTCTCACCGATGAGTCCCTCATGCACGTCACTCACCAGGTTGCCCGCATTGCTCTCGCTGTTGGCAAACACAATCCTGGCCTGGGGGTGGTTCAGCAGCAGGCGGATGAGTTCACCGCCCGTGTAGCCTGCTGCACCCAGTATTCCTACCCTTACCATGGCCTTACCTCTCCTCCTCAGGATGTGCCAGGTAATAGGCTCGCAGGGGCGTGCTGGTCACCTTGATGAAGCCCTTAGCCTCCTCGCTGGTCCAGCCCTTGGCACCCTCGCCGTACTCACCCAGTTTGTTCTTCACCAGGTCATTGGGCGTGTCGCAACCCACAGTCTGGAAGCAGTAGGGACGCAGCAAGAGAGTCACCTTGCCCGTCACATGGCGCTGGCTGCTGGTCAGCATTGCTTCGATGTCGGGCATCACAGGCTCCAGATACTGGCTCTCGTGCAGGAACATTCCGTACCAGTTGCTCACCTGGTCCTTCCAGTACTGCTGCCACTTGCTCAGCGTGTATTTCTCCAGGAAGCGGTGTGCCCCAATGATAAGCATCGGAGCGGCGGCCTCGAAGCCCACGCGGCCCTTGATGCCCACGATGGTGTCGCCCACATGGCAGTCGCGCCCGATGGCGTAGGCCGCACCTATCTCCTCCACAGCCTGTATGGCCTTGATATGGTCAGAGTATTCCTTGCCGTTCACGCTCACCAGTTCACCCTTGTCAAAGCCCAGCGTGAGTATCTCTGAGTCGTGCTTCGTCAGGTGCTTCAGATAAGCACTCTCGGGCAGGCCCTGCGTGCTGTCCAGGATTTCCCCTCCACAGATGCTCGTTCCCCAGATGCCCACGTTATAGGAATATTTCAGCTTGGTGAAGTCGGCGTTGAAGCCATGCTCGTTCAGGTAGTCAATCTCCTCCTTACGGCTCAGGTTACCGTCACGTGTGAGCGTGATAATCTCCAAGCCTGGTGCCATCACCAGGAAGGTCATGTCGAAGCGTATCTGGTCGTTGCCTGCGCCCGTACTGCCGTGTGCGATGGCGCTTGCCCCGATTTCCTTGGCATAGCGTGCGATGGCCAGGGCCTGGAAGATGCGCTCTGAGCTCACGCTGATGGGGTAGCAGTTGTTGCGCAGTACATTGCCATAGACCATGTACTTGAGCGACTTCTCATAGTACTCCTGTGTCACGTCGAGTGTCACATATTTCGTCGCGCCCAACTTATAGGCATTCTCCTCGTTGGTCTTCAACTGCTCAGGGCTGAAGCCGCCCGTGTTGGCACAAGCCGCATACACCTCGTAACCCTTCTCCTTGGCCAGATACATCACCGTGTAACTGGTGTCCAGGCCGCCACTGAAGGCAACCACCACTTTCTTCTTGTTGCTCATATCTATAATAAAAAGACAGGGCCAAGTTCCCATCCCATCCTTCCCCCCAAGGGGGAGGTGCTCTTCACCGGGAGCCAATGTCTGTCGTGTGTTATATGTTAATGTTCTTTCTCCGTAAGAATGGAACCTCTGATGTGCGCGTGTGCCAGTATCTCCCCCCTGGGGAGGGAAGGGGGCTTACATCTCCCTACTCAATCCCCCTGAGCACCAGTGCGCGCATCACGTCCTTGAACACTTCCAGCGATGTCGGCTCGCCGTGATGCTTCTCGGGATCCCACAGCATGCCTGTGCAGATGCAGAACTTGCGGTTCTTCTCCTCCAGGATGGTGTGGTTGCAGCAGCCCAGGCAGCCCCGCCAGAACGACTCGTCATCAGTAAGTTGGTTGAAACTCACGGGCACATATCCCAGTGCCGTGTTCATCTTCATTACCGCGTCACCACTCGTGAGACTGAATATCTTGGCGTGCGGCCAGCGTATGCGTGCCAGCGTGAAGGTGTAGTCCTTGATGCGTTTCGCGATGCCACGTCCCTGGTAGTCAGGATGCACGATGAGTCCGCTCGTAGTCACATAGTGCTTGTTGCCCCATGTCTCGATGTAGCTGAAACCTGCAAACCGGTCACCGTCCAGTGCCAGCACAGCCTTTCCCTCCTTCATCTTGGTGGCCACATACTCATGTGTGCGTTCGGCAATGCCTGTGCCGCGCTTCTTGGCTGCTTCCCTGATGGTGTCGAGTATAGTGTCCACATACACCTCGTGTGCGGCCTCGGCCACCACTATCTTTATGTCATCCTCCTGGTTCATCTCTCTTTCTTCCGCTTTCGGGGGTGCGGTATGCAGTCCCCTGTTGCCTTTCCTATATAATATATAATGTGTTTATGAGTTGTCTTCCTCGCTTGTCTTCCTGTTGTCCAGTTGTGGCACGATGCCCAGTATCACGCTGCGCGCGTCCTCCCGCTCCACGTTCTCGTCAAGCACTACCAGCACTGTGTCATCCCCGGCCACCGAACCCAGGAAAAAAGGGTGTGCCGTGCGGTCAATCTCCAGGGCCACCATGCTGGCATGCCCGGGCGGAGTGTGTACCACCATGATATTGGCCGAGAAGCGCACGCTCCACCTGCGCTTGTCCAGTTCCTCCCTGCTGGGAGCCACCAGGAACTGTCCCTCGTGTGGCAACGCATAGGCACTGTGTCCGCTCTTACCCCGTACTTTGCTGATGCGCAGTTGCTTCAGGTCACGGCTCAATGTGGTCTGGGTGCATGGAAATCCCGCCTTGTCCAGTTCAATCATCAGGTCTTCCTGGCTGCACACCACCTGCGAGGCCACTATCATGCGTATGGTCTGCAAGCGAGTCTTCTTGTCGTGGCGGTTTTGCATATTCTTTCCGTTTCGGAGTGCAAAGTTATGAAAATTCCTGCATATCCTGTTGGATTGCCTCATGTATTATGAATTTTTATGAAATGAAGTGCATATTTATGCCACTTCATGCTTGGTGCGTGTAGCCTATGCACAAACAAATTCCGTAAAGTCCGGCTTGGGATGTACTGCCAACAACCCTCTGGCACATGAATGGGGAAGGCGGTCTTAGTTCATTGTTAACCATAAGAATATGAAAGAGACAATCTCTCACATTTTACAACAATACAAAGAAAAGGACTGTCGGGATGATAACGTCCCAATAGTCCTTTTCTCGTTCAGATGACACTACCAAATACTAACCGATTTTCACAAACTCGAAATCGTATTTGCTACAGTTGCTCTTCTTGTAGTCGAACTGATACATA
>CAVKOT010000123.1:0-8922 GCA_963658045.1 Opitutia bacterium UBA4654
GTCCCCCTCGTTGCCGTGGGTGTCCCCCATGGCATTGTGCCTCAGCACCACCTCATAGGGATCGTCGGGGTTCATGCCCGTGAGCAGGTTCACCTGGTGCTTGATGCCCCGGCTGCCCCACAGCGTCCTGATGCGCAGGGTCAGGTACCCGTCCTCGGCCACGGTCACCCAGTCCCGCACGATCTCGATGGGGTCGTTGCCATAGAGGCGGTCATTCTGGTTCTGGATGTAGGGCACCGGCAGCTTGGTGCGTATGCTGTCCATCCAGTTCACGCTCACCGTGCGCGCGTCGCTGCGCACGCTCTCCTCCGGCTTGTAGTTCACGATGGCGCGCACCTCCTTGTCACCAAAGGGTGACGCGCTCATGTTTGCCGGGACCAGGGTGGTGGTGTTGTCCAGCTGCATCAGGAAGGAGCCCCCCTCGGTGGGGCGCACGGTCACCAGGGCGGTGACGTTGTCACTGTAGTGATACTCGTTGTCGCTGTCGCACGAGGACAGCGTCAGTGCCAGGGCTGCAAGTGTGAGCAGCCAGAGGCGTAATTGCTTTGTTCTCATCTTCATCTTGCTTTGCTTCTCTTTCTTGTCTCTGCCCCTTAAACGCCCCTGGCCGCATAATCTTGCCTGGGTGGGCACACTTTTTTTGCCCGCCCTGCAGTCCGTCCGCCTTTCCGGCGCGCAGGCAGGGGTGCCGAGGTTGCCATACTTCCCCTGGACAGGTAAGTGTGTCTCCTGGCGAACCCGCGATACTCGTATGTTTCGCACCACGGAACGACCGTTCCAAACCACGGAATATGTATTCCCAAGTTGGAAATATCCGTTCCGCGGTGCGAAATATAAATGATGCCAGGCTGCGTTAGGGAACTCTCCTGCCTGTGAGGGGAGATGGAGCAGGCTGACCGCACGAATGCGACGGGCCCTGGAGCACAGGGTGGCTGCGCGTCACTGGGCCCTTGGGCGGGAAAGCCAGCCGTGCCTGCGCGGGCACACCATTTCCCTGGGAATACAAGCGGATGGCTGACAGAATGCAGGCGGGTAACGGGCAGAACGTAAAAAAATGATAGAATAAGGCTAAAATACCCCCCCCCCCCAGTGCCATATATGCGTGAAAAGATGTAAATTTGCGTTATGAACAGAGCCTATTGCAAAGGCAGGAGGGCCGTGCTCCTCCTGGCCAGCCTCCTGCTCTGCTGTGCGGGGGCAGTGAGGTCGCAGGCACAGACCTGCGAGGGGCGGGTGTGCCTCAAGAGCGGCATGCGCCTGCTCTATGCGGGTGACGACCGCCTGGAGATGCCCTCGAAGAAGCGTGACGTGCAGGTCTATCGCCAGTTCTTCTCACGCAAGTGCCAGCGTGATGTCCTGCCCTATGAGCGCATTGACTCGGTGGTGGTGTGGAACTCGGCCACCCCCGACGGCGTGCGCATCCTGGTTCCCCTGGAGGGGGTGGGGTGGAGCTGGCTCTACACGGGCTGCAGCCGCATGCTGGTCTATGTCTATGCCTCGCAGGGCTACTCGCTCAACGCCCAGGGAGGCATCAGGGCATGGCAGGGCAACAGGCTCTCTGCCCTCTTCCTCATCCCCGGCAAGACGGCCTGTGACTTCTACGTCCAGCGGCCTGGCGAGAAGCCCCTGTGCCTGGGCGATGCCTACAAGAAGTGTGACAAGGCCTTTGTCAAGAAGTTGTGCCAGTGCGCGGGACTCTCCCAGGAGCAGCAGCAGAAGTTGCTCCAGACGGGCGAGACCAACCGGAGCACCATGGTGCAGAGGGTGATGGACATCATCGACGGAGGAGACACCAAACCAAGTGAGAAGCGATACAATGAGAACAATCAGACTGTGGCTGCTGTTGCTGGCAGCCGTGCTGCTGGGCCAGGCGGCCCAGGCACGCAAGAGTGACGACCCCGACATGCGCCACGTGCGCCTGACGATGAACGACGGCAAGCAGGTGGAGGGCTACATCCCCCGCAAGTACATGACATGGACCACCGAGTATGTGGTGGTGCTGGCCGACCAGCCCGACGCGAAGAAGGGCAAGAAGTACAAGGCCGAGAAACTGCAGAAGATAGAGTGGCTCACCCCCACCGAGGAGCACCCCGAGGGTGAGGTGTGGGAACGCTGCCAGACCATCTACCGCTACATGTTCAAGCCCGTCAAGGAGGAGTGCCTGCTCGAACTGCTCTACCGGGGCAAGGGAGCGTCCGTCTATAAGGCTCGCATCTACTTGCCCGGCAATGGGGTGAACACTGGGGGCAGCTGGGCCACCTGGTATGCGCTGAAGCCCGACGGCCAGGAGCGTGCCTTCCTGCTCTACAACGCCAGCACCGACATGGTGCCCATCATCAAACTCTTCATGCAGATGCAGTTCAAGGACAAGGATGAGTATGCTGGCCTGAAGGACTATCTGCAGGAATGGTGGGAGAAGGACAAGTCGCTGGCACGCAAACAGGTGCACGACAGCCCCGCCATCTTCTCGACCCTCTATGACGAATGGAGGGCCACCCAGGGCAAGTGACCCCTGCCCACAAGACACAGCGCAGCCCCGCAGGATTGCTCCTGCGGGGCTGCGTCGTGAGTGGGGTGTGAGGTGCTGGGGCCGTGCTCAGCGGGTGGCCTGGCACACTCCCCGGAAGAAGCCTATGCTCTCGGCGATGCCCATGAAGGGGTTGCTCATGTCCTTCTCGTGCTCCAGGCTCACCGAGCCAGTGTAGTGGTACTTGCGCAGCAGGCGCACAAAGCGGGGGAAGTCGATGATACCCCGGCCCAGCTCGGCACGCTGGCCCGCCTTGGTGGGAGCCGTCACGTCCTTGAGGTGCATGTCATAGACCCGCTTGTGGTACTTGATATAGTCGGCCAGCGAGTCAGAGCCGTAGCGCAGGTTATGCCCGATATCCAGGCACATGCCCATGCGTTCGTCACGGTCCTTGACGTGCTCCCAGATGTCCTTCGCGTCGGGATACAGGGGCATGTCGGGGCCATGCAGGTGGATGGCCAGCTTGATGTCATACTGCTTGACCGCCTGTTCGGTGTAGTCCAGCAGGTCATAGTTGGGCACGCCCACCAGCAGGGGCACGCCCACGCGCTTGGCATAGGCAAAGGCCCTGTCAACCTCTGCCTGGCTCTTCATGTAGATGGGCCCCACGGCATAGCCCTTCACGCCATAGCTGGCAAGTTTCTGGTGGAAGGCGGCTATCTGCTCGTCGGTGCTGTCCAGGGGCAGGTGGAAGTCCTTGATGCACAGGTAGTGCAGGTCCAGGGTCTTCATTGTCTTGAGGGTGGTCTCCAGGTCAAACTTCACAAAGGTGAAGCCTGCGATGCCCAGGTGGAACTCCTCCTCCCTCACGGGCTTCTTGATGGTGCTGTTGGATGAGTGCTTCTCCGATGCCTCGGCGGCCAGGGCCCCCACGGGCGAGCCTGCCATGGCCAGGGCGGCTATGCCTGCCACCCCTGACTTGATGAAGTTTCTTCTTTCCATGATGTGCTGTTTTTGGTTTGACTACTTTAGGGCTTGTTGGGGTTGGGTGAGGGGGCTGCCCCAGTGGCCAGGGCGTGCCCCGATGCCTGTGTGACACCCCTCTCACCGCATACAAAGTTACACTTTTTTAGCAAGATAGGCACGCCCGTTGCCGTTTATTTAACTGTCCTTGAGGTTTTCCGCGTATTCTGCCAACCTCCTGTAGAAGGGATGCCTGCACAGCGTGGCCTTGTGTCCCACCAGGATGAGTTTCATGCGCGCCCTCGTGATGGCCACGTTCATGCGGCGCAGGTCACGCAGGAATCCCACCTGTCCCCCGCTGTTGGAGCGCACCATGCTTATCAGGATGATGTCCCGCTCCTGCCCCTGGAAGCCGTCCACCGTGTTGATGCTGATGAGGCTGCGCAGCGGTTTCCACCACGCATCGCGCCTGATGAGTTGCCTGAGCAGGCGCACCTGTCCCTTGTAGGGGCTTATCAGTCCCACGTCGAGCCGCTCGTCCAGTATGCGGTGGATGCCTATGCGGGTGAGGTAGTCCTTCAGCGTGGCCACGGTGAGGGCGGCCTCGGCGGGGTTCTGGCGGCTCAGGCCGTCACCCGCCTCCTGCTCCTCATACTCGGGCTCGGCGGGTGTGTCAACCCACTCGATGGCCGTGTCCCAGTCCAGGATGCTGCGGTATCGCACCGAGGGGTCGCTCTGCAGCCGTCCCTCATAGAACTCCTGGTTGGGAAACTGCATGATGCTGTCTGTCATCCTGTACTGCACGCCCAGCAGGGACACTGCCTCGGGGTGTGCCTCCACCACCTTCTGCATCAGCGTCTTGTCCAGTCCGCCAGCCAGGGCTTCGGGGCTCTTCACCGTCGGGGGCAGCTGGCAGTGGTCACCCGCCAGTATCACGCGGTCGGCCCTCTGCATCGCTATCCAGCACGCGGCCTGCAGGGCCTGCGCCGCCTCGTCGATGAAGAGCGAGCTGAACCTGCGTCCCAGCAGCAGTGGCGAGGCACTCCCCGTGAGCGTGCAGGCTATCACGCGTGCCTCGGAGAGCAGGGAGTCACGTATCTGGAAGTCCAGTTCGGTGGCCTTGTCACGCAGCCGCGCGATTTTCTGGTGGCGGTTCTCGCGGTTGCCCTGCGCGCTGTCATACATCTGGCGTATGGTTCGCCTGATGGCCCAAAGTTGGCTGTAGAGCGGGTGCGCCTCGTAGCGTCGCTCGTAGGTGTCGCCCAGCATCTGGTCCGTGACGCGTATCGGGTTCCCCAGTCGCAGGACGTTCACCCCGCGCTCACTCAGTTTCTGGGCTATCCAATCTACTGCCATGTTGCTCTGGGCGCACACCATCACCTGGGTCTCCCGCCTGAGCGTCTCGTAGATGGCCTCCACCATGGTGGTTGTCTTGCCCGTTCCGGGAGGGCCGTGCAGGATGGCCACGTCCTTCGAGGCCAGCACACTGTTGACCGCTGCCTGCTGTGTGGCGTTGAGCCAGGGCATCATGATGGGGGCGAGCGTGCGTGTGTGCAGGGGAGCCTGGGCATAGATGATGTCGCGCAGTTGGGCCAGGCGGCCCTCCTTGGCAGCCGTCACGCGGTCGAGGGCCTCGAACATGAGGCGGTAGGTGTACTCGTCCAGGTACAGCTGCACGCCCACCCGCTCGGCGTTCACCACCTGGCTCACGGCACCCAGCGAGGGCATGGCGATGACCATGCGGTCTCCCTCCACATAACTCACCTGGCCCACAAAGGTCATGTAGGTGAGCATCTGCGAGGCATCCTGCGCAAAGAAGCACACGGGTTTGCCTGGCTCGAACTGGTGCTCGATTTCCTGCCCCTCGGTGCGCTCTACCTCAAGCACCAGCGTGTCCTGCGAGTTGTAGTAGCTGCGACCCGCATGCAGGGGAAACCAGCACAGGCCACGGCGCACCTTGCGCGCCACACCCATGTTCTCCGTCTGCCTCTGAAACTGCTCCCGCTCGCAGGCGTATTCCACCTCCAGGAGCCTTCTCTGTAATGCCAAATCCTGAATCATGGGTGCAAAAATAGCAATTTTTCCTTTTGCCCATGCCGATGCTTGGCGGATTGGAAGGGATTTCCTAACTTTGCTATATATAATAAGGAATATAAAGGGAGGCAGACTCATGAACATGAACAAGACATACGTCGCGTTTGACGCACAGGGCGTGCTGGACCACGAGCACAGCAACCTGCACTTCTTCCAGCAGATGCAGGAGTGGCAGAGGCAGTTTCCGCAGCGGTACAATTTCCTCAACATGCAGGACATCGACTTCTCGTCCATGCACGATGACCTGGTCGATAGCACATTCAAGGTGCGTTGCCTCAGGCTGATGGAGGGTGCCGACAACCTGCTGGT
Organism: Opitutia bacterium UBA4654; assembly: GCA_963658045.1. Classification (GTDB taxonomy): domain Bacteria; phylum Bacteroidota; class Bacteroidia; order Bacteroidales; family Bacteroidaceae; genus Physcousia. The sequence goes on from CAVKOT010000123.1 coordinate 5,834, forward strand.
GCTGGCCAGCGACCTGATGAATGTGGAGAGCCCGACGCTCAACTGGCAGATAAGCCGTGCCGTCAACCGCTTCCACCTGCCCGTAGTGGTGGCTTATGTGGGCTATGACAAGCTTACCGAGGCATCTGTCAAGGAGAATTGGCCGCACCTGCCCAACAAGGTGCGCAAGTACATAGGACGCGACAGTGCCTACATGGCACACGTCCCCTTCACCAAGGACAAACTGGAGCGGGCCCTGGGGGCATACTCTGTCAAGAAGGGCATGTTCCCCTGGAACTCCACCACCATCTTCTGAACCTGATAACAAGAGCGCAATATGAGCAAGAAAGGACTGTACATCAAGCGCATCCAGATAGACGCGCTGTGGAGTGGAAAGCGGGGCATCGACTGGACTCTGCGCCCCGACGTGAACATCCTGAGCGGAGTCAACGGGGTGGGCAAGAGCACCATTCTCAACCGGGTGGTGCGCCAGCTCATCGGCATAGACCGGCTGGAGAAGAGGCTGGACGGCGTGACACTGACCTTCGCGCCCGAGGATGCCGACACGGTCGATTTCGATGTCATACGCTCCTTTGACCGCCCGCTCGTCTCCAGTGACCTGCTGGGCAAGGTGGCCGACACGCAACTGCAGTCGGAACTTGACCTGCAACTCTACCAGTTGCAGCGCAAGTACCTGGACTACCAGGTCAACATGAGCAACCGCATGGTAGCACTCTTCACCAGCCAGGTGGCCGATGCCCAGAGGCTGGCCGGCGAGATAGCCAAGGAGAAGACGCACTTCATGGACCTGGTCGATAGCCTCTTCAAGGACACGGGCAAGACCATCTGCCGTGACCGCAACGAGATATACTTCCTGTCCATGGACGAGGTGATGCCGGCCTACAAACTCTCCAGCGGCGAGAAGCAGATGCTCATCATCCTGCTCTCGGTGCTGGTGCAGAACCGCAAGCCATGCGTCCTCTTCATGGACGAGCCCGAGGTGAGCCTGCACATCGAGTGGCAGCAGAGGCTCGTGGGACTGGTGCGTGACCTCAACCCCAACGTGCAGGTCATCCTCACCACCCACAGTCCGGCGGTCATCATGGACGGATGGGCTGACTGTGTGACCAACGTGGAGGACATTGTGCTATGAGCCAGCAGGGTGCCTCTGGCGCGGCAGGAGCCGCACAGGCCTACGCCGCCATGCAGCCGCGCAAGCATGGCCACAGGCTGCAGGACGCAATCACGTCGGACTATATCGGGGCTGCCAACCGCCTGCGTCCGCGATTGGCCAGGCATCGCATCGTGGCCTATGTGGAGAGTTATGATGATGTGTTCTTCTGGCGGTCGGTCTTGCAGGAGTTTGAGGACGAGCAGCATTACTTCGAGGTCATGCTTCCCAGCCGCACGTCACTGGGCCGGGGCAAGAAGACCGCCCTCATGAACAGGCTGGGCCCCGCGCTGGGCGAGTTCATGATAGCCTGTGTGGATGCCGACTATGACTGGCTCATGCAGGGATGCACCGAGGCGAGCCGCATGGTGTGCGGCAATCCCCACGTCCTGCACACCTATGTCTATGCCATCGAGAATTACCAGTGCTATGCCCCCAACCTGCACACGGCCTGCGTGATGAGCACGCTTAATGACCGCAGTGTGATGGACCTGGAGGCTTTCATGGCCGAGTTCAGCCGCATCGTGTGGCCGCTCTTTGTGTGGAGTGTGTGGGCTTACCGCTATGGGTACTACCGCGAGTTCAGCATGAGCCAGTTTGACGAGGTGGTCTCCTTCCATAGTATCAGCCCCGCACGGGAGGGGCAGGCCGCCCTGGACAGCCTGAGGCACAAGGTCAACAAGTGTGTCGCCATGCTACAGCGACGCTATCCCCAGGGACGCAAGACCTATGCTCCGCTGCGTGAGGAACTGCTCTCCATGGGTCTCACACCCGAGACCACTTACCTCTACATCCAGGGGCACACCCTCTTTGATGGGGTCGTGATGCCCCTGCTGACCCCCATCTGTACCATTCTGCGCCGCGAGCGTGAGCGCGAGATAGCGCGTCTGGCCCTGCATGAGACACAGAAGCAGAACGAGTGGAGCAGTTATGAGCATAGCATCTGCAGCGTCGATGTTATGCTGAAAAAGGGCTCCGGCTTTCGCCAGAGCCCTCCGTATCAGTTGCTCAAGGCCGACATCATCCGGCTGATGGCCGAGGTGGGACGGCAGAAGTAGCGGTCCATCTTCTTGATAAGTCCGCTCAGGCAGAACACCACCACGCGGTCGCCTGGCTGCAGTTGGGTGTTTCCGTGTATGGGGTAACCCACGCCCTCGCGCACCAGTCCGCCCAGTGTGACCCCCCTGGGCAGGCGCAAGTCCCGCACCGGCTTCTCGGTCACCAGGCTTCCCTCGCTGGCCATGAACTCCGCCACGTCCGCACTGGCAATTGTCAGGCACTTCACGTTGGCCACGTCCGTGTCCAGCATCATCTGGTAGATGTGGCTCGCCGCGATGGTCTTCTTATTGATAATCGTGCCTATGTCCAGTTTCTCGGCCAGTGACACGTAGTCCATGTTCTCCACCAGTGCTATCGTCTTCCTCACCCCCATGCGCTTGGCTGCCAGGCATGCCAGGATGTTGGTCTCGGTGTAGGGTGTGAGTGCCGCGAAGGCCTGCATGTCACGCAGCCCCTCCTCGGCCAGCATGCCCGTGTCACGCCCGTCACCCTGTATGATGCTCACGTCAGGGTCATCCAGCATGTCGGCAAACTGGCGGCAGCGTTCCTCGTCACGCTCTATCACCTTCACACTCACCGAGTCGGGCTTGTCCTGTATCACATGCAGGGCAGTCAGTCCGCCCCCCATGATCATCATGTGGCGCACCTCGCCATAGTCCTCCTTGCCCGTTATCTGCAGGATGTGCTGCACATGCTTGCGCAGGGTCATGAAATAGGCGATGTCGCCCAGTGCCAGACTGTCGTTGCCCCCAGGGATGATGGTGTCCTCGCCCCGCTTGATGGCCACGATGTGGTAGGGCGTGTCAGGGCCGCACAGTTCGCGCAGCGGCTTGTCAAGCACACGCGCGGTCTCGCGCAGCTTGATGCCCATCATCACCAG
>CAVKOT010000124.1:0-8905 GCA_963658045.1 Opitutia bacterium UBA4654
AACGAGGACTGATGGGCATCCGGGACAAGGGAGGCAAGACAATAGTCGAATGCCTATATAAGAAAATAGAGGTGACCAATGATGGATTTGCCAATTGTCATGCTCCAAAGGATACAGGGGGAAAGGAATGGATGGACCTGAGGAGCGGTCTTTGGTTTGCGAGGAGGCCACAGAGCGTGACATTGATGGGCATTGATTTTTGTACCATAGATGGCAAGAGGCTCTATCCACGCATCCGCTCGAAGTTTATTGACGAGAAAACATATCTGACGGTCAAGACCCTGGAGTTGCAAGTGGGGGCCGGACTGAACTGGAAACGGAGATATATACCATGGGACGAGCCCCAAAAGGTGTACATGTATCAGAACGGGGAGGGCAACTCACGGCTGTATATTGATGAGGAAGGCGAGTATTATGTACAAAAGAATATTGGCAGTCCCCTTGTCAAAGTCGCGTCGAAAGACGAGTTGAGCCAGTATGCCCAAAAGGACAAGAAAGAGAGGGCGGACAGTATGGAACTTCTAAAGAGTGCGTACAGGCATTATGAATATTATCCTGTCGATGCTGTCTGTTCTGGCCGGAAATTTCATGGGAATGATAGAGACAAGATTACGATAGAGGGGGATGGTATATGGCATGTGGAGGATGAGCGGCACCACGAAACTTTCTGGGTGGATCCCATTACTCACAGAAAACACTATGCAAGGCCGATTCTCCTTAGGCGCGGTTTTGTGAATATATTAAGGGAGGGAGACTGGTGTTATGTGAGAAATATCCCTGGACTAAGGTACAAGGCATTGAGACCCTGGGAAATCGTGGCGGATGACAACCTTTGTGTCATTGGCAATGAGTACCTTTATGTGAAAGAGAATCCCAGCCAATGTTTCAAAATTTGCAGGCGCACAGATGATTTTACCTATTTCGTGGTAAAGGCGTACAGCGAACATAGGGACATGGACAGCGAGCAGGAAATCCAGATTACCCAATTCGAGGGGGAGGGGCTGAGGATAACAAAGAATGGAACACCGTACTCATTCTGCGCTCCAAGAAACGAGAGCGAAAAAAGCCACTAATGCCAGAGTGAAAATGGCTAAGAGAAAAAAGCCAGTATAACTGCGAGGGCGAAGGCAGTACTACTGCGATGGCAAGGCCAGTATAATTGAAACGCGATTTCAATTATACTGGCCTTTTTCTTTTAATCTACAGAAGAGGGGGATATGAGAAATTCTGTGTTGGGGAGGAGGGGAAACGTGTGGAATACCCATTGCGCGAGGTTGGTCTGGGCCACTTCGGGTCTCATGGCTTCTGCTTGCGGGATGTTTGGGGGATTGATAGACTCCACATGCTGGAAGCCTGCTTGCAGGAGTTTTTCTTCGTCTGACACTCGCCCTGCAATGAGCCAAACGGGCACATCGCTGTTCTGACGGACGCTCCGTAGAATGCGTGTGGGGAGTTTACCCATCAGTGTCTGACGGTCGGCAGAGCCTTCTCCTGTGATGACCAGACTTGCCTCATGCAGGAGTTGGGGGAAATGAATGGCCTGCATGAGTATGTCGGCACCTGGCTGTGTCTCTGCCCCCAGATATTGCAGGAAGGCATAGCCCAGACCTCCAGCCGCTCCTGCACCAGGATGCTGTGACTGGTCATGGCCGAGAAGTTGTGAGGAATAGAGGGCAAAGTTCTGGGCTTGCTGGTCCAGCAGTTCCTGCATCTCCAGGGTGGCTCCTTTTTGCCGCCCATACACAAGGGCTGCTCCATCTGGGCCATATAAGGGATTTTGCACATCACTGGCCAGGGTGAAGTGGCAGGATTTGATGAGTGGGTGATGGGGGAGGTATTCAGTGTGCCCATTGGTAAGGGCGTTTGCCAGGGCCGAGAGCATGCCTCGCCCGCAATCACTGGTTCCACTTCCTCCCAAACCGATGATGAAGCGGCGGCAGCCCGCCTTCATCGCGGCCAGGAGCAGTTCCCCCACACCATAAGTGCTGGCCACAAGCGGGTTCCGCTCACTGGGAGTCATAAGGGCCAGGCCGCATGCCTGTGCTGTCTCGATGATGTCTGTGCCATCGGGACATACGGCATAGGAGGCTATGATGGGGCGCATGAGCGGGTCATGCACAGGGGTCTCCTGAATGGTTCCGTGCATGGCCGAGGAGAAAGCATGCAGCATGCCGTCTCCTCCGTCTGACATCGGGAGGCATATCGTCTGGATGCCCCTTGTGCGTAAGGCTGCAGCAAGGGCCGCCTCCACCTCCTGTGAGGTGAGACAGCCCTTGAATGAGTCGGTGGCAAGTAAAATCTTCATGCCTTGGGGGAGGTGCATTCGTCAATCAGATAGAGTAGTGATTGATAAGGCACACCGGAATTGGTCGTGAGTCCTATCTCGCAGGTACGGCTGTTGGAGAAGCCCCGACGTACGCCATTCTCCTCTATCTGCGCGCGCAGTTTGCGCAGAGCATAGGCGTTCAGTTCGGGATTGAAGAAGCCCTTGTCACCTGCAAATCCACAGCATCCCACACCTTCGGGCAACAGCACATGGCTGGAGCATCGCCTGGCCAGTGAGATGACCTTTTGGGCAAGGTCCATTCGGCGGGTGGAGCAAGTGATGTGCAGGGCTATAGGCTCTTCGGTCTGGTGGAAATCCAAGTGGCTGGCCACCCGGTCATGGATGAACTCCAGCAGTTCCTGGGGATGCACCCTCTTCATCTGTTCCCGCATGCGGTGCAGGCATGGACTTTGGTCGCAAATCACGGGAATGCGTCCTCCCTCGGATGCCGAGAACAGGGCATCCTCCAGTTCGAAGGTCTTGCGGTCAGCAATGTCCATCATGCCCTTGCTCTCCCATATCTGTCCACAACAGAGTTTGCCCATGTCCTTGGGAAAGATAACTTGCCATCCATTTCTTTGCAGGAAGTCCACAACCAGGTCAGCCAAATCCTGATGCCTGGCATCCACCTTGCTGTAGCCCATGGTGCGGTTGAGGCAACTGGGGAAATAGACGACCCGCCTGTCCTGGGGCGCGTCATGAATGGATGGCATCGTGGAGGCATAGTGAGCGGTGGGAAGCGAGGGTGTCCACAAGGGAAGGCCTATCCTGTGCAATCCACGGCCAATGAAACGCACAGCCTGGTTTCCTATGAGGCTCTGTGCGGCTCCCGCCATGGTCAGGATAGGCTTCAGTGTGCCGAGTGCGCCTTGCAGATGGCTGGCTGTGAAGTCCCCCATGCGGTAGGCCAAGGAGCCAGCAGGGATGTCCCTGGAGCGCAGTGTGTGTGTCATGTCACCTGTGTTGATGTGCATGGGGCATGAGGTGCTGCAAAGCCCATCGGCCGCGCAGGTCACGTTGCCCAGATAGTGGTATTGCCTCTCCAACCTCTTGAGTCGTGCGGGATTCTCGCCAGATGCCTTCAGCCGGGCAATCTCACGTTGTACGACAATACGCTGGCGGGAGGAGAGGGTGAAGCCACAACTCAGACAGTTGACCTCACAGAAGCCGCACTCAATGCATCTGTTGACATGCTCTTCGGCCAAGGGCATGGGCTTGAAGTCCTTGACAAAGCATTCGGCATCATCATTGAAGATGACACCAGGATTGAGAATGCCCTTCGGGTCGAATATCCTCTTTATCTCCTTCATGCACTCATAGGCATCATCGCCCCACTCATGGCGTACAAAGGAGGCCATGTTGCGTCCTGTTCCATGCTCAGCCTTGAGCGAACCGTCATACTTGTCCACCACCAGTTTCTCTATCTCCAGCATCAGGTTGCGGTACTTCTGCACCTGCTCGTCGGTGTCAAAGGACTGGGCGATGATAAAGTGATAGTTCCCCTCAAGTGCATGTCCATAGATGCAGGAGTCGTCATATCCATGCTTGAGAAGCATCTGTTCCAGGTCAAGGGTTGCCTCGGTGAGGTTCTCGATGTGGAAGGCGATGTCCTCGATGATGACCGTGGTGCCCATCGGACGTGTGCCTCCAACGGATGGGAATATGCCTGAGCGTATGGCCCAATAGCGTGCATATTCCTGGGGATTGTCGGTGAAGTGGGCGGGCACATACAGGGGGAATGGGGCCAGAGCCTGCTCAATGGCAGTGATGTTGGCTTGCAGTTCCTCTTGAGTGTCAGCCTTGGTCTCGGTAAGCACCGCCGTGAGATTGGGCCCACTGGTGTCACCTACCGAGGACAGTGACTTCTGGTCAAGGATTTCCGCGCTGAACACAGGCTGGCTCTTCATGGCCTTCACCGCATTGCAGGCATCTGCCATGGTGCGGAAATACAGCATGGCCGATGCGGAATGCTTGTAGAGGTGTCCCGTCCGCATGGTAAACTGGCTCCCGAATGCCAGCGTCCCCTCAGAGCCGACCAGTAGATGGGTGATGATGTCAAAGGGGTCGGTGAAGCGCACAAGTGGCAGAAGGTTGAGTCCTGTGACATTCTTGATACTGTACTTGTACTGGATGCGCTTCACCAGTGCGTGGTTTGTACACACACGGTCACGCAGCCTCTCTATCTGGGAGATAAAGTCAGGATGCGTCTGTCTGAATTGCCTCTTGCTTTCCTCATCGCCAGTATCAAGGATGGTTCCATCTGCCAGGATGAGCCTGGCACTGAGCAGGATGCGGTCACTGTTGGCGTGCGTGCCGCAGTTCATGCCTGACGCGTTGTTCATCACTATCCCACCCACCATGGCTGAATTCTTGGATGCTGGGTCAGGGGTGAATGTTCGTCCATAGGGCGCGAGTATCTCATTCACGCGCTGCCCGACCAGTCCTGGCTGCAGGGTGATGGTCTCGGCATGCTCGCCCACGCTGTATTTTTCCCAGTTCTTGCCCGCTACGATGAGTACAGAGTCTGTGATGGTCTGGCCTGAGAGGCTTGTGCCAGCCGCACGGAAGGTGACAGGGATGTCCAGCGCGCTTGCGTCTTTCAGCAGGCGTGCCACCTCATCCTCATTGCATGAGCGGATGACCATCTGCGGCAGTTTCCTGTAGAAACTCGCATCCGTGCCCCATGCCAGGCAGCGCAACTCATCCGTATAGATGCGTTCCTTGGGAATATACTTACTGATGCAATTCAGATATTTCTTGTGTGTCGCTTTCATCACTTCTGGGATTTGTGGAGTGTGAGATGTATGGCAGTTTGGTAGTGGCGGGGCTACAGAGCCTCGCACTCCTTGAGCCACAGGGCCGAGGAAGCGTCACTGGGCATGCGCCAGTCACCTCTGGGACTGAGTGAGCAACTTCCCACCTTGGGTCCGTCGGGCAGGCAACTGCGCTTGAACTGCTGCGCAAAGAACCTTCGACAGAAGGTCGTGAGCCATTTCTTGATGACCTCATCGGTATAGGTTGCTCCGAAGGCTTGCCTGGCCAGGAAGAAGATCTTGCTCGGGCGGAATCCCCAGCGCAGCAGATAATAAAGGAAAAAGTCGTGCAGGTCGTATGGGCCCACGAGGTCTTCGGTCTTCTGGGTGATATTGCCATTCTCGTCGGCAGGTATCAGTTCGGGGCTGATGGGTGTGTCAACGATGTCATTCAGCGTATTGCGGGTCTCTTCATCAGCCATCTCATGGGCCACCCAACTGACAAGGTGACGCACCAAGGTCTTGGGCACGGAAGCGTTGACACCATACATGCTCATGTGGTCACCATTGTAGGTGGCCCATCCCAAGGCCAACTCGCTCAAGTCGCCAGTGCCTATGACCAGGCCGTTCATCTGGTTGGCAACATCCATCAGAATTTGCGTGCGCTCGCGTGCCTGTCCATTCTCATAGGTCACATCGTGCAGGTTGATATCGTGCCCCAAGTCGCTGAAGTGTTGTACACATGCCTGCTTGATGGATATTTCACGTATGGTGATACCCAGTTGCCTCATGAGGTTCATGGCATTGGTATAGGTGCGGTCGGTGGTTCCGAAGCCGGGCATAGTGATGCCCACAATTCCCTTCCGGTCCATGCCCAGCAGGTCAAAAGTGCGCACACACACCAGCAAGGCCAGTGTGCTGTCCAGTCCGCCGCTGATGCCCACAACGGCAGTCTTGGCCCCCGTATGCGTCAGTCGCTTGGCCAGTCCTGCTGTCTGTATGCTGAATATCTCCTCACACCGCTCGTCCAGTCCTTTTCCTGTGGGAACGAAAGGACGTGGCGCAATGGTTCGGGTGAGGGTGATGTCATGTGTGGTCACCATGTCAGTATCTACACAGAGCACGTCCTCGTCCCTGTACTGTGCGGCACAAGAAGCGAAGGTCGTGTTTGTGCGTCGCTCGGCACGCAGCCTTTCCACGTCTATCTCGCTTTCCACCAACTGTGGGGAGAGGGAGTGCTGGGTTGCCTCTGCCAATAGAGCCCCATTCTCATAGACAAACCCCTTGCCTGCGAAGACCACATCCTGGGTGCTCTCGCCAAAGCCTGCCCCGCTGAACACATAGCCACAGATGAGCCCTGCGCTCTGCTGGGCCAGCAGGCTCTTCAGGTAGGCATGCTTGCCCACGCCCTCGTTGTCGGCACTCATGTTGAAGATGATGTCGGCTCCATGCAGGGCAAGTGATGAACTGGGAGGCACGGGGGCCCACACATCCTCGCAGATCTCGATGCCAAAGGTGCAGGTGGGTGTGCGGAACAGTTGCCTCTGGGCCAGGGGCACCTGCTGACCGCAGATGAGAAGACTGCCAGGTTGGATGTCCCTCAGGCTGGCAAACCATCGCTTCTCATAGAACTCTTTGTAGTTTGGGAGGTATGTCTTGGGCACGATACCCAGTATCTTGCCATGCTGGATGACAGCCGCACAGTTGAGTAGGCAACTATTATAGGCCACAGGCAAACCCACGATGCTGATGATGTCCAGTCCTCGGCTGAAGTTCATCAGATGAATAAGTGCCATCTCGGCCTCGTCTATGAGCAACTGCTGCTGGAAGAGGTCCTGGCAGGTGTAGGCTGTGATGGAAAGTTCTGGGAAGCAGATGATTTCCACGCCATGTCCCTCTGCCTGTACAACCAGTGACTCAATCTGCTCTATGTTAAACTGGCAATCGGCCACCCTCACAGAGGGGATGGCCGATGCTATCTTCACAAATCCGTAGTTCATCGAAAAGTGGGATTTCTATTACTTAATCATACTTACGCTGCGCTTCACAAAGCGTGTGAGAGCCTCGCCACGCAACATGCCGTTCTGCAGGAGAGCAAGGTCTATCAGTTGATGCACGCGGTCGTTGCCGTCGGCATACGCCTTCAGGATGTCATTCTTCTTCTTGTTTTCCTCCTGGATGTCCTCACCGCATTTCTTCAGATCATCCTTCTCTTCCTGGGTGACCTCCTCCGGCTTCTTCTTCTCCTGCTCCTGGCGAAGCACAGCCTGGCGTGCACTCAGCCCTCTGATCTCGGCCTCCACGGGAGCAATCTTCTCCTTGGTGGCAGCCTCGCTGTCCTCGAGCACTTGCTTGATGAGCGGTGCGTCGGTGTTGAGCACCAGGGTGTACATGTCTGGCATGTCACCATAGAAACTCATGCCTGGCTGCAGGCGAGCCATCTCCTTCATCCTGCGCATATACTCGCTCTGCGTGATCATGACAGGCAACTGGTCCTCGCCCAGAGGTTGAGCCTCGACGTGATAGTCCACCTTGCCTGTGCGGGGCATCTGGCTATTGAATATGCTTGAGAGTTTGTCAGCCCTCTCTGCCTCCAGCACCTCACGCTTGGTGTCTTCCTTCTTTATCAGACGGTCTATCACATCAGCATCCACACGTGTGAAGGTTGTCTTCTCCAACTTGCGCTCCAGCATGGCCATGAGCGGGGTGTCCAACTGCCCATCCATCATGAGCACGTTGTAGCCCTTGTTCTTGGCAGCCTCGATGTAGGTGTATTGCGCATCCTTGTCATTGGCATACAGGTAGATGGTCTGCCCGTCCTTGTTGGTCTGGTTGTCCTTGACCAGCGCTGCATACTCCTCCAGGGTGTAGTGCTTGCCCTCGGTGTCCTTGAGCAGGAAGTACTGCTTGGCCTTGTCATAGTAGTCATCCTGGCTCAACATGCCATAGTGGATGAATATCTTGATGTCGTCCCACTTCTTCTCAAACTCCTCGCGGTTGTTCTTGAAGATGGAGGCCAACTTGTCGCTCACCTTCTTGGTGATGTAACCGCTTATCTTCTTCACGTTGGCATCGCTCTGCAGATAACTTCTGCTCACGTTCAGAGGGATGTCGGGACTGTCAATCACGCCATGAAGCAGAGTCAGGAACTCAGGCACGATGCCCTCTACAGCATCGGTGACAAACACCTGGTTGCAGTACAGCTGAATCTTGTTGCGCTGCACGTCCAGGTTGTTCTTTATCTTCGGGAAGTAGAGTATGCCTGTCAGGTTGAAGGGGTAGTCCACGTTCAGGTGAATCCAGAAGAGTGGCTCATCGGCCATGGGGAACAGGTGGTGATAAAACTCCTTGTAGTCCTCATCCTTCAGGTCGGCTGGCTTCTTGGTCCACAGTGGCTCCACATCATTGATGATGAAGTCCTCGTCGGTCTCCACCTGCTTGCCATCCTTCCACTCTGTCTTCTTGCCAAAGGCAATGGGCACAGGCAGGAAGTGGCAGTACTTGCGCAGCAGGTCCTCCATCTTCTGCTTCTCCAGGAACTCCTGGCAGTCATCGTCGATGTGCATCACGATGTCCGTGCCACGGTCGGCCTTCTCGGTCTCCTCCAGGGTGTAGGAGGGACTTCCGTCACAGCTCCACTTCATGGCAGGCGCATCCTTGTAACTCTTGGTGATGATGTCCACCTGCTTGCTTACCATAAATGCGCTGTAGAATCCCAGTCCGAAGTGTCCGATGATGGCATTGGCATCATCCTTGTACTTCTCCAGGAAGTCGTTTGCGCCCGAGAAGGCAATCTGGTTGATGTACTTGTCTATCTCCTCAGCGG
>CAVKOT010000125.1:0-8631 GCA_963658045.1 Opitutia bacterium UBA4654
GCGGCCTTGGTGCCATCATCCCAGCCAGCAGGGCATCGGGAGCGATGGGCCTGTAGAGGCCGTCGGAACATGCCAGGAGCCTGTCGCCACTCTGTAGCTGGAACATCCTGGTCTCTGGCCTCGCCACTTCTGGCCGGAAGGAAAAGAAGCACCTGGACACAAACTCCCGTCCCTCAGTAAATGTCGTGTGGTCTTCGGTCCTGTAGAGCAGCCCTTCCCCAGGCCTTTGCAGGTAGCAGCGGCTGTCACCTATGTGCGCTATGGTCACATGACTCCCCTCTATGCTGGCCATTACCATGGTGGTGCCCATCTGGATGTGGCCGTGCTCCCAGGTCTCCCGGTCGATGTCCAGGCTGGCCCTCCTGCAAGCCTCCTGCACCTTTTCCCCGCAGTCGTGCTGGGCGGTGTGCTCCTCCCAGTATTGCGAGATGGCATGGCACACGAGCCTGCTGGCCACGTCACCCATGGAGTGCCCGCCCATCCCGTCACACACAATGCCCATGAAGCGTCCAGCCTCTGGCATGTCCATGATGTGCAGGCAGTCCTCGTTGGTTGGGCGTGCCCCGGTCTTGCTGATTGTCGCAAACTTTATCCTCATTTTCTTCCCGTGTCTTTCTGTTGTTCCTTGATAGCCACAAAGGTAGCACATTTCCCGCATAGGCGAATGACATCATGGAATGTATGTTGAAATCTCTGTTCGAAAGCTTCGAACACATGTTCGGTGGTTTGGAACATGTGTTCGGAAGTTCCGAATATGTGTTCGGTGGTTTCGAACAGAAACTTCAGGGGCCTTCATGTGGCATTCGCATTCGTTTCCTGGCAAATGCCAGGCCATCACCAGGCTGTGGACTGTGATATTCCAGGCCATGACCTGTGAAGTTCCCGCCATGGCCCATGGAATGCAGAAAGGCCATACACCCTGGTCTGGTGATGGCCTCACTGTTCACTTGACATTGCGCTTCCGTAAAGGGAACTCCCGCACAGGGCATGGGACGGGAACATGGAGCGGGCACCCACGAACGGCCTGCTGTGCTCATTTGCCGACGGGGCTGCTCCATGCTCCCGCCTGTCCTGGGCTACCTGGGGCGATGGGGCGGTGGTCACACTGGCCGTTCCCCCTCTTCGCCCTCAGTCCGCTCTATGCTCTTGATGACCCGTGCCGGGTTGCCCACAGCCACGGAGTAGGGTGGCACATCCCTGGTGACCACGGCTCCGGCCCCTATCACGCTCCCCCTGCCGATGGTGACCCCAGGCAGCAGGATGGCTCCACCGCCAATCCACGCCTCGTCCTCGATGCGCACTGGGCGGGAGTAGGTGCAGCACCAGTAGGCAGGGTTGGGGTGGCCGCTGTGGTTGCGCACGGCAGGATTGGTGGAGTGGGTGGCCGTGTAGATTTTCACATCCGACGCTATCAGCACACGGTTGCCTATGTCAATGCGGTTGTTATCGACAAAGGTGCAGTTCATGTTGATGATGACATGGCTTCCCACATGGATGTTCTTGCCATACTCACAGTGGAAGTCAATATCCACGTGGACGTATTCGCCCACACTCCCGAACAACTCCCTCAGGAGCCTCTCCTTGGAGTACGCGTCGTCATAGTCACATGCGTTCAGCAGGCGCACGAGCCGCTTGGCATGCAATGCCAGTCCTATGGTGGAGGGGTCGGCCGTGAAGGTCTCGCCAGCCATACATTTTTCCAGTTCAGTCTTCATTGCTTGGTGTTCTCGTTTGGTTAGGTGTCCAGGGGTGTCGTTTCCCATCTGGACGATGACAAAGATAAGCATAAAATCCCTGGAAGGCTGTTCCCCGCCGTGCATTTCCGCTAGTGGAGGTGGCATTCGGTACCTCTTTACAGGGCAGGCGGTGGCTGGCGTTGTCACTTATTCATCCCCTCCAGCCCGCCTTTTTGCGGATTTGGCGTAACTTTGCAGCGCGGTTCTCCAGGCGGGGCACGCCTGCCCCAGAACTGGATTGCGCAAGCGTCAACAGAGATGGTCAGAGATAACAAAGTGTGTCACAATAGCAATAGAGTAGAGTCATGGAGCAGGGCAATCAAGTGAGGAAGGCCTTCATTCAGTTGCACCTGAGCGTGGTGCTGGCTGGGTTTACGGGTTTGTTTGGCAAGTTGGTCACGCTCAATGAGACGACCCTCGTGTGGTACCGCATCCTCTTCACCGCCCTTGTCCTGGTTGTCTTCACGGGCTTTCCCCGCGTGGGGTGGCGCAAGCTCTGCCAGATAGCGGGATGTGGCACGCTGCTGGGGCTGCACTGGCTGCTCTTCTATGCCTCCATCAAGGCCAGCAACGTCTCCATCGGCGTGGTCTGCTTTGCCAGCATGTGCTTCTTCACATCCATCTTCGAGCCGCTCATCCTCCACAAGAGGTTCTCATGGGTAGAGATGCTGCTGTCGCTCATCACCGTGGCGGGCCTGGCGTGCATCTTCTCCTTCGACTCCCGCTATCGTGTAGGCATCACCATAGGCATCCTGTCGGCAGCCGTATGCTCGCTCTATGCCATCACCTGCAAGCGGGTGAGCCAGGGTGTGAAGGCCCGCACTATGCTGCTCTACCAGATGCTGGGAGGCCTCGTCGGTGTGTCCCTCATCATCCCCTTCTACCTGTGGCTCTTCTCCTCGTCCCAGCCCGTGTGTGTGGTGCCCGAGGGGGCCAACCTCTGGTGGCTGCTCTGCCTTGCCCTGTTCTGCACGGCAGGCCTCTACCTGCTGCAAATCATTGTGCTTAGGACCTTGTCGGCCTTCACCGTCAACCTCACCTATAACCTGGAGCCCTGCTATGCCATCCTCATCGCCTTTGCCGCCTTTGGCGAGGCCAGGGAGTTGAACGCCTCGTTCTATGTGGGCATCTCCATGGTCGTGCTGAGCGTGGTGCTGCAGACGCTGAGGAGCATGCGCTCGGCCAAGTCGCACTCCCAACATGAAGTGGGCTGATGAGACAGACTGTCCATGTCCAACGTTACGACTCCCCCTGCGGTGAAATGCTCCTGGCATCGGTGGGTGACGAGCTTTGCCTCTGTGACTGGAACGGCATGCCCTGTGTCGAGCGCAACCAGCGCCGGCTGGCACGACTGCTGAATGCCGGGCTGGTCATGGGGACATCCCCTGTCCTGGAGCAAGCCAGGCAGGAACTTGACGAGTATTTTGCCGGCAAGCGCAAGTCTTTCGGCATTCCCCTGCATCCCGTGGGCACAGATTTCCAGAAGCAAGTGTGGCAAGCCCTGCTGGAGATTCCCTATGGCGAGACCAGGACCTATAAGGAGGTGGCCCTGCGGGTGAGCAACCCCAGGGGCGTGCGGGCTGTGGCCCAGGCCATCGGTGCCAATGGCATGAGTATCCTCATCCCCTGCCACCGTGTCATCGGCGCCAACCACTCCCTGACAGGATTTGCTGGCGGTATCGAGGCCAAGAGGCTGCTCCTGGAACTGGAAGGCAGGCATGCCGCAGGCCAGGGACAGATCATGGAGCTGTAGCCCCGTCCTCCATCACGTCCCACAGTGCCAGTGACATGTCCACGCACCCGTTGGCCTTGAACCTCACTCCCTCGCCCTCCAGGAGTGCCCTCTGGGATGCCCATCCTGGCGCAGTCCTTCCCTGGCTGTTCACCACGCGATGGCAGGGCAGGCCCATGGCCAGTGAGGCCCCCTGCATCACCCTCCCCACCAGACGCGAGTGGTGGGGCCAGCCTGCCAGTCGGGCCACAGCCCCATAGGTGAGCACCTGGCCGTAAGGGATTTCCCTCACGATGGCATACACGTCCCTCTCAAACTGCCTTGTGTCTATCTTCATCATCATTCATCCTCCCTGGCAAAGGTAAGGCTTTTCGCCCGGTCACTTGCCGGGCGGCGGTCTCATTATTCCCATTACATACATCCGTTGGCGCTTTTCGTACAAAGGCGGCTGTCGGCAGATGGCATTGTGCTGCCTGTGTCATACCTTTGTGGTGGAGTCCTGTGGCCGCCTTTGCTGAAACAGAGGGGGTGTGAGGCTTGCAGGTGAGGCGATAGTGTCGTATATTTGCGGTATGTTTCATACGTGCCGGCAAGGCTGGGCACGGGAATGGACATGGTAATCATCCATAACGAACTATATGGAATGGCTTAAAATATCAACCTCCACGGAGCTCGTCAGAATCCAGACCGAGGACATCGTATTCATCCAGGCAGACGGCAACTACTCGGATGTGTATCTCTTCAATGCCAAGCCGCGCAAGATGACTTTCAAGTTGCATTACTTCGACGAGTCGTTTCAGAGGCTGCGCGACAACTTCTTCGTGCGCGTGGGCAAGAGCCTGATTGTGAACAAGAACTATATCTATGTGGTCAACGTCGCGGCCCAGGAGATGCTCCTGTGCGGGCACCGGCTGAGGGGAGAGTTCAAACTCAAGGCCTCGAAGGACGCTCTGAGGGAACTCAAGGCCCTGCTGGAGCGGGAGGAGGTCTCCTGAGCGGGAGTTGGCTCATGCGGCTGTGTGTTGTGTGGCCGTGCTGCCCTGGACCGGGAAGCGAAGTGCCCCAGGGGCTCAGAGCCCCAAAACCTTAATCAGACAGACAAGTTATGATGGAAGAAGATATGGATGACAAGCCCATCATCATCATTGATGAGAAGCCCGAGGCGGAACCTGGGCAGCCCGAGGGAGAGGCTCCGCGCATCATCATCGAGCGTGACGACGACGATGAGGAGGGCGGCACGGCTTCCCGGAAGCCCGCGCACAGGTGGGCGCGGTTTGTGCTTGAGGGGGCTGTCGCGCTGCTGTGCTGCCTGGTGGTCATGGGTGCCTACTGGTATGACCATCGTTATGTGAACATCGGCATTCCTGTCTCGGTGACTTCGAGGCAGAACATCGCCAGGCTGCGGCAACCTGCTGTGGCTGTTCGCCCGGAGGTCGTGATGAGCACGGACTCCATCCTGGGCGTGGGCTTCAACCTCTACGAACTACGTGGGCTCAAGGCAGAGGTCACACTTGCCGAGCCCGACACCACCGACCATGATGTGTATCTCTATAGCCGCAGTGCCGACTTCTCAAGTTATGACATTGGCGAGAACAAGTACCTGGGCTCGCTTGTGCTGAGTGGCAAACCACTGCAGTCCGACAACAGCCGCCTGGGCTACTGTGCCATGGCCAATGGCAATGTCGTCATCGGTGTGGCGCGTGACGAGCGTGTGATGGACTATTGTGTGGAGCACGGAGGCTCCTTCTTCCGCCAGTTTGTCCTTGTGTCGTGCGGGGTGCTTCCCTCCCGGTTCTATCTGCATGGCAAGGTGGAGCGCAGGGCCCTGGGCCGCATGGGCGACAGGCTGTACTACATCGAGAGCCATGGCAGGGAGGGCATGTATGAGTTTGCCGATGCCCTGCGCGAGTATGGGTTCACCGATGCCATCTACATCACGGGCGGCTCCGACTACAGCTTCTACCGCACCGCCGATGGCGTGCCCCACGACATAGGCGACCTGTCCAGGCGGGGCAAGAGGCGCAAGGGTGCGGGCATAGTCCCCTGGGTCGTGTTCCGGCGGAGGTAGGGCCAGAGCCTGCAGTAATACGAGAAGTGGCACAGGGTGCATATCCCCTGTGCCACTTCTCTTGTCTTCAAGGGCACATGCCCTCAGCCCACCACATACCTGGCATACTTGCCGAAGGCGCGTCGTAGCCCCTCCACGATAATCCAGGCTGTGGCCATGGCCACCACTGCGGCCAGCGGTATCTGCACGGGCACAGGCACATGCAGGGCCCTCATCAGCATCACGCTGGGGCCTGTGAAGAAGTAGTGTACCATGTAGATGCCGAAGCCGCAGGCCGTGAGGTTGCACAGCAGGGCCTGCATCCTGGGGCTGCTCACCCTGATGCGGCGCACCATCATAAAGGTGGCGATGGTCATCATGGCCACCTGGGGCGAGCAGTAGAGGAAGTAGAGCTCCAGGTCCTCATAGGAGGCACCCTCCTGGGCACTCATGTACCTGAAGCCATGGAATGCGGCCAGTGCCCCCACGATGAACATCGGCGGGCACACGGCGAGCGTGCGCCTGAGGCTCCACTCGCTGTTGCGCAGGTAATGTCCCAGCAGCAGATAGCCGTTGAAACCCGCAAAGTAAGTGAGCATGTGGAAGCCGTTCCACGAGCACGAGCCCCAGATGTAGGGGTCCACATAACGCTGGTAGAGCGGCACCAGCAGCGTCACTCCCCACAGGGCCAGGTAGCCCCGCTGGGCACGGCGTGACGCGCGCTCCACCCAGGCCGAGAAGATGGGCAGGTACAGGTAGAGGCCGATGATGAGGTACACATACCACATGTGCACGTCGATGGGGGAGAAGTTGAGCGGGATGTTGGCCAGGTAGCCTGCCGACACCTCAATGGACTGCCGCATCACCGTCTCGCCCGCATAGGGGAAGAAGTCCAGTATCACCCTGGGGCCAAATCCCAGCACCCCCGTAAGCCATGGGAACAGGTTATAGATGACCGACCACAGCAGGAACGGCCACAGTACGCGGCCTATGCGGCGGCGCAGGAAGTGGCCCGTCTCCTCCCTCACGGGCAGCAGCAGGGCCCCCGTGAGCATCACGAAGAGTGGCACGCAGGGCCTGAGCACGGCTCCCCAGGCCGCTCCCCACAGGCGTATGTCGCCTATGTTGTCGGGCTCGGGGCCTGGATAGAAGTTGAAGGGGTCGGTGGCATGGCAGCACACCACGGCATACATGGCCACGAGCCGCACTACGTCGGCCCATACCAGGCGGGGCCGCTGTCCCGCGTTGAAGGTCTGTGTCATAAGCTGTTGTGTAAAGTGAAATCCTGTTCTTGTCATGTGGCCGCCTGCTCCTGGAGTATCCAGCGGCCTGTCTCTCTCCTCTTGATTACGCTCACTCCTGGCGTGTGATGCGTGCCAGGTAGTCATAATGCTCACCCCTGGCCACCAGGTCACATCTGAGCCCGCAGAGTTCGGCCACCGACTGCAGCAGCCCTGGGTCGGCATAGAGCCAGTCGAAGGGCCTGCCCTCGACCCTGTGCCCACTGGCTCCCTGATAGACCATCCGGTAGTCCACCTCGCCATAGTAGGGCGCGTCGGGGTCGATGTCGGGCACCCCGTCCTCGTCCTCATAGATGTAACTCAGGTCCGACGAGTCGGCCAGTATCTGCCCGCCCTCGTTGAGCAGCGACTTCAGTTGCGTGAGCAGTGGCGCGAGCCCGCTGGCCTTGCCTGCCAGCCCGATGCCGTTCATCATCAGCAGGATGGTGTCAAATCCGTGCCCGGCGGCACTGCCCATGCTGTCCAGGTGCAGGTTCAGGAGGTTGCGGCACTCCACGTCCCTCACGCCCCTCATCCTCATGGCCTCACAGGAGAGTGGCGATATGTCGATGGCCTTTACCGTCAGTCCGCGCTCCTGGAGCGCGAGCGCATGGCATCCCGCCCCGGCCCCCACGTCCAGCACACGCCCCCTGGCCATGTCCAGTGCCTTGCGCTCCAGCAGGGGCATGTCGCTCACGCTGCGGAACAGGTGTGGCACGGGCATCTCGTCGTCATCGAACATGGAGGAGAGCACGAGCAAGTGCCCCGCGCGTCCCGTGCGCTGGTAGTCCAGGATGGCCGCCCCCATGGGGTCGTGCTCAGGGGGTAGCGTGGATGTGCATGTGCGTTGCGGTTTGCTGTTGTTGCTCATGTGGGTTGTTGCTTTAGTCGTTTCCCTCCTCAAAGTTAGCGAATTTCGGTGAAAGAACCAGCCAGTCGGACTGGTGAATTTGTCCTGGGTGGCAAAACTCCCGGGTGTGCGACTGGCCGGCCCCCCAGGTGCAATCTTGAGGGCGGTGCATGCCCCCCACTCAGCGGAGGGGCCAGTCTCCCTCTCCACAGGCATGCCGCTGCCTGTGCCATCGCATGCCGCTGCGATGATCAACGCAGGGGCATGCGTGAGCCATCGCAGCGGCATACCTCTTTGGGGGCAGCCTGCCGCTGTGCCCGAAGCCCCGGCAAGCGGTCGGGGGACAAAACGGCGAGGCCCCGGTCGCAGGAGTGTGTTCCTGCTGCCGGGGCCTCGGGTATCTGTGGCGATGAGGCTCAGAGTGTCACTGCCGCGATGAGTTCGGCGGGAGTGAGCAACTGCTGCTCGCCCGTCTCCATATTCTTGAGTGTCACCTTGCCCTCGGCCATCTCGTTCTCGCCCACGATGGCCACGAAGGGAATCTGCTTCTGGTTGGCATAACTCATCTGCTTCTTCAGCTTCACCGAGTCGGGGTATATCTCCGCGCTGATGCCCGCGCCGCGCACCTGTGCCAGGATGGGCAGGGAGTAGTTGGCCTCGGCCTCGCCAAAGTTGACAAAGAGCAGTCGCGTGGCGGTGGCGGTCTCCTTGGGGTATAGGTCCAGCTGGTTGAGCACGTCGAAGATGCGGTCGGCACCGAAGGAGATGCCCACACCGCTCAGTCCCGGCATGCCGAAGATGCCCGTCAGGTTGTCATAGCGTCCGCCGCCGGTGATGGAGCCTATCTGCACGTCCAGGGCCTTCACCTCGAAGATGGCTCCCGTGTAGTAGTCCAGTCCGCGTGCCAGCGTGAGGTCCAGTTCCACCTCGTTCTGCAGTCCCACCAGGTGGTTCAGGATATACTCGCACTCCTCCACACCGCGCAG
>CAVKOT010000126.1:0-8597 GCA_963658045.1 Opitutia bacterium UBA4654
CCTCATGAGTATGACGAGAACGGCTACTGCGTGAACTGTGGTGCCGAGGAGGGTATCGTGGAAGCCGACAAGCAGGGCTGGTACAACATCACCACAGCCAAAGAACTGCGCTACATCGCACGCTTTGTGAACAAGGGGAACAATTCCATCAGCATACGCCTGGCCAATGACATCGACATGGAGGGCATGCTCACCGAGCCCATAGGCAAGTACTCTGACGACGCAGGCTTCCCCTGCATGAACTTCCAGGGAACTTTTGACGGACAGGGGCACACCATCAGCAACCTCCACGTCGTATGCACCGACCACCAGGAGACTGGCTTGTTTGGACGTGTCAGCGGTGGAGCCACCATCCGCGACCTGGGCATCATCAATGCCGACATCACCAACGAGGGCGGCATACGTGCCGGTGTGTTTGCTGGCGAGATACACGCAAGCACGGTGACCAACTGCTTCAGCGCAGGCACCATCAACATCAGCACCTCACACCAGCAGAAGGGTGGCATATCGGGCGAGGCCGCAGCATCGACCCTCACCAACTGCTACACCACCTATGAGACACTTACCAATGCCGCCGGGAGCACAACCAATTGCTTCGCAGGCGAGTTCGTGGATGAGAATGCCGCAAACGGCATTCTGTGCTACACGCTGAATGGCAGCACGTTTGACAACCCCACCTACTTCCAGAACATTGACGAGGATGACTACCCCGTGCTTGACAGCACACACGGCACTGTATATAAGACTGGCGAGAACACTTATGCCAGCGCAAAGGACGACAAGGAGTTTGCCGAACTGCTCGTGGAACTCATAAACTATGAGAAGGCATCCTATGAGGATAAGGCTATCACCAAGTCACTGCTGAACAACTATTTCGCCTCCCTTGACAAGCTGGAAGGCTCCACACGCGAGGAGTTTTCCAAGGCATACAACAACATGAAGGGCCTGCGCGATGCCATCAGCCAGAGTGAGAACGCCTATGCCGCCTACCAGCAGAAGATAGACGACATAAAGGCATACCTGGAGGCTAACACCTGCGAGGGCAAGGAGTTTGACCGGCTCAGGGACTACCTGACCAAGACGGTACAGCCCGGTGACGTCTTCCCCAACGGCTCCTACGAGTACATCATCAGCGAGTTGGCCCTCTCCACCTCGGGTATCACACTGGAGACCGAGTATGCCCAGGGGCTGCTTGACTATGCCATCAAGAGCAACTACCAGCCAGGCACCGACATCACCAACATGATGACCAATGCCGACTTCAGCCAAGACTTCACTGGCTGGACTATCGACGAGGGGAATCCTGGCATCTCATCCACAGAGGGATGCCGTAAGATAGGCGTGCTGCAGGACAGCCGCCTGGACATCAACCAGACCATCCACAACCTGCGTCCTGGACTCTATGAGGTACACTTCAACGCCTATGCCGAACTGAACGGCGCAGCCGAGGAGTCGGCCTACAACTACAATGCCTTCATCTACGCCAACGACAGCAAGAACAACCTGCTCACACGCTACAACGGTCTGCTCACTGAGGAGGAGGCTTCCATCAGCCCCAATGACTTCAAGCTCGTCACCGACATCGAGGGGAATGAGTTGGGCTACAGTCCCGACGGCTATCGCGGACTGGCCATCGCACTCAATGCCGGCCACTATGACAACAGCATCATCGTGGCTGTGGACGACAGCCTCAAGCTGGGCATCCTCACCCGTGGCACCTTCGAGCGCAACACTGACACATTCTTCTCCAATGCCCGTCTGACCTTCCTGGGCAGCTACGACCAGGCAAGCGATGCCCTGGATGCTCAGTTGGTCCAGATGGTGACGACTGCCAACCACATCCTCAACGACTATGAGCCTGACATGGTGACCTATGGCAACGCGCCCGAATACTCAAAGAGTATCAATGACGAACTGACTGCCGCCGTGGCCGCAGCACAGGCCGCCACTACAGGCAAGGCCAAGTATGAGGCCATGTGCAAACTGGGCGACCTCTTCATGACTCTCTATGAGAGCAAGGAGGCCTACCTGCAGATGGTCATCCTCAACGACCGCGTGTATGAGGCCTTCACCAGCAACTGCACCCAGGAGGAGGGCGATGCCTATGAGAGAGAGGTGTTCCTGCCCATCTCCGACGCATACGCCAATGGCACATACAGCACCCAGGAGGCACTGGCACGCATCGAGAGCCTGATGGCCAACGAGGCTTACCGCAAGACCTATGGTGTGGAGCCTGAGCAGAACGAGGACGGCTACTATGCCTGCGAGGATGCCTACAACCTCGTGTGGGTGGCCAGCCAGGTCAACTCTGGCAAGAACCGCGGCATCAAGGTCGTGCTCACACGTGACATCGACATGAGCACCATCGGCACCTTCACGCCCATCGGCCTGTACAGCGACACAGGCGAGTCACACACCTACAATGGCACATTCGACGGACAGGGACACACCATCAAGAACCTGACAGTCACACGCGACGATGGCTCCGAGGCTGGATTCTTCAGCCGCACCGAGGGTGCCACCATCAAGAATGTGGGCTTCGTAGATGCCACCATCACCAACAAATCCGAGGTGCGTGCAGGTGTGCTGGGCGGAGAGGTATATCGCAGCGTGGTGACCAACGTGTTCAGCGCGGGCCAATTGGTGGTGACCACCTCGCATGAGCAGGCTGGCGGCCTGTGCGGTGAGGCATCGCAGACCACACTCACCAACTGCTACACCACCCACGATGTGCTCACCAACCAGGGCAACCTCAACAACTGCTACAACAGCATCGAGGCTGAGGGCAAACTGGCCACAGGTGAGCTGTGCTACCTGCTCAACGGTAACCAGAAGAGCATCGCCTACTACCAGAAGATAGGTGAGGACCTCTACCCCACGCTCGACAGCCTGCGTGGACAGGTATATTGCGAGGGCTCGCTCAACTGTGACGGCACGCCCAGCGGTGATATTACCTACACCAACACAAAGGGCACTCCCGACGTGGCCCCACACGACTATGACGAGAACGGCATCTGCAAGAACTGCGGCGCTGACAAGGGTGAGTGCGAGGTCGGCAAGGATGGATGGTTCCACCTGAAGGACGGATTTGCCCTGCGCTGGTTCTCGACATACGTCAACGAGGGCAACACCTCGGCCAAGGCCAAGCTGGAGGCCGACATCGACATGGCAGGCATCAAGATGCAGCCAATAGGCCGCTACTCGGACGACCATGAGTTCGATGGCACCAACCGCACCTTCACCGGTCAGTTTGACGGACAGGGATACGAGATACGCAACCTTGACATCGTCATCGAGGAGCGCAACGAGGGTGGCCTGTTCAGCCGTGTGGCTGGCGGAGCACTGATACAGAACTTCGGACTGGTCAACACCTCCATCGTCAACACGCACAGCAACGGCTGCCGCCTGGGCGCAATCTGCGGTGAGCTCAACGGAGCCACCATCCGCAACGTGTATATCATTGGCACCCTCAACCTCAAGACCGCCAGCGTGCAGTGCGCAAGTTTTGCCGGTGAGGCCGCACAGGGCAGCATCGACAACTGCTACACCACCTCGGACCTGGAGCTCAGTTACCTGGGCACCAAGACCAACTGCTACCGTGGAAGTGAGGTAGATGAGATGGCTTCCACTGGCGAACTCTGCTACAGGCTCAACGGCAACACCTCGGTGAAGGCCGAGTGGCGGCAGACCCTGGGCAAGGACAACTATCCTGTACTGCGCAAGGAGAGCCTCATCGTGTACCAGCATGAGGATGGCACCTTCAGCAACGAGATGAACGACATAGACCGATATGCCGGCACCGCTGACGACCCCATCCGCATCAAGAGCACACGCGAGATGAAGATGCTGCGCGACTATCTCAAGGCAGGACAAGTGACTTACGTCACCCTGGAGGACGACATCGACATGAGCGAGGTCACCGACTGGAAGCCCCTCAACATCTATGAGGACACCTTCGATGGCAAGAACTACATGAACTGGATTGTGTTTGACGGCAAGGGACACACCATCACAGGCTTCAACTGCACCCAGGAGGGCCAGTCCTACAACAGCTTCTTCGGCGTGCTCTGTGGTGGAGTCTATAACCTGGGACTCGTGGGAGCCACCGTTGACTGCAAGGCAAGTGGCACCGGCATGCTGGCTGGCTATGTGGGACACCCCAACTACAAGGACACCACCTATGTGTGCAACACTTATGTGACCGGCCAGCTGCATGTGACATCCAACTACTGCGGCGGCATGTTTGGCAACGTGGGAGGTGAGACCGTCATCCGCAACTGCTATGCCAACCTCAACATCACCAGCGGAGCACAGTATGTGGGCGGACTCCTGGGCCGCGTGAGCGCAGGTCTCACCATGGAGAACTGCTATGCGGCTGGCAGCTGCCAGGGTCATGGCATCACTGGCGGAAAGAACAGCAACGCATCTGCCAGCGTGTTCAGCAACATCGCCGTATGGAACAATGACTACGAGGACTTCGGTCCCATCGCCTCTGCCGACAAGGTATCTGGCATCAGTTACTACAACGGTGACAACTTTGCAGAACTGCAGCAGGCCGTAGTGGCATGGGATCCCAAGACATGGTCAGCCGAGGGCAACAACTACCCAGTGCTGATAGCCACTGTCACTCCCACTGGCATCCAGACGGCCGCTCCCGCCATCCACATCGCTCCCAATGCAGTGTACTCGCTCTCAGGCGTGCGCATGGGCACCAGCCTACGCGGCCTGCCAAAGGGCATCTACATCGTAAACGGAAAGAAAGTGCTGGTTAAGTAAAACATCGTCATGGAGCAAGGCCGCAAGGTTTTGCTCCATGACTTATTTATGGAAGCACCCTGGCACGAGCCATCGTGCCAGCCAGGCGACCCATACAAAAGCCATATAAGAAGCACAAGGAAACATGATTTTACTACAAACGACCCAAGCATCGGCGGCCTCCGAGGCCGTCAAGGCCCTGGAGAGGGGCGAGTTCAGCCAGATTCTCCAGCAACTGACCACCCTGGGGGTGGAGGCAGGCAAGAGCATCCTGCTGGCCGTGCTCATCTTCGTGGTGGGCAGATACATCGTCAAGTTTATCAACCGCATCGTGGCAGGCATGATGGAGCGGCGGCACATGGACCCCACCATACAGTCGTTCCTCAAGAGCTTTGTCAACGTGCTGCTCACCATCCTGCTCGTCATCACCACGGTGAGCGCGCTGGGGGTGAACACCACATCCTTTGCGGCCCTGCTGGCCTCGGCAGGCGTGGCAGTGGGCATGGCCCTGAGCGGCAACCTGCAGAACCTGGCCGGTGGCATCATCCTGCGGCTCTTCAAGCCCTACAAGGTGGGCGACTTCATCGAGGCACAGGGCATCAGCGGCACGGTCAAGGAGATACAGATATTCCACACCATCATCCTCACCGGCGACAACAAGCAGGTGTATGTGCCCAATGGCGCGCTCTCCAGTGGCAGCGTGACCAACTACAGCAGCCAGCCCCTGCGCCGCGTGGACCTCACCGTGGGGGTGGAGTATGGCACGGAGGTGGAGACCGTGAGGCAGGCACTCATGGACATCTTCAAGGCTGACGCGCGCATACAGGCTGACCCAGCCCCCTTCGTGGCACTGGCCCGCCTGGCCGACAGTTCGGTGGACTTCACTGTGCGTGTGTGGGTAAGCGGGTCCGACTACTGGCCTGTGTTCTTTGACCTGAACAGGAACATCTACGAGGAGTTCAACCGCCGTGGCATAGGGTTCCCCTTCCCGCAGGTGCAGATACATCAGTAGGAGCCCCCTCCCTTGCCCTCCCCCAGGGGGGAGGGACTTCCACCTCCACACAGGGGAAAGCATCCCCTGCATTCCTACAAAGCCGCCCCTCTGCCAGAAACAGGCAGAGGGGTGGCTTTCCTTATTATGCTCTTTCTGTGAGGGAAAGGGCTATCGTTGCTGGTCACAGTTGGCTTTTCCGGATGGGCATGCCGCTTGTGTCCATCGTCCAGCCTGGGCTGGACAGTTGGTGAAGCCTGCTTACTTTGCCAAGTAATGCCCCTTCGATGACTGTCCAGCCCAGGCTGGACGATGGGCGCACCTGTCCCCTCCAGACAGGAAACCCTGTTGAAGGGGCGGGAGAAGCATGTTTCATCCCAAGAGCCATCATACTGCCCAGGGATGGCAAGGGGCAAAAGGAGTAAAGAGCAGGCCCCCACCGGTCATCAGGTATCCTAATGAGCGATGGGGGCCTGACAGCCCATGGGGGCCTCTGCCCTGCGTCCTCCAGCAAGAGGAGAATGGACGTTACCTCTCCCCAACTGGGGAGGCTGGGGAGGAGGGCTGCCTGTAAAACTCCAGCAACCGGCGTCGGAACAGGAAGGTGAGGCGGGCCTGCACGGCCTCGGAGCGTGCGCGGGTGAGCTGCGTCTTGGCCTCCTGGAACTCCGTGGCATTGGCCTTGCCATTCTCATACTTGCTCTTCATCAAGTGGAAGGAGGTCTCGGCACTCTCGCCTGCCACCTGCGCGCTCATGCACTGCCGCTGGGCGGCCACCGCATTATAGTAGGCCTGCTGTATCTCGCGGTAGAGGGCCTTGCGGGTCTCCTGCAACTGGAGTTGCTGGGTGTGTACTGCCACACGCGCGCTGCGGATGTTGTTGCGCGTCTGCAGGCGGTTGAAGATGGGCACGCTGAGCGAGAGGCCAAAGTACTGGTTGAAGTTGTCCCGCATCTGCCTGCCGAAACTGCTGCCGCTGAAGCCCGATGTCTTGTAATAGTTGGTGC
The DNA here is from genome assembly GCA_963658045.1 of Opitutia bacterium UBA4654. Taxonomy (GTDB): domain Bacteria; phylum Bacteroidota; class Bacteroidia; order Bacteroidales; family Bacteroidaceae; genus Physcousia. The sequence continues at coordinate 6,754 of CAVKOT010000126.1, forward strand.
CTATGCCCGCATTGAAGTAGAGGCTGGGGAAGAGTGCGCTGCGGGCCGTGGTGATGGCCTCCTCGGCCTGCGAGAGACGCAACTGTTCGCTCCTGACCTGGGGCTTGAAGCCCTGTGCCTCGGCAAAGACGGCATCGGGCGAGGGGAGCACGGCATCCAGGGGCAGAGCCTCGGCAGGTGTCTCCACATCGAAGCCCTCTGGCGTGTCCAGTTCGAGCAACTGGCTCAGGGTGAGCAGCGAGAGCATGAGCGAGTTCTCCTGCTGCGTGAGCGTCATGCTGTCGGTGGCCAGTGTCGTGCGCAACTGCGCCACATCGGCAGGCGCGGCCTTTCCCTCGGCCAGCAGTTTCTCCATCCGCTCCACCTGGATGGTGCAGAGCTGTGCCTGCTGGCGTGCCACGCCCACCAGTTCCTTTTGGCACACAGCCTCCAGATAGGCCGAGATGACGTTGAGTGTCACGTCATCCTTAGCCTTCTCACAGTCCTGTATGGCAGCCTGCAACCCCAACCGCTGCTGGCGCACCTGCGCTGGCATCTGTCCGCCAGTGATGAGCGGCACGTTGGTTCCCAGGCTGAAGCTAGTGCTCTGGGTGTTGTGGTTGGCGTAAGTATTGTCGGCCGTCAGTCCACGTCCAAAGGAGAAGTTCTCCCCCGCACTGGCCGCGAGGTTGGGCAGACGGCTATTGCGCGCCGTGCTGAGCGCGATCTCCTGCTGGCGCACATTGTCCTGCTGACGCTGCACGGTGATGCTGTGCGCGATGGCATGACTGATGCACTGCTGCAACGTCCACGCCTGACGGGCCTGTGCGCCCACGCATCCTGCCACGAGAATCAGCCCCGCCATCATATATCTGTTCGTCATCATCTTGTCCTCCTGTATATAGTCACCTCACTTGCTTACTCGTCCGTCTGCTTCAGGATGCCGCGCACCTTCTGCCCGGGACGCAGTCCGCCCTTTATCTCCATGTTGATGCCATCGCTCAGCCCTGTGATTACGCGGGTGCGCTTGAAGGTCTGCTTGGGCACACTATCGGTGAGCACATACACATAGGTGCTGTCACCCGAGAACTCCAGGGCCGCCTCTGGCACGCACACGGCCCCCCTCGCCCGCTGCAGCACTATCTGCGCATTGGCGCCATAGCCCGAGCGCAAGGCCAGCGAGTCAGGCAGTGTGATGGCCGCCTTGATGTCGAAGCGGTTGGCACCATTCTGCTCCACGCCCTTGGGAGAGATGTACTCGATGCTGGCAGCGAGCGTGAGCCCCTGTATGGCCCCCACCGTGATGCTCACGGGCATTCCCTCGGTGAGCCTTCCCACCTCAGTCTCATCCACGCTGCCCTTGAATATGAGGTTGGTCATGTCGGCCACCGTGGCGATGGTCGTGCCGTCGTTGAAGGAGTTGCTCAGTATCACCGAGTTTCCCACTTTCACTGGCACGTCGAGCACAAGCCCATCGATGGTGCTGCGTATGAGTGTCGTGCTCAGCGAGGCATTGCTCAGCGAGGCACCGTCACGCACGATGTGCAGCGCGTCCCTGGCCTGTGCATCCTCGGCCTCAGCCTGGCGCAGGGTCACCTGTGCCTTCTCATATTCCTCCTGGCTCACCACCCGCTCGTCAAGCAGAGCCTTCATGCGGTTATAGTCGGTGCGTGCCTGTTCCAGGGAGATGGCGGACAGGCGCACGCGGTTCTCGGCACTGGACAGGCTGCTCATGTCGGGTATCACCTTCACCTTGGCTATCACCTCGTCCTTCTTCACCATGTCGCCCGCCTCCTTGTAGAGTTCCGCGATGATGCCCGATATCTGCGGTTTGATGTTCACCTCGTTGCGTGGCTCTATCTTAC
>CAVKOT010000127.1:0-8566 GCA_963658045.1 Opitutia bacterium UBA4654
ACTTCCGTGACTGGTACAGCTGCCTGGTGACGGCCGAGAGGAAGGGACATGCCGAAGGACATGCCGAGGGATTGGCCGAGGGACGTGCGGAAGGACGTAAAGAGGAGAAACTGAGTATCGCGCGCAACCTCAAGGCAAGCGGCATGCTCACTATATCACAAATCGCACAGGCAACCCAACTCACAGAAGCAGAGGTGGCAGGGGCCTGAATAATACTACACAACACTATATCTATGAGAAGACTGATGACTACACTGGCCTTGGTGGTATCTGCCACGTTGATGGCCGAGGCACAGACGCTGGAGGGGTTCCTTTACGGACAAACTCCCGCACCCGATGGCACGGAGTGGCAGGACCCCACGCGCCTGTCCCTCAACAAGGAGCAGCCGCGTGCATACATGTTTCCATTCGCCTCGACCCAAGAGGCGCTGAAGGTTCTGCCGCAGGCAAGCACCTACTACCAGAGCCTCGACGGCACCTGGAAGTTCCACTGGGTGGCCACTCCCGAGGAGCGTCCGCACGAGTTCTACCAGCCCGCCTATGATGTGACAGCATGGGACGACATCACTGTGCCTGGCTGCTGGAACGTGCAGGGACTTGGCCAGGATGGCTCCATGAAGTGGGGCGTGCCCGCTTATGTCAACCAGCCCGTACTCTTCTACCATGAGGTGAAAGTGGGCGACTGGAAGGAGGGAGTGATGCGCGAGCCCAAGGACAAGCGTTTCACCACCTATAAGTACCGTAACGAGGTGGGCTCCTACCGCCGCTCGTTCACCTTGCCCAAGGAATGGAAGGGCCGCCACATCTATGTCAATTTTGACGGAGTAGATAGTTTCTTCTACCTGTGGGTCAATGGTCACTATGTGGGCTTCAGCAAGAACAGCCGCAACACCGCCTCGTTTGACATCACCTCCTATCTGCAAAAGGGCGAGAACACACTGGCCCTGGAGGTCTATCGCCACAGCGATGGCTCTTTCCTGGAGGCGCAGGACATGTTCCGCCTTCCGGGTATCATACGCAGCACCTACCTCACTGCCATGCCAGAGACATACATCCAGGATATGGCCGTAAGGACACAGCGCATGACCAGCGACGAGGCCGACATGCGAGTGGATGTGCAGGTGCGCTCTCTGGCCAAGAAGGCACCTTACTACACCATCAACCATGAGGTATATCCAGTGAAACTCTATTCCGACGAGACAGAGCAGCAAGTGGCCGGGGCGAGAGACATCGCGCCCGATGGTGTTGTCACGATCAAGAGCCCCCGCCTGTGGAGTGCCGAGGAGCCCTGGCGATATGTGCTGGTGACCACGCTGAAGGACAAGAAGGGCCATGTGCTCGACTGCACCAGCACCTACTTCGGGGTGCGCCAGGTGGAGATACGCGACACAAAGGCCGAGGATGATGAGTTCCACCTGGCTGGCCGCTATTTCTATGTCAACAACAAGCCTGTGAAACTCAAGGGTGTGAACCGTCATGAGACCAATCCCACCACGGGGCATGCCATCTCGCATGAGCAGATGGAGCACGAGGTGATGCTCATGAAGCAGGGCAACATCAACCATGTGCGCCTCTCGCATTACAGCAACGACCCTTACTGGTACTATCTTGCTGACAAGTATGGCCTTTACCTGGAGGATGAGTGCAATATTGAGAGCCATGAGTATTACTATGGCAAGGAGTCACTCTCGCACCCTGCTGAGTGGCGGGCCGCACATGTGGCGCGCAACATGGAGATGGTGCATGCCCATGTCAACCATCCGAGCATCGTCATCTGGTCGCTTGGCAACGAGGCAGGGCCTGGTGAGAACTTCGTGGCTGCCTACAAGGCCATCAAGGCCTATGACACCAGCCGCCCCGTGCAGTACGAGCGCAACAACGACATCGTGGATATGGGTTCCAACCAGTATCCCAGTGTGTCATGGGTGCAATATGTGGTCAAGGGCAAGGCCGGTATCAAGTATCCCTTCCACATATCTGAATACGCCCACTCCATGGGTAACTCCCTGGGCAACCTCATCGACTACTGGCAGGCCATCGAGAGCACCAACTTCCTGTGCGGAGGGGCCATCTGGGACTGGGTGGACCAGGCCATCGACACCTACACGCCCGATGGCACCAAATACATGGGCTATGGCGGTGACCATGGCGACTGGCCCAACGACGGCATGTTCTGCATGAACGGCATCATGCTGCCTGACCTCAGCCCCAAGCCACAGTATTACGAGGTGAAGAAGGTGTATCAGAACGTGGGCGTGCATGCCACCCGCGATGGCAAGTCGGTGGTCATCTTCAACAAGAATTACTTCACGCCCCTGGACTACGACGTGACTTTCCGTACCGAGTTGGACGGGCGCGAGATAGCCAGCGGCCGGCTGGATGGCGTGAGCGGACTGGCCGCGCGTGACTCTGTGACCGTGCCCTTCCCCACAGGTGACTGCACCATGCCCGACGCTCTCACCACCATTGAGTTCTGCCTCAAGCAGGATATGCCGTGGGGCAAGAAGGGCTATGTGCAGATGGCCGAGCAGATTGACATGCGCGATTTCAAGGCTCCTGCCGCCCGCCAGGACATCAGCCTGGCTGCCTCTGGCAAGCAGCACGCAGGCGTGAGCCAGGATGATGCAGGCATCACCGTGAGTGGTGAGGGCTTCGAGGTGCGCCTGGACAATGCCAGCGGCAGCATCAGCACCCTCACCTATGACGGCAAGCAGGTTATCACTGAGGGCAACGGACCCAGGCTGGATGCCCTGCGCGCCCCCACCGACAATGACAACTGGGCACGCGACGCGTGGTTCAAGAACGGCCTCCACTGCCTGGCCCACCACACTCAGGGCACTCCTGTGGTCAACAAGGCCGCTGACGGATCCGTGAGCATCACCTACCACATCCTGAGCCAGGGCACACACTCAGGCACGCTGGAGCGCAGGCCTGGCAAGGCCGGCAACCCCTTCACGGGCGTGAAGGAGGGCCGCGCACTCACCGAGAGTGACTTTCACTTCCTCAGCACCCTGACCTACACCATTTATCCCGACGGTTCCATAGCCTTGGCAAGCAGCATCGTCTCCAGCGACCCCAGCCTGGTCCTGCCCCGCCTGGGCTATGCGATGAAGTTGCCACGGCAGTATGAGAAATACACCTACTTCGGCCGTGGCCCGCTCAACAACTATGCCGACCGCAAGACAGGCTCGTTCATCGGGCTGTACAAGAGCACCGTCGAGGACCAGTTTGTCAATTTCCCCAAACCCCAGAGCATGGGCAACCGCGAGGACGTGCGCTGGTGCGCCCTCACCGACAGGCAAGGAGCGGGCATAGAGTTTGTGTCATCGGGGCACATGAGTGCCTCGGCTCTCCCCTGGAGCGCACTGCAGATGACGCTGGCCGCGCACCCCTTCGAGTTGCCCCAGAGCGATGGCAACTACCTGCACCTGGACTGCCAGGTGACGGGACTGGGTGGCAACAGTTGCGGGCAGGGAGGCCCCCTGGAGCGTGACAGGGTGATGGGCGACCGTCACCAGATGAAGTTCATCATACGTCCCGTAAGGAAGGACGACAACCTCGCAGCCCGTGCCCGTGTGGAGAGCAGGCAGGAATGCCCGCTCACCATCACGCGTGACCGTGCCGGGCGAGTGACCATCACCGGGGATACCGAGACCGCCACACCCAGCAACATTTGGTATATGGTGGTGACTCCCACGCAGAGGAAGAACAAGGCAAAGGCACATGTGCACATGGCCACCGACGGCCCCCTCACCATCGACCTGCGCACTGGCGGCACCGTGACAGCCTGGTATGAGGGACAGGAGGGGCAGAAGACCAGCATCACTTATGACGCTGTGGAGAGTGTGCCGGTGACCATCGCCTACGTGAGCAGCGAGGAGGACCCCAGCGGCGAGGTGGCCCGGAACCTGGTGGATGGCGACCCCGCCACCATCTGGCACACGATGTACAGCATCACCGTGCCCAAGTTCCCGCACTGGATAGACTTTGACTGTGGCGAGATGAAGACCATCAAGGGATTTACCTACCTGCCCCGCCAGGACGGAGGATCCAATGGCAACATCAAGGGCTACCGCGTGCAGGTGAGCCGGGACGGCAAGACGTGGAGCGAGGCCGTGGCCGAGGGAGAGTTCGAGAACAACCTCAAGGAGAAGCGCGTCATGCTCGCCAAGCCCCAGCAGGCACGTTACCTGCGCTTCACAGCCCTGTCCAACCAGCGCGGTGACGACTTCGCCAGCGGTGCGGAGTTCAATGTGCTGGCAGAGTGAGGCGGCAGCCTCGCCCGCGAGTCTGCCGCAGGTTATGAGGTTTTAAGGTTTTGAGGTTGTCAGGTTGAGATTTCCCCTTCTGGGGTGCGGCAAAATGTGGCCACTGGACAAGGGGCATCAGGACAGGCTCACGGCCTTGCCCATCCTCGCCACCCCCCGCCGCCAGAACAGTATCACCAATCATCAGTCCCGCCCGCATCCGTGGGCGGGACTATTCTTACCCAACATGAGACAAACATTCTACACACTACTTCTGCTCACTATGCTCGCCGCAACAGCCTGCGCCGAGACTTTCCCCATAAGCATCCAGGGTGACCATGGCAGCCTGGCCGCCGTCATCCAGAAGCCCGACAGCGCGTCACGCAAGCACGTCCCCCTGGTCATCATCTGCCACGGATTTACGGCTGACAAGGAAGGCCCGCTGCTGCGCATCCTGGCCGACAGCCTTGAGGCGCACGGCATAGCCTCGCTGCGCTTTGACTTCAACGGGCACGGACAGAGCGAGGGACGCTTTGAGGACATGACCGTGCCCAATGAGATCGAGGATTCCAGGCGCGTGGTGGCCTACGCCCAGGGCCTGCCCTGGGTGGGCAGGATTGTGCTGGCGGGACACTCCCAGGGGGGCGTGGTGGCCGCCATGGCCTCTGCCCTGCTGGGCAAGAGACAGGTGGCCGCGCGCATATTGATGGCTCCTGCCGCCGTGCTGCGTGACGATGCCCTGCGTGGCAACACCCTGGGGGCGGGCTACGACCCGCAGGACCCGCCCGAGAGTGTGCCCATGGGAGGCGGGCGCAGGCTGGGCGGACAGTTCATCCGCACCGCTGTGTCGCTGCCCATCTATGAGACCGCGCGCCAGTACCATGCACCCCAACTGGTCATCCATGGCCAGGCCGACCGCATCGTGCCCTACACCTACGGCGAGCGTTTCCATGAGGAGAGCCGCCACAGCCGGCTCATCCTCCTGCCCAAGGCCGACCACGGGTTTGGCGGCATGGAGCCGCAGGTGGCCAGCCTCTGTGTGGAATTTGTGCGCAAATATGCTTTCGGCAGGGGGAGATAGCAAGTGCGAAAGGAAAATCGCTGTACCTTTGCAGCCCAGAGATGGGTATGAGACAAACAGCCTTCAGGGCAGCATTTCGCCACTCCCTGCCCATCATGGCGGGGTATGGCTTCCTGGGATTTACCTATGGCGTGTATATGCACACGCTGGGGTTCTCCTTCCTTTACCCCATGCTGCTGGCCGTCACCGTGTATGCGGGCAGTGTGGAGTTTCTGTTGGGCAACATGCTGCTGGGTGCGTTTCATCCCGTGCAGACGTTTCTCATGGTGTTGATGGTCAATGCGCGCCACCTGTTCTATGGCCTCTCACTGCTTGACCGCTACCGGGGACTGGGTTGGAAGAAGTTCTTCCTGGTGTTTGGGCTCTCTGATGAGACCTTTGCCCTCACCAGCAGCCTGCGTGTGCCCGAGGGGGCTGACCGCGGATGGTTTCTGCTCTGGCTCACCTGGCTCGACGAGAGTTACTGGGTGGTGGGGGCCACGCTGGGCGGACTGGCCGGCGGGCTGCTGCACTGCGACCTGCACGGCATGGAGTTCGTGCTCACGGCCATGTTCACTGCCATCTTTGTCGATAACTGGCTCAGGGAGTCAAGCCATGCGGGCTCCCTGCTGGGTCTCACGTCCAGCATCCTATGCCTGGTAGCCTTCGGCCCCGACCGCTTCATCATCCCCAGCATGGTGCTCATGCTGGTGCTGTTGCTGTCACTGAGGCAGCGTATCGAGAGAGGAGGCGTGTCATGACCTCCCCCTCCCACATGTCACTCCTGTGCCAGGCACTCCTGGTGCTCTGCGCTGTGGCCGCCACCATGCTCACACGCTTCCTGCCCTTCCTCGTGTTCCACTCCGGGCGGCGCACACCTCCCACTATCACTTTCCTGGGACGGGTGCTTCCCGCCTCTGTCTTTGCCCTGCTGGTCATCTACTGTCTGCGCGGGGTCGATTTCTCATGTCTCCTGGCGGACGAATTCTGGCATAGCGACGCCTTTGCGCAGTTGGCCTCGGTGCTGGTCACGGCACTCGTCCATGTGTGGCGGAGGAACATGATGTGGTCGATAGCCGCTGGCACGGCCTGCTACATGACCCTCATCAGAGTGCTCTGACATCCCCCCTCACCTGATGACCTTGTACTCTGCCCTGGCCTGTGCGCGCGTGATGAGGTTGAAGTGCCACCACTCCGTGCGCAGCGGGGTGAAGCCCGCCTGGCGCATTACCGAGCGCAGCAGTTGGCGGTTCTGCCTGGCCTCGCGGCTGATGATGCCACGCCTCACCAGGGCATCCTCCTGGTCAATGTGTGCCTCACGCCCCAGGTGGTCCACCCGCGTCCCCATGTCCAGCGTGTCCCCCGTCAGCGCGTCACACAGCGTGATATCTACCGCCATGCCATAGTTGTGCAGCCCCCCGCCGTTGCGCGGGTTGCTCACATAGTTCTGCTGTGGCGTTCCCGCCACCACGCGCCACATCTGCGCCTGCACGCTCATCGGGCGGGTCGCGTCGTATATCTTCAGACTGAGGTCTGGCCTGCGCCTCTTGAGCAGCCGCTGTGCCTGGCACAGGGCCTGGGCAGCACGCGGATGCAGGAGTGCCTCGCGCAGGTCGGTGTAGAGCACATGCCCTGTGAAGTTGTCGGCGCGGCTGTACATCAGGCTCACCTGTATGGTACTGTCCAGGGTGGCGATGTCCACCATCCCCTGTCGCTCCATGCTCTGCGCTGTGGCACTCTTCTGGGCATGCAGCCCCAGGCCGTGCAGCAGCATGGCGGCCACCAGGAGCACTGCCCACCTGCGGTGTTGCCCGCGCCCCTGCCAGGCAGTCCCTCCCGACATCATTCTCATACGTTTCCTTTCCATCTTATATAAGTGTTCCACAAAGCCCCTCACTCGGGCACGCTGATTTCCCCGCACAGTGACTGCACCATGAGCGCGCGCACCATGTCGGCATCCTCATACTGGGCGTTCAGGTGCATGAGTTTGGTCACGGCAGCCTCCACGGTGCTGTCATACCCGCTCACCACGCCCGCCTCCTGCAGCTGCATGCCTGGCGCATAGAGTCCCATCTCCACGCATCCCGTCTCACACTGGCTGATGTTGACGATGGTCACGCCCCGGTCGCTGGCGTTGCGCAGTTGCCTCAGCATCCAGGGGCTCTGCGGCGCGTTGCCCGCCCCGAAGCTGCGTATGACGATTCCGCGCAGTTCGGGCGCGTTGAGCACATGCTTGACGATGTGCTCCTGGATGCCGGGGAAGAGCGAGAAGACCACCACATCGGGGCACATCGCCGTCTGCACGGTGAGTGGCAGGTGCCGGTCGGGCACGAGGATGTGGTGGGAGCGGAAGGTGAAGGACACGCCCGCGTCGCACAGGTGGGGATAGTTGAAGGACTCAAAGGCATTGAACCCCTCGGCATTCTGCTTCGTGGCGCGGTTGCCCCTGAGCAGGTGGCCGTTGAAGTAGATGCACACCTCGGGCACGCGGGCATGGCCCTCATCGTCACAGGCGGCGGCCAGTTCGATGCTCGTGAGCAGGTTCTCCTTGGCATCGGTGCGCGGTTGGCCGATGGGCAACTGGCTGCCCGTCAGGATGACAGGCTTGGTGAGGTTGCGCAGCATGAAGCTCAGGGCCGATGACGTGTAGGCCATCGTGTCGGTGCCATGCAGGATGACAAAGCCATCGTAGGCATGATAGCGGTCCGACACGATGCGTGCCAGGCGCGCCCAGTGCTGCGGGTTCATGTTGCTGGAGTCCAGCGGATGGGGCAGCGAATAAGTGTCCACCTCGGTGTTAAGCGAGCGCAGTTCATACAGGTTGTCCATCAGGTGACGGAAGTCGAGCGGCTCCAGCGCGCCCGTCTGCGCATTGCGTCCCATGCCGATGGTGCCGCCCGTGTAGATGAGCAGGACACGGCGCAGGGCATGCCTCACAGCCCCGTCCTGCAGTCCGTAGATATGGGATGTGGTTGTCATGCCGCAAAATTACCTATTTTCGGCAAATGTCCCCACCTGCCTGGGCAAGTATTTGCTGACAGGTGCCGAGATGCGGCTGATGGTGCCCCACCCCCCTGCCTCCCTACCGGGATGATGAGTGGTGCCTTGTTCTGCAATGCCCTAAAAGATGCATGCCGCTGCATGTGCCTTCGCAGCCGCATGTGAAGGCGAAGGCAGGGGCATGCGTTGGGCATCGCATGCCCCTGCGTTTTTGGGCGCATCGCGCTGTGGGGTATCAGCCTGCGTTACGCAACAGTAC
>CAVKOT010000128.1:0-8549 GCA_963658045.1 Opitutia bacterium UBA4654
TTCCTCCCCACAATCTCAGCATAGGCTGTTGGCTTCAAGTCAGCGTCCATCACATCTCTATAAATTGAACGGACTCCTTTCAGGTAAACACCAGCTTGGCTATTCACCATTTCCTTTTGACCAGCCTCACCTTCTGAGCAAGAGCCCATAAGGAAGCAACCACAACTCACGAGCATCATAGATGCACAAATAATTCTAAAACTTTTTATGTTGTATATACTTAATAATTCATTTATGTTTCTTCCAAAAATCAGTAAAGGCTAAACACCCCCACGTACACCAAATTACCAATATATAGGAACAGGCAATACTCCTCACCCCAAGACAGGTTTTCTGTTGAGACTGACACTTTCGCCCCCTTACCAAAAAACAGTTCTCCGTCCAAGACAACCTCATTTGACATCGACCTAATACTATACGATACCATTTGGTCAGAAGAACTTTCAAACACTAGAGCACCTTTGTCAGAATCGATTTCAACATCAGGTATACCCAAAAGACGAGACGGCATCCGCTGTCTTGTATGCTCTCCATCATGGTCATTCCCTTTATAGGCACTCAATTTTATGGGCTCTGGAGTTGCCCAAACACTTTTGCCACCACCCAACATCAATAAGCAGAAGCAAGTTACCTTAATTATCCGTTCATTCATATCGCAAACATTTTCGGTTGCAAAATTATCCCAAGAATCACATGGAAAAGACGAAAACCCGTCCCATGTTGTCCCAAATTGGACAACATGGGACAAAAAGGCAGGGAAAATCCTCTACACACACAAGACAAATTGCCCAGGAAGCAGAACAATCACCAATATATATATACCTTTGTCCTATACAAACGCCTCAAGAGATATGACAAGAAACGCATACGCATGGATTTTCTTAATCGTTGCCTTACAATCATCCTGCACCTTTTTCCAACCAAGTAAAAAGGAGCAGGAGACTCTCAAAAAAATAGAGCAAATATGGACTCTCTGCGATGACGACCTCGCCTCCGCAACGAAAGAATGCGTTTCCATGCAAAAAGCAGTTTACACATCTTCAGAATATGTCCGTATGAAATATGATTTGCTCACGATACGCATACGCGACAAAAACTACATGGTCGCATCCTCCCCTGACTCCATCAAAAAGATTTCTCAATATATGGAAAAACATGGGACAGACATTGACCGTATGCGTGCTTTCTTTTATATGGGTGGTATCTATGACGATTTACACGATGGGCCACATGCAATAGAATGCGCATTGAAAGCATTGTCTTATGCAAAACCACATGAGAGATGCGACACTTCCACCACCCTAAGGTGTTATTCCCTGCTTTCCAACATATACAGGAAACTGGACAACCCACAGGAAGCCATTTGTGTTTCAAAGAAAGGGCTTGCATTTGCCGAACAGGCGAAGTATCCGACCTGCTGGTATGCGATGGACATTGCATTCTCCTACGAGAAACAAGAAGACACGAGAAACGCATTGGTCTATTGTGAAAAGGCATACAGAAGTTTCCTCTCTGAGAAAAACCGCCTTGCAAACTTACCTGTTGCGTTGGAAATAATGTATTTCTTTGCCCAAAACAATGAGTATGGGAAAGTTGACACCTTGGCCCAAATTCTAAAATCAATCCCAGAATGCGAGCACTCATATAATTACCACTTTGCGAAGGCATCCATGTATGAGGCCAAAGACGAGATGGACTCTGCCATCACATACTTTACCCAAGACATTAGCCATACGCCATCTCCATGGCGCAAACAGGCAGCCCTCTCCCACCTCTTCCACATTCATCGCAAGCGGGGAGACTACAAGCAGGCCACCGAATATGCCATGCTGTACATGGAGAATAAACGAGCCATAGACAAGACGGAGCAACTCGAATGGACCCGCAATGCGAAGGGAATGTTTGAATATCAGAGAAACAAGGAAAAGGAGGAAAGACTTACCAGGGGAAAATGACGCCATCAGATTTGGGGGAGCAATCAGCATCTGCATACTCCTTATAATAACAGCATCCCTTATCGCCACTTATTATTACCACAGGAAGAAACTGTTGGAAGAGGCTATCGGGAAGGAGAAGAAGATAAACGAACTCAGTGCGCTACTGCAAGCAAAGGCCGCAGAGATACGAGACAAGGAGCTCCACCTGAAACAAATGGAGGTGCGAGCAAGCGAACTGGAAACCGCACTGGCCAAGAAGAAAGACGACATAAGCAAACTGGTGAGACTGTCAAGCATCAGCACATCCAGACTCAGCAAGCCCGACATCATCGCAAGACTTGAGAAAGCGGCATGCGAGGGCAAGACAATAGACGAGGAGGACTGGAAACAACTCACATCCACCATTGATATGGAAGACCCCACATTCAAGGCCGAACTCATGGAACGCTTACCCCGCCTAAACGAGAGCACACTACACACGGCCTACCTGGTGAAATTAGGGATGACCAACCAGCAGATAGAGATTCTGACCGATAGCCCGCATCAAAGTGCCTGGAACAGAATAAGGAAGGTGAGAGCGGCACTGGGCATGCAGTAGAGACGTCCGCATCCTTCCAGGTCATCTGCCTGGGCACGAGGCTGATGCTCAAAACTCCAGTCCCACACCCACGGAGACGCTATGCCTCCACACGTTCTCGGTGCCCCAAGTGTACTCATCATTACTGTTCTGTGCCTGGTAAGCCACTTCCACATTCAATGCGAGACGGCTGCATAAAGGCACACTCACGCCTAAGGCCGGAGAAACAAATGCTCCATGCATGTCCCCCACACTGTAGCCACCCTTCAGGTCAAGATAAGGTGTCACTGGCTTGGGAGTAAGATTGCCACGTACCTGCACGAAGAAGGGCACCTGCACAAAGTCCATGTCCATGACGGCCGCCGCTGTGCCCGAACCCGTACGAAGTCCAACACCAGCACCAGCAAAGAAATAGGGGCATACCTGCACGCCATGCGAGGTGGCCAATTCAAAATGAACACTGTGTCCCCCATCGGAATAGTTCCCATCCCCAGAGGTGGAATGGTATGATACGGTGGAAAGGTCGAAATTAAGGAAACCCTTGTATTTCTTGCTACGCAGAGGCGACTGCGCCCATGCGCCAAGGGTCAAGACAAAGGCCATAGCCACTGCCGCACACTTTTTCATCTCTGTCATATTTTGTCTGTGGTTATTCATAAGCTCAAGTGACACTACCTTTATGCAGATGCCCGCCCCCCTGGACACATGCACGCAAGGCACATCACGCTTTACTCATTTCCCCTGATAAACCTGTATGTCCACGCTTGAGTCCAGTACCATCCCACTGATTACCGCATGCCTTATCTTACGGGTGTCATTTGGCTCTGCCGTAACGGTCATCTCATTTGTCCTGCAATTGTACTTCACAGTCAGCCATGCATGGCTGACACAAACCTCCACTTTCAGCGAGTCACCTTCCCACTCACTGGCCGGCTCGCCCCCATTCTCTATAGAAAGGGCATACAGGTCGGCTCCTTTTATAATCCGTGTGTCGCCCTCAGCATGCAAGAACACCTTCCTGGGAAATCCACTATTGTCAGGGAACACGAGTCCCCCACAGGAGGACAACATCACGAGTGCCAGGACAAGCAGGACCTTGCAGTCCAGCAAACGGTGCCCTATTGCCCTGCTCCTCTTGCTGCAAAGCAGCCCATCATTTCGCGCGGTCATAGGATATAATTCTTTTTTGCCTGTTATAATTGTATGTCACCACAAAGGCATCTCTCACCCAGGAATCCGCCTCACTTCCGCCGCAAGCGTGCCCTGGCCGCCTCTATCATGCTGTCCTTGCCACGGATGGCCTGCATGCTGTCAAGCGCGCACTCCACATCGGGGGCTATGCCGCCCTCTATCTGCTGCATCCGGGCATCATAGGAGGGACAGGCACTGAAGCGCACCGTCCACCCTATGGGCAACTCGCTGGTGAAGGGCATGCCGCTGCCCCCGCCTGTGCTGTCACCCATGATGGTCACCTGGGGCATCTCCCCCATGTCACGCACAAAGGTGTTGGCGGCGCTGTAGCAGGAGCGGTTGGTGAGCACCACGGCCGGCTTCTGCCAGCGCACGCGGCTCATGTCGGGTGTGATGTACTCGGCCTGGGGCTTGGAGAAGTCATTGTGCCCCTTGCCTGTCTTGTGACAGATGTAGCCCACCAGCCTGCGCTCGTTGGTGAAGCGCGCGGCCAGCCGCTCGGCATTGGTGAGCACTCCGCCCGTGTTGCCACGGATGTCCAGGATGAGACCGTCACACAGGCGCAGGTAATAGAGCACCTCGTCCAGGTTTCCCTCGCCAAGGCCATCAGAGAAACTCTCATACACGACATAGCCCACGTTGTCGTCCAGGATGCGGTACTTCAGTCCGCTGGCTATGTGATAGTCCGTGCCCAGGTACTTGTCCCGCAACTCACGGTCGAGGTTCTCGGGATAGTCCTCCCGCCATGACCAGTTGCGTCCCACGTCGGCACTGCTCATGATGTTGACATGCCCGTCCCTGAGCGTGGAGAGCATGCGGCACAGCACCTCGAAGAGTTGGGCGCGGCTCATGCCCTGGCGCACCATCCCCTGGTACTCCTCCCGCTTGCTGGCCCAGCTGAAACCCAGAGTCTGCTCCTTGTAGTCGATGAAGCAGTAGTGCTCATCGATGATGCGCCAGAGCGCATCCACATTGGCCTGGGGCGAGGAGTCATACTCATCCACCCCCCGCTGGCAGCACGCCAGAAGCACGCAGCCTGCCAGCAGACACAGAAAAAGGCGCAGTCTCATCATCTCTTTCGCTTTAAGGTTTGGAAATGGCGCACATACCCCAGCATGAAGGAGCGGCTGATGTCGTGTGTCCTGATGCCATTGACATGGCTCTGGCGTATGTCACTCAGGTAGCCCACACGCAAGGTGGTGCGCGGGAAGCAGAAGTCCAGCGTGAGCAGCTGGCGCAGGCTCAGCGCGTTGCCAGGCTGTGTGAAGCGCACATTGTGGTCACCATATCCCTGGTATATCTCATAATAACTCTGTCCATAACGGGGTGAGAACATGCAGCCCAGCACAGGCAGGTCGGCCTGGTAGTGTGCCTCCATGGGCAGACGGCGGATGTGGAACTCATAGGAGCCTCCTGCCGAGAGCGAGACATCCACATTGGCACGTGCCTGGGCGGGGTTGTTGCCGTTGCGGGTGTTATACAGGAACCCCACATCAGCCCCCACCAGCCCGCCGGCCTTCAGGCTCAGGTGCCTCAGCGGCTGCCACACATAATGCCACCCAGCGTCATATCCCAGCCTGCCACCCAGGTCGTTGGCATTCCCCGCAGGGTTCTCGGTGTAGGAGAAGGCCCCCTGCATCGTGCCCTGGAAGGCGATGTGGCCGCCGGCCATGCCTGTCATGCGCTCACGCTGGGTGAGGAAGGACAGTTGCGGGCCTCCATACTCCATGGGCGAGAGGTAAGTGTCCAGTTGGCTGGAATGCCCCATGCCCACCATCACGGCACGGCTCACAGGCCTGCCTGTCACGCTGTAGTCTCCCTGCCGTGTGTCCTGCTGTGCGGCACACTCCAGGCTGCCCGCTGTCACCAGCAGG
This sequence comes from Opitutia bacterium UBA4654, assembly GCA_963658045.1. GTDB lineage: Bacteria > Bacteroidota > Bacteroidia > Bacteroidales > Bacteroidaceae > Physcousia. The sequence continues at coordinate 5,580 of CAVKOT010000128.1, forward strand.
AGAGCCAGCGCACGCAAGCGTGCCCTGAGACCAGGTCGGGCCATAGTCCTACTCATCGAACATGTGCAGTTGTCCCGTCATCTCGTCCAGCACATCCTGCTGGCTCTCCTCCTGGCTGTCCTCGGTGGCCGTGTCCCCGTCGTCCCCGGTGGCAGGGTCGCCTGTCCCGTCAGCCTGGCTCGCTGTGCTGTCCGCCTCGGGCTGGTGCGTGGGCTCCAGTTCCTCCACCCGCTCGACGCTGAAGGTGGTCACGCGCTTGCCGCGTGCCTTGAAACTCTTGACACCCACAAACTCCTCGGCCTCCATGTCGATGGGCGCGCGGAAGCTGTCGGTCCCACCCATCGTGACCAGCAGGTGCGGGCAGGGGGTGTCGGTGAGCAGGAGTTGCCTGTTGGCGGGATTCTCGCCCAGGTAGTTCTGGTGTCGGGCCGTGGCCTCCAGTTTGAAACGCTTCACATAGAGGTAGCCCCCCTGCTCCTCATCGAAGAGGGCGGCTGTCCACACCTTGTCGGCATCGTACTTCTCGATGCGCGCGATGTTGTCCTCATAATGGTTGTTGGCATCGAAGTTGGTGATATAGAAGTCCGCGTTGTCCAGGATGACGAGTATCTTGTCATCGTTGTTGAACTCGCCCAGGTAGGTGCCCTGCTCGTCATAGTTGAGCCTGTGCACGTCGAAGTCAAACCACACCTTCCTGCCTCCCAGCGTGCTGCCGCCATGGCTCTTGAGCGTGATGCGGCTCACGTCCAGTTTGGTGAGCAGGTTGCCCATGCTCTGGCGGCCCTTGATGGCCAGTTGGCTGAAGTCACGCTCGAAGAAGATTTTCTTGAGCTTGGGGTTTGGCTTGAGCACCACCTTGACCACCTCGGCCTCGCCATTGGGGTTGGCGGTGAAGTAGAGGACGCGGCTGCCGGGCTTTCCCTGCGTGAGGTCATACTCGCGGTCGCGGGTGATGCTGGTCACGTTGAAGCGTTTCATGTATGAGGTGCCAGCCTTGCCGTCACGGTAGATGACATTGTAGATGGTGCGCGAGTCGCCCTTGCGGAACACGGCCAGGTGTATGATCTCGGCCTTCTTCTTCTCGGCCTTGCTGCGCTCGGTCTCTCCCACGAAGAGTTTCTCGGCGATGCGCACTACCTTGTAGGTGCCGTCGCGGTAGAAGATGATGACATCGTCGATGTCAGAGCAGTTGCACACAAACTCGTCCTTCTTCAATGAGGTGCCTATGAAGCCCTCCTCGCGGTTGATGTAGAGTTTCTCGTTGGCCTCCACCACCTTGGCGGCCGAGATGGTGTCGAAGTTCTTGATCTCGGTCAGTCGGGGGTGCGCCTTGCCGTACTTGTCCTTGATGAAGGCAAACCACTGGCATGTGACCTCGACCATGTTGGCCAGCTCACGGTCTATCTGCTCCACCTCGGCCTTCATACGTGCGATGTTCTCCTCGGCCTTGTCCTTGTTGAACTTCAGTATGCGCCCCATCTTGATTTCCATCAGTCGCAGGATGTCATCGCGTGTCACCTCCCTCACGAGTTTGGGGTACCAGGGCTGCAGGCGGCTATCGACCCAGTCGATGGCGGTGTCCATGTCGCGTGCGTTCTCAAACTGCTTGTCCTTGTAGATTCGTTCCTCGATGAATATCTGCTCCAGCGAGGCGAAGAGCAGGCTCTCCAGGAGTTCCCCACGCCGTATGAGACGCTCCTTGCGCAGCAGTTCCAGTGTGGTATCCACATTGTTGCGCAGCACGTCACTCACGGTGAGGAAGCAGGGCTTGCGGTCATCGATGACGCAGCAGTTGGGCGAGATGGATATCTCGCAGTCGGTGCAGGCATACAGTGCGTCGATGGTCTTGTCGCTGCTCGCTCCCGGTGTGAGGTGGATGAGTATCTCGGCCTTGGCGGCAGTGAGGTCCTCCACATTGCGTATCTTTATCTTGCCCTTCTCGTTGGCCTTCAGTATGCTGTCGATGAATGTGCTGGGCTTGCTGGCCGTGCCTGTGGTCTTGCCGTATGGTATCTCGGTGATGGCGAGGGTCTTGCTGTCGCGTTTCTCTATCTTGGCACGCACGCGCACCACGCCTCCGCGCTGGCCGTCGTTGTACTTGCTCACGTCGATGCTTCCGCCCGTGGGGAAGTCGGGATACAGATGGAATTCCTGGCCGCGCAGGTAGGCGATGGCCGCGTCGCATATCTCGCCCAGGTTGTGGGGCAGTATCTTGCAGTTCAGTCCCACGGCGATGCCCTCGGCACCCTGGGCGAGCAGCAGGGGGAACTTCACCGGCAGGGCTATGGGTTCCTTGTTGCGGCCGTCATAGGAGAGCTTCCACTCGGTGGTCTTGGGGTTGAAGACGACATCCAGGGCAAAGTTGCTCAGCCTGGCCTCGATGTAACGTCCTGCGGCGGCATCGTCTCCCGTGATGATGTTGCCCCAGTTGCCCTGGCAATCGACCAGCAGGTCCTTCTGCCCCAGCTGCACCAGCGCGTCCTTGATGCTGGCGTCGCCGTGGGGGTGGAACTGCATGGTGTGCCCCACGATGTTGGCCACCTTGTTGTAGCGTCCGTCATCCATGCGCTTCATGCTGTGCATGATGCGCCTCTGCACAGGCTTGAACCCGTCGCCTATGTGTGGTACGGCACGCTCCAGGATTACGTATGAGGCATAGTCCAGGAACCAGTCCTGGTACATGCGGTTGAGGTGATGGGTGATGCCATCGGTCATTGTCACGTCGTTTGTCATCGTCTATTATATGCCTTGATGCACGCAGCCATGCCTTGCGAAAAAGCCCGCAAGGTACCCGCGCGCGATAAACCCCACAAAGTTAGCAAGAAAACCCGTCACAGGCAAGTGCCTCATCCACCTTTCTGCCCTTGCCGGGGCGGGATGCCCTACTGGATGACACAAGCAGGCACTCCCCCATGGTAACTATTCAGCTGCCCCACAGATGCTAAAGTTTATAGCATGGGGTAGCTCCCA
>CAVKOT010000129.1:0-8535 GCA_963658045.1 Opitutia bacterium UBA4654
AGGTATAATGTGCCCATCTTTCGATATATTTGGGGCAAAATTAGCGATAAAAAACGAATTGCAATGCCTGACAGGCGAAAATGTAGGGGTTGGGGGCGGGCTGTGAGGGGGCGGGCAGGGCTTTTCCACCGAAAATTAAGGGCAGAGGGGTGCCGCCACATGGAGAAACATTGCTAACTTTGTCCACTGCAAGACAAGAGGGGCACGGCACCAGGCCGCGACAACCAAAACATTCAGACAGGATATGAAAGAAGTAGGCTCCAGCAACGGAGAGATGATGCGCCAGGGGCGCGTGGAGGTCATCTGCGGCTCCATGTTCTCTGGCAAGACAGAGGAACTGATACGTCGCCTGCGACGCGCGCAGTTTGCCCACCAGAGGGTGGAGATATTCAAGCCCGCCATAGACGTGCGCTACAGCGAGGAGGAGGTGGTGTCCCACGAGGGCAACAGCATCATGTCCACCCCCGTGGACTCATCGACCAACATCCTGCTGCTGGCCCAGGGGAGTGACGTGGTGGGCATCGACGAGGCACAGTTCCTGGACGACCACATCGTGGAGGTGTGCAACACGCTGGCCGGAATGGGCATACGCGTGATAGTGGCCGGCCTGGACCTGGACTTCAAGGGGCAGCCCTTCGGCCCCATGCCTGCCCTGTGCGCCATCGCCGATGACGTGACCAAGGTGCACGCCATCTGCGTGCGCTGCGGCGCGCTGGCCTATGTGAGCCACCGCACCGTGGCGGGCGACAGGCAGGTGATGCTGGGCGAGAAGCATGAGTATGAGCCACTGTGCAGGGAGTGTTACGCAAAGGCTTGCCTGGAACGAGGCGAGGGAAAGGAGGAACAATAGATGCTTGAGGAGAAGATTACCTTTGACCGCGTGGCCCGCTGGGGCATCGTGATTGTGCTGTCGGCGGCGGCCGTGTGGCTGGTCAACCGCCTGTCCACCGTACTGCTGCCCTTCTTTGCTGCATGGCTGCTGGCCTATATGATATATCCCCTGGTGCACTTCCTGCAGTACCGCCTGCACCTGCCGGGGCGGGTGCTGAGCATCCTGGTGGCATTTGTGCTGGTGTGCGGGGTGATAGCGGGCACCCTGGCCCTCATCATACCGCCCATCGTGGATGAGAGCGTGCGCATAGTCGAACTGGCCAAGGTGTATTTCCACGACACGCTGGTGGAGACCGGACTCATGCAACAGATGGAGGATTCGGTGAGGAAATACACCGAGAGCGTCAACCTGGTGCACCTGGCCCAGCAAAGTTCCGTCGTGGATGCGCTGCAGAGCGCGGTCATCCAGGCGTGGTCGATACTGTCGGGCACCATCGACTTTGCGCTGGGTGTGCTGGGCTGCCTCATTGTGCTGCTGTACATGTTCTTCATCCTGATGGATTACGAGAAGGTGTCCTCGGGCTGGATCACGCTTATCCCGAAGGGGAAACGCACGTTGGCGGCCATGATCGTGCAGGATGTGAAGTCGGGCATGAACTCCTACTTCCGTGGCCAGGCACTCATCGCGCTGTGTGTGGGCATCCTGTTCAGCATAGGGTTCCTCATCATCGACTTCCCCATGGCCATAGGCCTGGGACTCTTCATCGGGGTGCTCAACATGGTGCCGTACCTCCAGACGGTGGGCTTCCTGCCCACGCTGCTGCTCGCCTTCATCAAGTCACAGGAGACGGGGCAGAGCTTCTGGGTCATCACAGCCTGTGCGCTGGCGGTCTTTGCCGTCGTGCAGGCCATCCAGGACATGATACTCACACCCCGCATCATGGGGCGCGCCATGGGACTCAACCCGGCCGTCATCCTGCTGAGCCTGTCGGTGTGGGGCAGCCTGCTGGGCTTCATCGGCCTCATCATAGCCCTGCCGCTCACCACCCTGCTGCTCTCCTACTACCGCAGGTTTGTGCTCAAGGAGAGCCCCATACCGCCCGTACCAGCCAACGAGACCTGGCAGGGCAAGTCACCTGCCCCCGAGGGGGACGGCACGGGGGACTGTGGCACGGCAGAACAGGCAGCGGCAGAGGAGCGACACACAAAATAAGCAGACAAAAGTTTGCGGTGTGGGAAAAAGTGCGTACCTTTGCATCGCTGTTGCGGCATCTGCGCACAGTCATTAGGTTGACTCGCTAGCTCAGTAGGTAGAGCACTTCACTTTTAATGAAGGGGTCTTGGGTTCGAACCCCAAGCGGGTTACTGCAAGGGGAGGAACATCACAATGATGTTCCTCCCCTTTTGTTTTCCCAAAACTCTCGCACCACACCGCCACCCCCGCTGGCGACCCACGCCACGGCCTCGCCAGGCATCATGTCAGCCACCTCCATGCAGGCTCCAAGCACCACGCGGCATGCCCGCTGGACAAGCCCAGCCGACAGGCGCAGGACACGCAAGGAGGTGCCTAACCGTCCAACCCAAGGCTAGACGGTCAATGCACCGTGCTCCGATGGCAAACGCACCACGCTGCGACAACCGTCCAGCCTTGGGCTGGACGGTGAGCCACCCCGCCACCCTGCCTGGCAAGCATCGATGCGGGCAGCACAGCACCACACAAAGGAAAAGAGAGCGGGGCGCACCGCCTATCACAGCAGCACGCCCCGCTCTCCCTGGCAAGCCCGCGTCCAGGCGACAGCCCGCCAATTCTTAATTCATAATTCTTAATTCTAAATTATCACCCGCAGGCCTACCTGTAAAGGCGCGTCACGCTCGCCCCCACGTAATAGTGCTCCAGGATGGCCCGGCTGTCATAGCCCTGGGCCGCCATCGAGGCCGCGCCTATCTGGCACATGCCCACTCCGTGACCCCAGCCGTGCCCGTGCAGGACTATGCGCTGGGGAATGCCGTCCTGCATGTCAAGCCGTTCCACGGTGAACGCGCTGCTCTTCAGATGCGAGTGGCTCAGCATCTTCCTGATCTCGAGTTCCTTTCCCACGGTGACGGAACGCTCCTGCCCCACCACACGCAGCAGACTGATGTGCCCGCCAGGGCCAGCCTCCAGGGGCTGCAGGTCCAGTATGGCACCCATCTCCACCTGCAAGTGCCGGCACACGAGGTCGTGCAGCTGCTGCTGGGTAAGGGTCACCGTCCAGTCATGGAAGTCGGCCGTCTCCAGGTCATAGTCATTGAGCACCTGGGCGAGGAGTGCCCGGTCATGCACGTCACAGAACCTGTCCTCCACACTTGTGAGGTAGGGCACACGCACATTGTCCCAGCAATACTGGAACTCGTTGGTGCGTCCGCCACAGCACTTGCCGAAGCGCGCGTCGCACACCTGGCCCTCATAGGTGAGCACCTGTCCGCGTGTCTGGCACACGGCCTCGCGCACGGCAGGATTGGCGATGCGGGTGATGCCCTGATAACGCTGGCAGTGGTCATCGGCACAAACGTCAAAGAGCGTGTGCTCCTGCCTGTCATACCAGCGCACGAGGCGGCCATCGGCCAGTGCGCCCACAGGCGGCTGTGTCCCGCCATCGTCCTGACGGCGGCGGCGCATCTGCGTGAGCAGCCAACTGCGGCTCACGATGGCCGAGGCCTTGAGGTACTCCACGGGGCAAGTAGCCTTCATCTCGCTGCTGATGACGCTGGCCAGATAGTCCTCCACCGGCACATCGTTGATGGCCACCAGGCTGTCCCGGTCAACCACCAGGCGCAACGTGCCGCCAAAGGTCTGCGCCTCGCTGCGCTCCCAGTGGAACTCCCTGCCGATGGTCACACTGGCCAGCGTGAACGTGGCACCTGCACTCTGGGGCACAAAGGAGAGTGCCTCATAGAGCGAGCCCTGCCAACTGGCACAGCCGTCCACGCACGTCACCTCCTGCGGGCCAGTGACCTGGTGCCCCCCGGCCACGAAAGTGCCATTGAGGCAGAAGTGCAGCGTGCGTGCCTCCTGGATGCCCACCTGCACCACAGGCTCCTCGCCACCAGCCTCGGGACTGTGGCTGGCATGGCTCACGGCATGGGCATCTCCATCCACCTCCACGGTGACGCGGCTCAGCACCGACTCCACCTCCTCAGGCGAGAGGGTGACCTCACGCAGGATGGCCGCCGCCCTCTCAGGGGTGATGCGGCGGAAGTCCTCCTCACGCGGGGTGACCAGCAGTCCGCACATGTCCAGCGCGCCCGGGCTGACCAGCAGTTGCTCCTCGCCCTGGGCATAGTAGCAGTCGGGGCGGTGCTTGGCCCTGGGGAACAGCAGGGTGACCATCTCGTCATCCTGCCCTGCGCTGCCAGACTGCCGCCAGCACACCACATTCATCCTGGGCTCCCACTCGCCCTCGTGCATGGGCAGCGCGTCATAGAGCCTCTGGCACAGTGCGAGGCCAGACTCGCCAGGCGTGCTGCGCATCACTATCACGGGGCAGGCGTATGTGGTGAGGAGGTACAGGCCACAGCGGCTGTCGTCATGGCTATGCCCGTCCGTCAGAGGGCACACCTTGCGGAGCCCCCGCTCATACTGTGCCCAGTCGCGCTCCAGGGGCACTACCCCACGGCTGCCGGCCTGCAGGTGCATGTGGTCGGGACACGAGGCACCGCACAGGGGGCCGTTGTAGAAGACGATGCTGCGGGGCATGTTCCACGCCATGCGGCGCATGGCGGTGAAGTTCGGATAAATGCGCTGCGGCGTGTGGCGGCGCATGGGGATGGTGAAGTGCTGGGGCAGGATGGGGAAGGGGTTCACCAGCACCTCATAGCGACCCTCCGTCATCAGCCTGTGCTGCTGCGGGGGGCGGTTCTTGTCACACAGGAAACAGGGCCGCTTGGCCAGACTCTTCTGGTCCACCTTGGCCCCGGTGCTCACTATGCGTGCGGGGTTCCACTGTGCCTCCAGCCTCACCTCCCCGCTGACGGCCAACGCACGTGACTGTACCTGTTCCCGCACAGCCTGGTAGCGTCCTGCAGCCTCCGGCCAAGCCTGCAGTTCACATCTGAAAAAATCGTCCAACTCATCTGCAGTCACCGTGTGCTGCCTCTGCCTGTTGAGTTGCTGCCGGGCCAGTATCTCCAGGGTGCGCAGGTGGTCCTTATAGGTATTGTTGCGGTTTATCTTGTCCTGGCTCAGGGCCGCGTCGCTGTTCCCCTCCCAGCGGCGGCACAGATATACCTCGTCATAGATGCGGCCTATGCGGTAGCGGCGGCTGATCATGAGCCCCAGGGCATAGTCCTCGCCGTAACTGGTGTTGGGAATCTGCAGGGTGCGCAGCACGGGGGTGAAGAATGCGCGGGGCGCGCCAAGGCCGTTGATGCGCAGGGCATTGTTCATGCCATTCTGTGGTGTCCACTCCCGGTGGTCAATCAGACCGGGGGGAAGGGTGTTGAGCTTGAAGTCACACATCCGGTAGGAGCCAATCACCATGGCCGCCCCTTGGGCATAGAAGGCATCCACCATGCGCTGCAGGGTGGCGGGGCTGCTGTAGAGGTCGTCGCTGTCAAGCTGCACGACGAAGCGTCCCACCTGGTCATGGTGGACGGCCATATTCCAGCACCCGCCTATGCCCAGGTCGGTGCGCTGGGGGATGATGTGTATCACGCGAGAGTCGGCGGCGAACTCACGGATGGCCTCGGTGGTGCCGTCGGTGCTACCATTATCGACCACCATGAGGTTGAAGGGGAAGCGGGTCTGCTGCTCCAGGACGCTGCGGATGGCGTCGCGGATGGTGCGCACACGGTTGCGAACGGGGATGACCACGGTGGCCTCCACGGAAAACTCGCCCTGCTGGAGGTCCACGTCGTCACTGTCATCGCCATGCAGACAGGCACCCAGCGCACACAGGTGGTGCGTACATGCCTGCTCCATCTCCTGCTGGCGGGTTCTGTTGCGCGGGTCAACATAGTCAAACTGCTTCTGTCCGCTCAACCGTGTGTCACGCTCGACCTCTGTATAGAGGTACTCATCGAGGTGCACGGGCAGCATCTGCCTGCTCACATACAGGCGGAAGTCATAGAGGGCGGCATACTGATAGTCATGCAGATGTTCCTGGGACACATACTCCCGCAGGGCCTGGGTGCGCAGGAGCAGCAGCGAGCCCATCTGGAAGTCATCCCTCACGCTGCCCAACTGGCAGTCGATGAGCGGCATGGGGCTGCGCTCACCCTGGGGGGTCTCGACATAGTGGTCAGCATAGAGCATGAGGGCATGGCTGTCATCGGCCACCGTAAGCAGGCGGTGAAGGGCATGGTAGCCCATGCGCAGGTGGTCATACTTGGTATATAATAGTATATAGGGGGCTGTGGCCTGCTCTGCCATCCAGCGCAGGGTCTGTGTGCTGCCTGGCCCATCACCCCTGAGCAGGTGTACGGCTGCCACATGGCAGTCGGCTGTGAGTTCACTCACTGTGCCCTGCACCTGGTCATCCGACTCATAGGGCACAAAGCAGTCTATGCGTTTCTGTTCCATATCACTTCCATTCCTTTGTGAGGCGAGCCATCTTGCCTGGTCATGCAAGCGCATTACGGGCACGCAAGATGGCGGCTCATGTCCATAAACTCAGACAAAAGTACAGGAAAAAACATTTCCCTCCAAATTATTGTGTACCTTTGTAGGAAGATGAAAGTTCTTGTATTCAATCCCGAAAATGATATGGCGCTGGCCGACGGGGGAGCGGGCTACACGGCTCCCGCGACCATCCGCCAGATGAGAGACGAGTTGCACTGGATGCCGCTGTGGTGGGCTGACGAGGGCGACCTGGTGTGGGACGGCGAGGAGAGGCTCACGCTGCACCAGGGGGACGAGATACGCCCCTGGGGGTGGAGTCCTGCCCTGGCGCACCAACTCAGACAGGCGGGAGTGGGGGACGAGTTCCTGCCCACAGCCAGCCAACTGGAGTCTCTGCGCCAACTCTCGCACAGGCAGACGGCCGTGGAGGCTCTAGCACAATGCCGTGCCGACGGACTGCTCGGCGGGGGAATGGCGGGAGAAAGTGTCCTGTGCCACTCCATGCAGGAGGTGGAGGAGGCTCTGCGGCAATGGCCAGAGGCTCTGCTCAAGGCTCCGTGGAGCAGCAGTGGGCGCGGACTGATGCGCTCTGGCAACACGCACTGGCAGGAGTGGGCGCGTAACATCCTGGCCCGCCAGGGCAGTGTGGTGGCTGAGCGGTGGCTGCACAAGTTGGCAGACTTCGCCCTGGAGTTTGAGTGTGACGGACAGGGAGGTGCCGAGTACCAGGGACTCTCGCTGTTCTACACCAACCCGCAAGGGGCTTATCTGGGCAACTGGGTGGCTCCCGAGGGACAGAAATTCCAGTGGCTCATGCAATACATCGACCCGGCCCGGCTGATGGAGGTGCGCCGCTGGTGGGAGGAGCGGCTGAAGCACTATGACTACAAGGGCCCAGTGGGCATCGACATGATGCTGTGCCAGGAAGGACTGTGCCCGTGCGTGGAGGTCAACTGGCGCATGACCATGGGGCGCGTGGCCAGCATCCTGCACAGCCGTGGCAAGTATGGCCGCCTCGTGCTGGAGTATGTCTATGGGCACTACTCGGCAGAGGTGGAGGCATTTGGATAGGATGACCTCCTGCCCCCTCCATGCTTCCCCCAGGGGGAAGGAGGTATTCATAGAGTAAGCCATTGGCAATCCGCCAAGACTGAGACCTTGAATAGCGACGTATGCCAGGACGGCTTGCCCAAAGTTCCTTTACTTTGGGCAAGCCGTCCTTAGCATTCACCATTCCTTCATCTTCATGATTTCCCAGCGGAGGAACGTGGAATCAGAAATCGTCTTATAGGGGTACTGTCCCTAACGCTACCCCACGAGGCATACTCCCCAAGCCTCCAAGGAAAGCGACAAGGGGACACGCCCCCGACCAACGTCCCTCCTCCCTGGGGGAGGTTAGGAGGGAGCCTTACCTCTTGAGCACGGGCTCGCAGGTGACATCAACCCCGAGTTTCTTGAATATCTTCTGGTCAACATCGCTCAGCATCACCGTACAGTGTACCTGGCAACCACGCAGTTTGGGCAACTGCTCCAGGGCGAGGCGGCAGTTGGCATCGTTCTGCGAAAGCACTGAGAGTGCCACAAGCACCTCATCGGTGTGCAGTCTGGGGTTGCGCCCGCCCAGATAACTGATCTTGGTGTGCTGGATGGGCTCTATCATCGACTGCGGAATGAGTTTCACCGCATGGTCAATGCCGGCCAGGTGCTTGGTGACATTAAGCAGCAGAGCTGCGCTGCACCCAAGCAACTCACTGGAGTGTGCCGTGATGATGGTGCCGTCCTCCAACTCGATGGCTGATGATGTGTGGCCAGTCTCCCTCTGGTGCTCCTTGGCCGCCACCGTGGTGCGGCGGAAGTCGGTGGTGATACCAGCCTGATTGAAGAGCAACTGTATCTTGCTTATCTCCGCCTCGTTACATGCCCCGAGAGCCAGTTTGTTGGTCGCGGCATAGTAGCGGCGTATGATTTCGTTCTTGGATGCCTCGCAGCACACAGCATCATCACTGATGCAGAAGCCCACCATGTTTACGCCCATGTCAGTGGGTGACTTGTAGGGATTGGAGCCATAGATGCCCTCAAAGAGTGCGTTGAGCACGGGATATATC
>CAVKOT010000130.1:0-8424 GCA_963658045.1 Opitutia bacterium UBA4654
GTACAGGCCCTTGTCGCTCATGGCATGGAACCCGAGGTAATAGTTGCCGGTCTGGGCCGTGTGGATGGTCACCTCATACTCCTTATATACCTGGTGGCGCAGGGTGGTCTTCTCCATCAGTATGGTGTTGAAACTGGTGATGAACGGGCTGTCGGCCATGCGCACCTCCAGGGCCTCGGGATACATCTGGCTGTCAGAGCGTGCCTTGAACCTCAACTTGTAGGACATGCCGCCCTCCATGTGCAGGGCTGGGCTGATGAGCCAGTCGTTGCCGGAGTTGAAGGTGTCATACTTGTACATGGCGCACTGGGCAGCCTGGCTCCAACCCCAGAAGCCATCGTCATTGTTGGCATTATAGACGATAAAGGTCTTGAAGGCGTCAAACGTGCTGAAGTCCTCACTGTAGGGGATGGCGTGAGGAGTACCAAACTCGACTGCATTGGACACTGCGGGCTCACCCTCCACATTCTTGTAATAAGGCACAATGGTATAGGTGTACTGACGCAGGTTGGGATTGGTAATCTTGTCGGTGTAGGAGTTGTCGGTGGCCTCGTCGGTCAGCAACTCGTTGCCGGGATTACGGTAGATGGAGTAATAGACCAGCGCGGGCTTGATGGCTGTGCCATGGGCTCCCTCGGTGGGAGTGTCCCAGGTGAGCAGGGCTGTGGTCTCGTCCTTCTTGACGGCCTTGAAGTTCTTGGGGGCAGCAGGGCCATCAATGCCTACCCACACATCCAGTTGCTTCTTGGTCGTGCGGCCCATCGTGGTGTGGGTGGCAACAGCCTCCAGCTTGTGCGAGCCCTTGTCCAGGGTGACATCCTCTGTTACAGTCGCTCCTGGAGCACATGACTTGGAGAAATAGAGCGAGCCATCGGCAAAGAGCTGTACGGTGAGGTCACCAGTGATGGTGTTGCCGGCAGCGTCCTTGGCAGGAGTGGCGATGGTGACCTTGCCTGTGTTGGACGAGGTGTTGCTGAAGTCGGCCGTGAACGAGGGCAACTCACCCAGTTTGTAACTCTCGGCCGCCTGGGGAATATACAGGCAACTCACCTGCTCGTTGTAGGGATAGGAGGTGATGAACGAGGCTGCACCACTCTGGGGATTGATCTCATACAGGCCACTCTCGCCCGTGAGCCGCTCAAAGGTGGTCCAGTAGAGTTTGCCGCTCTTATAGTCAAACGTGCCCGAACCGTTGTACTGGGGGTTCACGCCCGTGAGGCCAATCTCCTTGACAGCAGCCGTCTGCTTGTCAATGCGGCAGAACATGCCGTCCTTGTACCTCACGCCATAGAGGTTGCCGCTCTCGTCACAGGCAATCATCGACATGCGCTCCAGACTGGCAATCCTGGAGGCCAGGCCCGTGGCAGGATCCACCGTGGAGAGCGAGTAGTTATACTCGGTAGCCGTGTTGGCATCTGAGGGATAAGCCTGCGAGTAGATGGTGTTGCCCACAGGGTCATAGGTCATGTCGAGCGCGATGGACGTATAGTAATCGCTATGCAGGGCGATGGTCTCCATCTTCATGGTCTTCACATCCACCACGCAGAAGTAGAGGTAGAGCAGCATGCCCGGCTCCCAGCCCTCATAGTAACTGGTGAAGTATAGTTTGCCGTTGGCATAAGTGCCGCCACCATTGGCACAGATGGACGTGTGCATCAGCCGGTTGGTAAAGCTCGTTCCGGCCTTGGCCTGGAAACTGTACAGGCCCCACTTGATGGCCGTCTCGGGATTGTCAGAGTTGTCCATCTCGGTAGAGTGGACCACCTCTCCATAGAGCGTAGTGCCATCGCCCACTACTGTAGGCACAGCCTTACGGCGTGGAAGCATGGGGCGGGCCGTCTTGATTGACCTGTGATTTCGCGGCATGACCTCAATCCCGAAGGGTGCGGCCGCACGATGGGACTTGAGGTTGCCCGTTCTCACTTCTCCAGCCTCCCCCGTATGGGACACCGGTTGCGCGACAGCATTCAGCAAGGCTGCTATCAGCATCACGCATAAAGAAACGTACTTTTTCAGCATGAATGATTTGTTAATGGTTATTGTATATAAATAATAAATGAGAATACCTCCCTGGCTTAGCCCACAAGACATAGTTTCCACCCAACGGAAACAGGATGTCAGACAAAGTGCCCCACACTTTCACCACTCTACATAATATCATCTCTCGCACTTCAACTAATTTCGCTAAGCGGGTGCAAAGGTAATTAAAAAATGTAAAAACAGAGCAAGACCGCATGTCGTTTTGCTAACAAAACGTCGCATTTCATAACACACAGCGCGAGCAGGCAGCAAAAGCAGCAACACTTTGCCAACCAAATCCACACATAAAGCCTCCATCGGCCAAGAGAGAGAACAACCACAGGAATGGATTTTCACCCTTTGGCAAACAAGAAACAGTAATGGGATGAGGGCAGATTAAGAATTTGTCGAAGCCAAATTTCCCAATTAGCCGAATAATCTGTAAATTTGTGACAAGCAAGTCACAACAACACAGGAAAGCAAGTCAATGGACATAGCGTCATTCTTTTCCGGCTGTGGAGGCCTTGACCTTGGCTTCGAGCAGGCAGGCTTCAGAGTGGTATGGGCAAACGACTCGAACCCAGATGTACGCGCCACCTATATGCAGAACCATAGGGGAACGACCTTTGTGCCAGGTGACATCCGCAAGATAAGAGTGGAGGACATTCCAGCCTGCGACGGCTTCATAGGAGGTCCCCCCTGCCAATCATGGAGCGTAGCCGGTAAACAACGTGGTTTGGAAGACGCACGCGGACAAATGTTTCTTGTTTATATCAACCTAATCAAAGTAAAAAAGCCAAAATTCTTCTTGATTGAAAACGTCAAGGGCTTGCTTTCAGAGAGGTTTAAGGACGTGTTTGAGAAGTTTGTGTCTCGCCTTGACACTATAGGCTACGATGTGAACTGGAAATTACTTGATGCAGCGAACTATGATGTACCTCAAAACCGTGAGCGCGTTTTCATCATTGGCTTTCGCAAGGATTTAAGTATCCAATTCGACTTTCCCCAACCTACCACTCTCCAAGCCATCACATTGAGGAAGGCCATCGGAGACATTAAAGAGCCCCCCAGAGGATTCCGTAGCGAGAAAATCACCACGCCCAACTGCACACGTGCGAACCACGACATATACACAGGAAGTTTCAATCCGTATTACTATTATGCAAACAGGCGCAGAGGATGGGAACGTCCCTCTTTTACCATACATGCCACAGGTGAAAATGCACCACTACATCCATCCTCGCCCCCCATGGCGTATTTGGGACCGGAAAAGTGGACATTCCAGCCAGGCAGAGAACACGAGTATCGCCGCCTTAGTGTTCGTGAATGCGCGCGCATACAAACCTTTCCTGACAACTTTGTATTCGACTGCCCAAACATATTGGCTTTATACAAAATGATAGGAAATGCCGTACCTCCCCGACTGGCACGAGCACTGGGAAAGGCAGTGCTTGCCTCATTCATCAACAAGGGGGAAACAGAGGAGAAGCAGGAGAGGAGCCTGTCAAGAGCCTTCCTACAAGCAACAGTCCTAATCGGATACTACAAAAGTGACAAGCAGCATAAACTCATCATGAGGAACCATATATATTATGTAAGAGCTGACAGACGCAAAGGATCTTTGCAAATAAAAGATTTTAAGGTGGCCCCCAAATATCTACTCCTACACAACAAGGATAATTCTGAATTGTATGAACTGCAGCCCAGTTGTCCCATATTAGCAGACGCATCTTTTCTGAAATCACTTGGCTTTGAATGTGCGGGAAATTCCTATTTGTGTTTCGCGCTAAAGAATGCCGAGAAAAAAAATCTTTGTAACTTTGGCGGCTCTAAGGTTCGTCTAGAATGTAACGAGAGGCATTTCTCTCCTTATATCTCTACGATTGAGCAAATTATCAAGAAAGAGGATGAACGTTGACAGTGAACAGATAACATTGGACAAGAGCCTTGTCATAGCCCAGGACCAGCCACTCACAGGCAATGAATTAAAGGAATGCCTGATTAAAGCCCTGGGGGAAGACAATAGCAAGATACTTTATGTGTCTCAACGGAAGTGGGTACTGGAGTATTCGAATGGTAACAAGAAGACTCACCTTTTGGTCAGGACTTGTACATACCTGGGAAATCCACATCCTATTTTCAAGAAGAGGGTACAACTGCCATTGTGGTTTAACCAATATGCAAATGCCATGCACGAGCAGAGTCCGGATATTGACACACGCTACATCGGGGTATATCATTATGGTGACGTGCACCATGGAGACAACATCATCTTTGTGGACTTCAAGAAAGAGACTTATCTGCAAAAGAAAGGGCACAACTCTTCTGCTCACGTCTATACGAATGACCTGTTCCAAGCGATGACTCATGGAATATTTACCAAGGAAGACAAATTTGGTAACACGATTTCCGTCATCAGATACGACAAGTTCCATGACTACATCACAAGAAACGCATCAGATGGCAACACCCTGTTTGATTTGTTTCGGAAGTTCAACTGTGGCTTCTCGTTTGGGATATGGCTTCGGGCACTTGACACCATCAAAGAAATGCACAAGAACTCCTGGAGACATTGGAAGCAAGCGGAATGGGCAGGATGGTTTCTTGAGTACAAGTTCAACAAGTTTGTCGTTGACAACAACTTGGAGACGAAAATGCGTTATGTGGGCAGTTCGCAAAAGGGCAAGGGAGAAATGGACTTTGACATTCATTTCGAGGAAGATGATTTCTATGGTGACTTGAAAGCAAGCGATATCAGTCAGAAACAGACACCAGGAAATGATCAAGAGCATCTCATTGAATGTATCTACAAGCACGGCAAATTCTGGTACGTCATCTATGAACACGAAACGATCAAAGATGACGAGAAAACAGGATACGAGGCGACAAAAGGGAGAGTGAGATACATAAAGAGTGTAGATTCCACCTTTGAAAAGGACGAGATGTCCTATCACAAGAGGATGAAGAACTCTGTCAAGTTCACAAAGATGTACATCCTGGAACTTAACCGGGTCAACTACAGAGGGGCGCTAACCGACTTTAAGCAGGGACACCAGCAAGATGGCAGCGCAAGAAGGCCCAAATTCAGTATAAATAAGAAAGTACTGGAAGATGACAACCTTGTCATCTTCCGATATACTTACGACAAGCAATGAAGGCATTCAAATTTATTGATCTATTTTGTGGCATAGGAGGATTTCACCAGGCAATGACTTCACTTGGTGGAAAATGCGTATTTGCATGTGATATTGATGCAGACTGCAGGAAAACCTATGAGGCAAATTATGGTATTGTCCCTGCTGGTGACATCACGAAAATTAAAGCCCAGGACATTCCAGCGCATGATGTCTTATGCGCTGGCTTCCCCTGCCAGGCATTCTCAAAAGCAGGGAACAGACTGGGGTTTGAGGACTCCACGAAAGGAACGCTCTTCTTTGATATTTGCCGTATCATAGAACACCATCACCCGAAATACGCATTATTAGAAAACGTGCGTAATCTTGCCAGCCATGATCACGGAAACACATGGAAAGTAATACATGGGAAATTGACGGAATTGGGTTACGACCTTCTTCCACAGCCTGTCATATTTAGCCCCCACTATGTAGGCATTCCACAACACCGCGAGAGAGTGTATATAATGTGCATACGCAAAGATCTCGGCAGCATTGCGCCTGTCACATTTGACAAGAGGCTTCAGGTTCCATGCAAAATAGGCACAATCCTGCAACCAGACAACGAGATTGAGCATTTGGAGGATTATCATATCTCCACAGACCTCGAGAATCTCATCAATCTGTGGAATGAATTTATACAGGGCATCCATGTAAACAAACTTCCAGGATTTCCTATATGGTCTGATAGACTTCGCGAACTGGACACAGGCGAGGACATTTCTCAGTATCCCACATGGAAACAGAATTTCATTCTAAAGAATAATGAACTCTACATTGCCAACAAGGATTTCATTAACCACTGGCTTGAAAAGGCCAGGAGGAACCCGTTATTCTTTGGAGCAAAGGCAAAATTGGAATGGCAAGCAGGCCAGACCACGCATCCGAACATATGGAATCAAATATTCCAGTTGCGTCCTTCTGGCATAAGGGTAAAGGTAAACACTTATTTCCCTGCTTTGGTAGCTATCGTACAAACTTCCATAATCGGACCAAGAAAGCGATTTCTAACCCCAAGAGAATGTGCAAGGCTGCAAAGTTTCCCGGAAAGTTTTCACCCAGACGAGATTCGCCAGCAAGCATATAAGCAGTTAGGAAATGCTGTCAATGTGAATATAGTTAGATATTTCGCCATGCACATGTTTGGAGAGAAAGCCCGCGAAAACTTCATTTCAACCAATTCCAGTGAATACAAGGGAATCTGAAGAATAACTTTACCATTATTGCGGAATGGCTTTGTGCAGATATAGTACGATATGTCGGAATACTAACGTATTTCGGCTTCTTCGTGAATGTTTCATACCGTAAACGGGGGCTATTCTGCGAAAAAGTTATACTTTTGTAGAGCATAGGAAGGGAATTGCCAGCATCATGGCCTTTCTTCAGACAATGTTATGGAGTAGTGTCACCTTCTCCATTGTCATGTAATATAAATTTATAATAATATAAAATCATAATGAACCTGAAGGCAAAAACGAGAGGAGGGTCTTCCATGTCACAGGCCCTTCGAGACATTTCAGTCTGCATGTGCTTCTTCTTGGTTGGTGTCCTCCACTTGGGCGCACAGGAGGTGGTGTATGAGTTGGTGACAAAGAGTAGCCAGTTAGTGGATGGAGGGAAGTACATTATTGTTGACGGCAAGGGCATTAGAGCCATGGGATTTCAGAAAGAAAACAATCGAGCTGCAGCCAATATTGAAGGAAAACGAAATGGAGATATTATCAGCGGCATAGATGTCGCATCAAACAAAAGTGACCAATCAAGAGTGTATGAGTTAATACTGAGGAAAATATCAGACAGGGGAAAAGTTAGTTGGGGGCTTTATGACAAAGTAAACCGCAAGTTTCTTTACCCATCTAACAATAGTGCGACAAAGCACAATTACATGGGCTTAGTTGACAGTCTTAAAACTTCAATTCCATCGGGAGCCCTGGCCACCATTACAATAACGACAACCACGACAAATAAAATAAATGCCATTATAATTTTTCCGAAGAATGGCTCTAATAATAGCCAATTGATGATTGGAATCGACAGATCAGAAAGTCCAACTGTTTTTTCCTGTTATGATACAAACAAGACATCTTCTGGCGTAGCCCTCTACGCCAAGAGAGTGGGACAACTTATAATCAGCACATATGGTTACACAACATATACCTCTCAAAGTTGTAATTACGAAATGCCCCGTGGCTGCACAGGTTATGCTGTTACATACGAGAAGGGTGAACTCAAATTGACCGAGCGTTACAAGGCTGGTGATGCCGTCCCCGCAAAGACTCCGCTTATGATACAAGGGAGCGAGGGCACCTACCCTATTTATGAAACGACTCGTGATGCGACATCTCTCCTGGAAGGCGAGACCCTTCTTCATGGTGAGTTTGATGCGGAAGGCAATATCATATATGACACAGAGAATGCAACCAATAATTATTACTATAAGCTGACCACGAAGGGCGGAGCGGATTTTGGCTTCTACTGGGGCGCAGACAACGGTGCTCCTTTCAAGATGAAAAGTACGGAGCGTGCTTACCTGGTGTTGCCACGACAGCAGAGCGACGTGAAAGGGCTTATGCTGGATGCCGCGCAAGTGGAAACTGCGGTTACCATGCCACAGCAGGAGCCCTCACAGGACAACAGGATATATGACCTCTCTGGCCGTCTCTGCCAGGGAAAACTCGTGCCAGGCATCTATGTGCGGGAAGGCCGAAAGATAGTGATACGTAAGTGAAATCCTTTTTTCTTAATGAGCAATAGTTTGAGAATGAAAAAGTACATAAAGCCACAGGTCTGTGTGGCAGAAGTTCGGTGTGAGTCTTTATTGATAGCCTCCACGTTATCATGTTCCAACACCATCGGGGACGAGGAGGAGTTCGTAAAGCGTGAAGGTGGGGAGAGTGAGCCTGCCGGCACCTCTGGGCGTTCACTTTGGGATGGGAACTGGTGATTGCTTCTCCCCAAGAAGGGGAAATAGCCACAAGTGATGGAATGCAGAAAGCCGTGAGCCCCCGATGGGAGGCACACGGCTTTCTGCTCGTCATCTGAGGATTATCCCCTGGAAGCATATTGCCCGAATAAGGGCAGTACTACTGACATCCTCTGGGCAATAGTACTGCGTGGTGCCGGGCAGTATAATTGAAATGGAAAGTCAGTTATACTGCCTGCCCTTCAACTATCTGAATGTCTTTTCCTGGATTCACTAGACACTTTTCTCTTTCATAAACTGGATTAGTGG
>CAVKOT010000131.1:0-8421 GCA_963658045.1 Opitutia bacterium UBA4654
GCCGTTGCCTGTGGGCAGGCTCTGCAGCAGGACGTGGGTGGGCTGACCCGTGCGCACACATGTGGCAGGCAGGAGCAGTATCTCACCATTGCAACTGTTCGCGCCCACCCGGATGCCTCCCTGCACCTGGTCGCTGGCCACAGGCTGGTCCCACTGCCCCGAGGTGAAGTCACTGGAGGCGAACCGCCACACGTTGAACCACCGGCCATACCACTTGCGGCCACTCAGCACGATGTCACCACCAGGCAGTTCCTCCACCTTGGGCTCGTCGCTGCCAGGGCACGCCTGCACGCGGGGGTCGCCCCCCAGCATGTGCCACGAGGCCCCGAAGTCATCCGAATACACCACATAGGCTCCCTGCATGGCCTTGCCACGGCAGAGCATGGCGGCATAGAGGCGGTAGTACTTACCCTTCTTCACCAGGCGGCTCTGCACGATGCGCCCGCTCCCGAAGAAGCCTCCATAGGGAACCACACTGCTGTCGGCGGGGGCGAAGATGCTCTCGCCCGTCCTGCCCCAGAACTGTGTGGTCACATCCTGGGCCTTCTGCCACGTGCGCCCGCCGTCATGGCTGCGCAGGCGCGCCACGCAGGGATGACGGTCGGCTGTGGCATAGGGGTAAGGCACACAGCCACTCACGCACATGATGAGCACCTCGTCACTCTCGCGGTCGGCCACCAGGGCGGCATCACCGAAGCCCCTGCCAAAGAAGGGGTAGTCCTTCACGCCATTGTCCCCATCAGCAATGCACACGGGGTCACTCCAGGTGAGTCCGTCATTGGTGCTGTAGCGGCTGAGCAGATCAACCTCGCCGAAACCGATGTCCGACCCGCAGGGACGCTCGTCGGCCACGGCCACCAGCGTGCCTGTGCGGGTGGTAGTGATGGCGGGGATGCGGCGGGGATAGCCCTTGGGACTGTGTCCGTACCACAGGAACTGCCCCTGGCCCTTCTCCTCCTGGGAGATGTAGCGCAAGGTGTCGGCCTTTGCCACCGGCTGGCCATCGGCAGAGGCAGTCCATCCTGGCACATGGGGCATGGCGGCCCGGACAGGCAGGAGTGATGCGGCAGCCAGCAGCAGCGTGGCCAGCGGCTTGATGGAAATGGGGAATGACATCGTGATCATAAGCAATGGTTTTGCATTTAGGTTGAGGATAAAAGACTTAGCGGCGGGCATGGGACAGCCCCCATCCCGCCCCGGGGGCTCACAGCAGGAGCATCCCCGTGAGTCCGCACAGGACAATGAGCAGGATGGGGCCCATCTTATACACCTTCTGCCCGATGAAGGCGAAGAGGAAAATCCCCACGCTGATCCAGAACTGCCAGGGGCAGTCAGTGCGGCTGCCGAAGTTCTCCTCCGTCATGAGCAGCAGGGCGGCTGCGGCCAGCAGGCCCACCACGGCAGGGCGCAGGCCCTGGAACACGTGCTCCACCACAGGGTGGTCCTTGTACTTCATCAGGAACTTGCTGATGATGAGCATCAGGATGAGGCTGGGCAGTACCACGGCCACGGTGGCGGTCAGGCTGCCCAGCAGCCCCCAGTACCACTCGTGCCCTGCGTCCATGGCAGCCGTGTAGCCCACATAGGTGGCACTGTTGATGCCGATGGGGCCTGGCGTGCTCTGGCTCACGGCCACGATGTCAGTAAACTCGCCCATGGTCATCCAGTGGTAATGGGTCACCACCTCGCCCTGTATCATGGATATCATCGCATAGCCTCCGCCAAAGCCGAAGAGCCCTATGCAGAAGAATGTCCAAAAGAGTCTCAAGAAGAGTAGTATCATGTCGTGTGTTGTTGTGTGTGTTCCGTATGTTCTTTCTCCCCATCCACAGCCTCGTCGGTGGAGGGTGCGTCCGTGGCAGCGCCAGCCTCATCGGGCTCCTGGATAAGTTGGCCATAGGCATATCCGCCCAGTCCGGCCACCAGGATGACGTAGATGGGACTCACCCCCAGAAGCCAGATGACCAGGGCCGAGAGCACAGGAATCCACAGGGTGCGCAGGGTGACATGGGCCGTGCGAGCCATCTTGAACACGGGGGCGGCGATGAGGGCGACCACAGCCGGGCGTATGCCACGGAAGAAGCGCGCCACCCACTCGTTGTCCTTGAACTGCTGGAAGAGCATGGCGATGGCCAGAATGATGAGAAACGAGGGCAGGCATGCACCCAGGGTGCAGCACAATGCGCCTTTCACGCCACGCAACTTGTAGCCGATGAAGATGCTGATGTTGACGGCGAAGATGCCTGGGCAACTCTGTGCCACAGCCATCAGGTCAACCAGTTCCTCCTCGCTTACCCACCGCTTCTGGTCCACCACCTTCTGCTGGATGAGCGGTATCATGGCATATCCACCGCCGATGGTGAAGAGGCCGATATGGAAGAAGTTAGAGAATAGTTCCCAATACATTTTGATAGTCCAGTAGATGTCCGGCACCTGCCGCCGTCATGCTCCGTGCGTGGGGATGGCGGGCAGGACGCGGGCATCCGCCTTTATGGTTATGTCATTTGATTATGGACAGCCTTACGCACTTGCCACCCAGGGCACATGCGTGCAGGCTGAGAGAAGCGGGTCACGGGCAAGTCCCGTGACCCGCTTCCTGTATTGCCGGTATGACGCAGGGCCTTACCGCTGGTGCTGCTCCACCCAGTGGCGCGCGTTGACAAACGCCTCTATCCAGGGGGTAACCTGGTCTGTGGCCAGACGCTCCACGGGATAGTAGGCGCACTGCCAGGGCAGGAAGGCGCGCTCAAGGTGAGGCATCATGGCCAGATGGCGGCCATCGGCACTGGCGATGCCCGCTGTGGCGAAGCTGCTGCCATTGGGATTGGCAGGATAGCCCTCATAGGCATACTTGAGCACCACGTTGTAGTCCTCCTCGCTACCGGGAAGCACGAACTTGCCCTCGCCATGGGCTACCCACAGGCCCAGGCTGCTGCCAGCCAGGCTGTCGAGCAGCACGCTGTGGCCACCCTGCTGCACATTGACACCCAGGAAGGCCGACTCAAACTTGCGGGAGTCATTGTGCTCCATGTGGGGACGGCTGCCGTCAGCCGTCACGCCGCCGGTGCGGCCCACCAGACCCAGTTCCATCATCAGCTGGCATCCGTTGCACACGCCCAGCGAGAGGGTGTCCTCGCGGGCATAGAAGCGGTCGAGGGTCTCCTTGGCGCGGGGATTGTAGAGGAACGCGCCAGCCCATCCCTTGGCCGAGCCCAGCACGTCACTGTTGGAGAAGCCGCCGCAGAAGACGATGAAGTTCACATCATCGAGTGTCTCGCGCCCGCTCACCAGGTCGGTCATCATCACGTCCTTGACATCGAAGCCCGCCAGGTAGAGCATGTAAGCCATCTCACGCTCGCCATTGGTACCCTTCTCGCGGATGATGGCAGCGCGTATGCCGCTCGGTTCCCTGCGGTCAGGGTTGAGCCCGTACTGGCTCATTTTGCCCGTGAAGCCGGCAGGCATGTGCCAGCGCACAGGCTGCTTGCCCAGGTTGGCGGCACGCTCCTCGGCCTTGCCGTTCAGGCTCTGCTTGGTGTCCATGAGGTAACTGCTGCGGTACCACTCCTGCCTCATCTGGTCAATGTCCAGGCTCACGGTCTCGCCGTCACGGGTGATGGTGAGCGTGCGCTCCTGGGTGGGATGGCCTATGTTGATGTAGCCGATGCCCATGTCCTCGAGCATCTTCTTCACCTGGGAGCAGTGCTTGTCAGCCACCTGGATGACAACGCCAGGGTTCTCCGAGAAGAGCACCTTGACCAGGTCACCGTCCTTCATCTTGTCAAGGTGGATGTCGAGGCCGCCTGTGGTATTGGCAAAGGTCATCTCAAGCAGCGTGGTCACCAGGCCACCTGCGGATATGTCATGTCCGGCCAGGATGAGGCCGTCATTGATCAGGGTCTGCACAGCGTTGAACGCGTCACGGAAGTACTCGGCATCCCTCACCGTGGGCACGTCGCTGCCCACATAGCCCAGCGACTGCGCGAAGGCCGAGCCGCCCAGACTGAGGGGACAGAACGAGAAGTCGATGTGCAGCAGGGTGGACTTCTCCTGGCGGAGCACCGGGCTCACCACCTTCTTCACGTCACTCACCTGGCCACCACTGCTCACGATGACAGTTCCAGGGGAGATAATCTTCTCGCCACTGGGGTATTTCTGGGTCATGGATAGGCTGTCCTTGCCCGTGGGCACGTTAATCTGAAGCTTGAGGCAGAACTCTGACAGGGCCTGCACAGCCTGGTAGAGGCGCGCGTCCTCGCCCTCCTGGGCACGGCAGGGCCACATCCAGTTGGCTGACAGGCTCACGCTGTCGAGCCCCTCCACGAGGGGAGCCCACACGATGTTGGTCAGTGACTCGGCCACTGAGAGCACCGATCCGGCCTCGGGGCTGACCAGCGCAGCCTGGGGAGCATGCCCCAGCGCTGTGGCAATGCCCCGCGTGCCACGGTAGTCGAGGGCCACCACACCGCAGTCAGAGAGCGGCAACTGCAGCTCGCCCTGGCACTGCTGGCGTGCCACCTTGCCCGTCACCGAGCGGTCCACCTTGTTGGTGAGCCAGTCCTTGCAGGCCACAGCCTCCAGGCGCAGCACCTGCCGCACCTTGCTCTCGATGTCACCGGGGGTGTATTGCACAGGGGCATACTTGCGCTCCACGGTGCGGTCGCGCATGATGGTCTTGGGCGAATGACCGAACATCTGGCTCACCTCCAGGTCAAAGGGACGCTTACCGTCGGCCTGCTCAAAGGCGAAGTGCGCGTCACCGGTGGTCTCTCCCACCACATAGAGCGGGGCGCGCTCACGCTCGGCGATGCGGCGCACGTGGTCGATGTGGTGCTCGTCGATGAGCAGTCCCATGCGCTCCTGGCTCTCGTTGGCGATGATTTCCTTGGCCGAGAGGGTATGGTCGCCGATGGGCAACTTGTCCATGTGGATGAGCCCGCCACAGTCCTCCACCAGCTCGCTCAGGCAGTTGACATGTCCCGCGCTGCCGTGGTCATGGATGCTCACCACGGGGTTCTTGTCCTCCTCGCACAGGGAGCGTATGAGGTTGTAGGCACGCTTCTGCATCTCGGGGTTGGCGCGCTGCACGGCATTCAGCTCGATGCCGCTGCTGTAGCGTCCGGTCTCCACACTGGACACAGAGCCGCCGCCCAGGCCGATGCGGTAGTTGTCACCGCCCACCACGACCACCTTGTTGCCCTTCTGCGGGGTACCCTTCAGGCAGTCGCGCTTGGTACCGTAGCCCACGCCACCGGCCAGCATCACCACCTTGTCATAGGCATACTTCTCGTCACCCTCCTTGTGCTCGAAGGTGAGCACCGAGCCGCAGATGAGCGGCTGGCCGAACTTGTTGCCGAAGTCGCTGGCTCCGTTGGATGCCTTGGTGAGTATCTGCTGGGGAGTCTGGTACAGCCAGGGGCGTGGCTCCATCTGCTGCTCCCAGGCATGCTGCTCGCTGTCGGTGCGGGGGTAGGAGGTCATATAGACGGCCGTGCCCGCAATGGGCCACGAGCCTGTGCCGCCACCCATGCGGTCGCGTATCTCTCCGCCCGTGCCCGTGCTGGCTCCGTTGAAGGGCTCCACGGTGGTGGGGAAGTTGTGCGTCTCGGCCTTGATGCTGATGACACTCTCGATGTCACGGATGACGAAGTAGTCGCTCGTCTCGTGGTTGGCAGGAGCGAACTGCTCGACAACGGGGCCCTGGGCAAATGCCACATTGTCCTTGTAGGCCGAGAGGATGTGATGGGGGTTCTCCTGAGTGGTCTTCTTGATCATCTGGAAGAGGGAACTCTCCTTCTCCTCGCCATCAATGATGAACGTGCCACCGAATATCTTGTGGCGGCAGTGCTCGCTGTTGATCTGGGCAAAGCCGAACACCTCGCTGTCGGTGAGCTTGCGGCCCAGCTGCTTCTCCACACCGTGCAGATACTCAATCTCCTCTGCCGACAGGGCCAGGCCCTCCTGCTCGTTGTAAGCCTCCAGGTCATCAATCTCCAGGATGGGCGCTGGCTGGATGTTGGTGGTGAACACCTTCTGGTCGAGCCCCTGGTAAAGGCGCTGCAGCATGGGGTCATGCTCGGCATTAGCGTCCCGCACGGGGAAGTACTCCTCGATGCGTGTCACGCCCTCGATGGCCATGTTCTGGGTAATCTCCACCGCGTTTGTGCTCCATGGAGTCACCATCTCGCGGCGCGGTCCCACGAAGTGCCCGTCCAGGCTCTCCTCCGTGACCACCTGCGCTCCGCCGTAGAGCCAGCAAAGTTTCTCCGTGTCTTCTGCGCTCAGGGGCTGTCTGCTCTCTGTGGCGATGATGCTCCTCTGTGGAGTCTTGAAAAAGGTTACTCTCATATTATATATATGTGTGTGAACTTCGTTACGTTATCACGCGCATTCCCTCGTGCTGGAGGACGAGCCTGGCCAGCCTGTCAGAAATCCTGCGCAAAGTTACTCATTCTCTTACAGAAATCCCTTCATTTCGTGCAAGGTTTTTCCTCACTTCGCCCATTTAACGCCCTGGGCAGGGGCTGGGGGAACGTCCCCGGGCAGGGGTGTGAGTGTCAGGCGGTCAAAGTTGGGGGCCCATCCCCGGTCGGGACTCTGCACGGTCACGGTGTGCTTGCCAGCCCGCAGGTGCACCACCACATTGTGAAATCCCATGCCATCGGCACCATAACTGTGGGTCTGCGAGGATGGGTAGCCCGCGTTGCCGTAGAAGCGCGCCTCGGACTCCACCACCTGGCCATCGACGAGGAGCGTCGCCTGGCGGTCATCCTCGGTGCTGTAATAGAGCGTGAGCAGGTAATCCCCCTCATGCGGGGCACGCACCCCGTTCCACTGCAGGCTGCGCCCCAGCCCAATCTCGTTGACCTGCTGGCCTCCTGAGGCATGCAGGGCCGGGAAGTCGGAGCGTGTCACGCCTGGCGAGAGGGTGTTAGCCCTGGCCTCGGCCTCGTAGGTGACAGCAGGCATGGGCACAGGCAGGTGGGCATCGGTGGTCACCTGCACGAGGAAGCCGCCGCCGCTGAGGCAGGGCAGGCTGAGCCTGTCGCCACGGCGCACGGTGCGCCTCTCGAAGCGGAGGTCTGTACGGCAGTTGCCGTCGCGATAAATATATGCGGTGTATTTCTTGCCCTTGTCCAGGAAGTCCAGGCTCACCCGTGAGGTGCGCCCATCCACGCACACCCCGCTCAGCCACCAGTCAGAGCCATGGCGGCGCGCTATAGTGGCATACTGCTGCACCTCCCCCTCCAGCAGGCGCGTCTCGTCCCAGGCCACGGGGAACCGCCTCATGATGTCGCGCCCGGGGAAGTACCTGAGGTTCTGGGGGCTCTCGCACACATGCACGAGGCCGCTCTCAATGGCCGTGAGGAGGGCCAGGCGGTGGGCCAGCGAGGCATTGGTGAAGAAGAGGCCACGGAATGAGGCGAAGTCACCGGGCGTGAAGTCGGCCGCCCCCACCACGCAGCGTGTGTAGAGCATATTGACGTGGTGCTCGGGGGTGACCTGGTCATAATGCCAGAAGTTCTGCTCCCCACCGAAGATGCCCTCCTGGGTCATGAGGTTGGGATAGGTGCGGCGCAGGCCCGAGGGGCGTATGCATCCGTGCAGGTCCACCAGCATGTGGTACCTGGCACACAGGTCGAGCAACTGCTCCATGCGCTGCATGGTCTCGTGCGAGTCGTCCTCCCAGAAGTCTATCTTCACGCCCACGATGCCCCACTCGCGCCACTGGCGCAGGGTCGCTTCCATGTTCTCGCAGGAGAAGGAGCGGTCACTGGACAGTGTGGCCGTCTGCCAGAGCAGGGCATGCACGCCCCTCTCGCGGGCATGGCTCACCACCTGGGGGACCCACTCCTGGTTCCACCCGCCATCGATGGTGGTGTATTCCCACCCCATGTCGGCGGCCAGGTCGGCATAGGCCATCTCGCCGTCACGCAGGGTGCCATAGGCCTGGCGGAAGGGGGACTCGTTGCCGTCACTGCCTCCCCAGTACCATGCGACACGCCCGGGGCGTATCCACGAGGTGTCGGGATGGCGGGTGGGCGGGCACAGGTTCTCGGTAAGGGTCGTCTGGAAGATGTCCTGCAGGGAGCCCACCGCCACCATGCGCCAGGGGGTCTGGGCAGGCAGGGTGACGGTCACACGCTGGGGATGCAGGGTGAGATAGTCCTTGTGCTCGCCTGCGAAGCAGTAGGCAAACTCCCCGTCGGACTGGCAGGGAAGAAGCATGGAGGCCGAGAAGATGCCACGGTTGTCGGCCTCGCTGAGCAGGAGATAGTCACTGCCATTGTAGAGCAGGGCGGGGCTGTTGAGGCGCGCGTCGGGCAGGCTGGCCAGCTGTGCCCAGTCATACCGGGCATAGGCGGCCTCATAGGGATAGTTGGGGTTGTTGCCTATGGGATTGTCCTTGAAGCGGCACCC